>SHYN01000099.1 GCA_009692785.1 Chloroflexota bacterium | reverse complement strand
CGGATCCCCGGGTCATCGGTGGCGAGCGCCGCGCCGGCCTCGGCCGAGGCCGCGATGAGCGATCCGGTCTTCCTCGCGACCATCGCTCGATAGCGTTCGACGGTGACGTCGGTGCGGGTCTCAAAGGCGATATCCAGGAACTGACCCTCGCAAACCTGCACGCACGCCGCGTCGAGGAGCTGAGCGAAGTCGAGGATCCGCTCCGCCGCGAAGCCAAGGGTCCTGAGGCGCTGCGCCGCGAGGCGTGAGGCGGCGAACATCCCGTCGCCCGCGTTGATCGCCTGCGGTATGCCCCAGACGGACCAGACGGTGGGCCGGTGCCGGCGGGTCGGGTCATGGTCCTCGATGTCGTCGTGGATGAGCGTGAAGTTATGGAGGAGCTCGACCGCCGCCGCGGCGGGGAGGGAGCGGGGTGGATCGCCGCCGAGGGCCTCGAAGACCAGCGACAGGAGGAGCGGGCGGAGGCGCTTGCCGGTCGCGGCGCCAGTGTCCAGGCCCAGGTGGTAGAGCATCATCCCGTAGAAGGGTTGGAGCGACTGATCGCTCACCGCGAGCACCGCGCGGATCTCCTGGTCGATGGCGGCGAGCCGCGACGCGAATCCGTGCACCATGACATGGGCGATTCTAGGTCGGTTCCCGTAGCATCTCTCTCGATGGCATCGCGCAGCTACCGCACAGAGGCGATCGTGCTGAAGACGCTCGATCTGGGCGAGGCGGACCGCATCCTCACGCTCCTCACTCGGCACTTTGGCAAGGTGCGCGTGGTCGCAAAGGGCATCCGAAAGCCGCTCGCGCGGCTCGCCGGCTACGCCGAGCCGCTCACCCACGGCACCTTTCAGCTCGCGCGTGGCCGGAACCTCGACGTCCTGACCGGAGCGGAGTCGCGCGCCCACTACGCCACGCTCCGCGGGGATCTCGTGTCGATCGCGGCCGGGTGGTATGTCGCGGAGCTCGCCGACCGCTTCACGGCCGACCATCTTCCTGCGGCGCCTATCTTTGACCTCGTCGAGAACGCGCTCCGCCACCTCGACGCGGGCCACGGCGCCGCGCTCGTCTGCCGCTGGTTTGACCTCCACCTTCTCGATCGCTCGGGGTTCCGGCCCGAGGTGATCGTGTGCGTGAACTGCTCCGGCAGCCTCGTGGAGGGTCAGAACGCATGGAGCTCCGCGGCGGGAGGTGCGCTCTGTCCCTCGTGCGTGGCTCGCGCAGGTGAGTCCTTTGCTCAGCTGTCGCTCCGTGCGCTCAAATCGCTCCGCTATCTCCTCGCGAGCGACTTCGCTTCCGCCTCGCGTCTTCGCGTTGACGCGCCTCTCGCGGCGGAGATCGAGCGACACCTTCGCGGCTCCGTGCACCAGGTCATCGACCGCGACGTCGTGACCGCCCGCTTCCAGGACGAGATCGCGCGCCTCCCGCGGCGCTCGCCAGTGCTCGCATGACGGATCAGCTCATTGACAAGCTGACCTCGCTCGCGAAGCGCCGCGGCTTCGTCTTTCCGTCGAGCGAGATCTACGGCGGTGCGGGGGCGACCTGGGACTTCGGACCCCTCGGCGTGGAGCTCAAGAACAACCTGAAGCGCTCGTGGTGGCGGGCGATGACCCAGCTTCGCGACGACATCGTGGGCATCGATGCCGCCATCCTTATGCACCCGCGGGTCTGGGAGGCGTCGGGCCACGTGGAGAACTTCACGGACCCGCTCGTCGAGTGCGCATCGTGCAAGCATCGCTACCGTCTCGACGAGCTGCCGGACGGCGACGGCAGCGGCCCGTGCCCGCACTGCGGCCTGCGAAAGCTCGGCGAGCCGCGCCGCTTTAACCTCATGTTCAAGACCTTCGTCGGTCCGGTCGAAGACACGGCATCAGTGGCGTGGCTCCGACCCGAGACCGCCCAGGGCATCTTTGTGAACTTTGAAAACGTCCAGCAGGCGACCCGCCGCCGACTCCCCTTCGGCATCGCGCAGATCGGCAAAGCCTTCCGCAACGAGATCACCCCCGGGAACTTCATCTTCCGCTCGCGGGAGTTCGAGCAGATGGAGCTGCAGTACTTCTGTCGTCCCGACGCCGCCGCCGGCCTCTTCACCGAGTGGAAGCGCATCCGGATGGCCTGGCACGAGTCAATCGGCGTTCCCGCGTCGCATCTGCGCTTCCGCGATCACCGGGACGACGAGCGCGCGCACTACGCCGCGGCGGCGACCGACATCGAGTTCCAGTTTCCCTTTGGGTGGAAGGAGCTCGAGGGAATCCACAACCGCGGCGACTACGACCTCAGGCGGCACGCCGAGTGTTCCGGGAAGGACCTCACCTATTTCGACGATGTTCGGAATGAGCGCTATCTGCCGAATGTGGTCGAAACCTCGGTCGGCGCGGACCGCTCGGCGTTCGCGGTCCTCTGCGCCGCCTACGACGAGGAGCCCGATAAGGAGGGCACGCGGGTCGTGCTGCGCCTCCACTCGGATCTCGCCCCGCACAAGGTGGCGGTCCTGCCGCTCTCCAAGAAGCCCGAGCTCTCGGCGCTGTCGCGCGAGGTGCATGCCGCGCTGCGCCCGCACTTCATGACGACGTACGACGAGACCCAGGCGATCGGACGGCGCTACCGGCGACAGGACGAGGTCGGCACGCCGCTCTGTGTGACGGTCGACTTTGAGTCGCTCGTCGACCGGCAGGTGACGGTCCGCGAGCGTGATTCCATGGCCCAGGTGCGCCTCGCGATCGAGGACCTCGTGCCGGCACTGCGGGAGAAGTTCGGGCCTTAGGGTCTGCCCTCATCGCCAAAGAGCCGCGCCGCGAACCGCCTGGCGGCGCGGGCGGCGATCGTCGTGACCACACCCCCCGCGGCGGTCAGCGCGACGTCGGTCAGCCGGTCGCGGACCGCGGGCGCGTTCTCGCCCCTCCGCTGCTTCTTCGGGCGACCGCGTCGGGCGAGCGTTCCGAGGATGAGCGCGCCAACGGACCCGATCGTTCCCGCGGCCGCGACCGGGCTCCGCTTGATCCACCGGCGCGGATCAAGGTCGGCCTTGGCGTTCCTCGTCAGCGTGGAGAGGTCGAGGTCGAGCGAGCGGCGGAGCGCTACGAGCTCGCGTTCGGTCTGGAGAGACGCTTTTTCAGCCATGCGTACGACTCCTTCCATTGGGCGACGGTCCGCTCCGGACCGTGGAAAACAAGCTTCTGACGGCCGATCCACGCGAGAATCCCGGCCACGAGCGCAAAGAGCAGCATGGTGACGAGCGCGGCCGCCCACAGCGGAAGGAACAGCGCGAGAAGGGCGACGACGAACACGACGAAGGCGACGAGGATGAGGCCCACGAACGCGAGGGCGCCGACGAACCAGGCGGCCGCGCCGAGGTTGGCGCGAACGATCTCGCCGATCTCCGCCCGTGCCAACTCAAGGTGCTTCCGCGCGAACGCCGGGGCATTCGCCCGGAGCCGATCCAGGATCGTGGCGTAGGTCTCTTCCTGCACGCCACTACGGTACCTCCGATCGACCCTCGCCCCACCTGCCGCGGGCGACCGGACCTGCGACTATGGGTCCGCACGCGACGCTGCGGGGAGGTCCCACAGAATGCCCACGAGCCGTTCCGCCACCCGGGCGAAGCCACAGCGCGCCGTCCCTCGTAGGTTCGTCTACCTCTTTGCGCAGGGCAAAGCCGAGGGCAGCGCGAAGATGCGCGAGCTGCTTGGCGGCAAGGGCGCGGGCCTCGCCGAGATGACCAATGCCGGGCTCCCCGTTCCGCCGGGCTTCACCATCACGACCCAGGCCTGCAACGCGTTCTTCGCCGCGTCCAAGCGACTACCCGACGGGCTGTGGAAGCAGGTCGAGGGCGGTCTGGCGAAGGTGGAGCGTGCGACCGGAAAGCGCCTCGGCGACGCGACCCGACCGCTCCTCGTGTCGGTCCGATCCGGCGCGGCCATGAGCATGCCGGGGATGATGGACACCGTCCTCAATCTCGGCCTGAACAACGAGACCCGCCGCGGGCTCGCGGCGCTCACCAAGAATGAGCGCTTCGCCTGGGACTCGTACCGGCGCTTCATCCAGATGTTCGGCCGCATCGTCCAGGACATCCCCGCGGAGCGCTTCGAGTCCGCGCTCGAGGCCCGCAAGCGCCGCGTGAAGGCGAAGACCGACAGCGATCTGCGGGCCGAGGACCTCGAGGCGCTCGCCCTGGAGTTCAAAGACATCGTGCTCCGCGAGACCGGCAAGCCGTTCCCAACGGAGCCCGCGGCGCAGCTGCGGCTGGCGATCGAGGCGGTCTTTCGCTCGTGGTACGGCAAGCGAGCGGTGGACTACCGGAAGCAGTTCAGGATCAGCGACGCGCTCGGCACCGCCGTGAACATCCAGGCCATGGCCTTTGGGAACATGGGCGGTGACTCCGGCACCGGCGTCGCCTTCACCCGTGACCCCAATACCGGCGAGCGGGTCCTCTATGGCGAGTACCTCCTGAACGCGCAGGGCGAGGACGTGGTGGCCGGGACCCGGACTCCCGCGAAGATCGCGACGCTCAAGGAGGCGATGCCGGTTATCTACGCGCAGTTCGAGAAGATCGCCAAGCGGCTCGAGAAGCACTACCGCGACGCACAGGACATCGAGTTCACGATCGAGCGCGGCACCCTCTACATGCTGCAGACCCGTACCGCAAAGCGCACCGCCGCCGCGGCGATGAAGATCGCGACGGACATGGTCGCCGAGCGCCTCATCACAAGGGACGAGGCGATCCTTCGCGTCGATCCGGCACTCGTGGAGCAGCTCCTCCTCCCGCGCTTCGACCCCGCGTCGGTCGAGGCCGCGCGCACGGCGGGTCGGTATCTCGCCAGGGGCCTCAACGCGGCGCCCGGGGCGGCGACCGGACGTGCGGTGTTCGACGCCGACCGCGCGGTGGCCCTCAAGGGCCAGAAGCAACTCGTCGTGCTCGTGCGACCCGAGACAAGCCCGGACGACTTCCACGGCATGCTCGCCGCGACCGGCATCCTCACCGCCCACGGCGGCTCCACCAGTCACGCCGCGGTGGTGGC
>SHYN01000098.1 GCA_009692785.1 Chloroflexota bacterium | reverse complement strand
GATCTGGCGCGCCGAGAGCTGGTCCGGGTTCGGCTTGTCGATGTCGAGCGTCGGCGTGTTGTGATCCATCGTCGCCAGGGTCAGGTCGCGCCGGCGGACCTTCCGACCCGCGAGCCGCAGACCGTCAAAGGCCTGGGGTGTCGTGACCTCGTGAATGAGATGGAGATCGATATAGAGGAGATCCGGCTCGCCCGTCGCCCGATGGACGACGTGCCGGTCCCAGACCTTCTGCGAAAGCGTCATTGCCATCTGCTAGGCGGAAGGGTACGTGTCGATGAGCTCTTCTGCCGCAAAGCCGTGGCTGCGGACCATCGCGAGCACCACCAGCGCGTGATCGCGGTCGCGGGTATCGACGATGACGTCCAGGCCGACGCGACCGAGCGACGTGTAGGGCCCGAGGCGGTGGATGCCGACATGGAGGATGTTGATGTGCTCGTCGGCGAGGATCCGGGTCAGATCGGCGAGCTGCCCCGGCTTGTCGTCGAGCCAGAGCCGGAAGGCGAGGTACCTGCCGGCCGATGCGAGGCCCTGCTGGAGGACCTTGCCGAGGAGGTTCGGGTCGATATTGCCGCCCGAGACCATGACGCCGACCCGCAGCCCGGCGAATGCCCCAGGGTCGGTCAGCACCGCCGCGAGCGCGGCCGCGCCGGCCCCTTCGCTCAAGAGCTTGTGCCGTTCCAGGAGGAGGACGATGGTCTTCGCGATCTCCTCGTCGCTGACGGTCCGCATCTCGGCGACACCGTCGCGGGCGATGGCGAGCGTCCGCTCGGAGGGTCGCCGCACCGCGATGCCGTCGGCGATCGTCGACGCCGGGCGTTCGACGACCGAACCCGCCGCGAACGAGTCGGCAAAGGCCGAGCCCTCGCGCGACTGCACGCCGGTGATGCGCGTCCTCCGCGGACGCTCGGCGACCGCGAGGACCGTTCCCGCGAGGAGGCCACCGCCACCCACCGGGACGACGATGACGTCGAGGTCCGGCTGGTCGGCGAGCATCTCGAGCGCGACGGTCCCCTGCCCCGCGATGACGTCGGGGTCGTCGAAGGCGTGGACGTACGTGGCGCCACGCTCCTTCGCGAGCGCCTGGGCTGCGGCGTGCGCCGAGTCGTAATCGACCCCCGTGATGACGACCTCGGCGCCCGCCCGCTGGATCGCGGTGAGCTTGGCGAGCGGCACGCCATACGGCAGGACCACGCAGGCCGGGACGCCGACGTGCTTCGCCGCGTGCGCCACGCCCAGACCGTGGTTGCCGGCCGAGGCCGTGACCACCCCGCGCGCGCGTTCCGCCACCGGCATCGCGAGCAGCCGGTTGAGCGCGCCGCGGATCTTGAAGGCGCCGGTGCGCTGGAGATTCTCGAGCTTGAGGAAGACCTCGCAGCCGGCCATCGCGCTGAAGGCCTCCGACCGCACGAGCGGCGTGCGTTCGATGTGCGGGCCGATGAGTGCGGCGGCCGCGGTCACCGCAGCCGCGTCAAGGCGCGCGGTGACGACCATCAGGCGACGCCTCGCGCGACGGCCATCAGGCGATCCGGTCGAACGCGCGGCGGAGGCGAACGACGCCTTCGTCGATCCGGTCGGGCGTCGGTGACGAATATGAGAAGCGAAGCGTGTTGGAGAGGTCGCGCTCGACGGCGAAGGCGTCACCCGGCACGAACGCGACCCGCTCCTCGAGCGCGACCTCGAGGAGGCGCCGCGAGGACATGCCCTGCGGGAGGGTCACCCAGAGGTAGAACCCGCCGTCGGGATCGGTCCAGGTCACGCCGGTTCCGGCAAAGTGCTTCGCGAGCGCCGAGCGGGACCGGGCCTTCTTCTCCGCGTAGAGCGTTCGCAGGCGAGCAAGGTGGAGATCCACACCGCCGCGACGATGGAAGGCGACGACGATCCGCTGGTTGAGCATCGACGTGCACGAGTCCATCGTCTGCTTCGCCCGCGCGTAACGGCCCACCGTCGCCGCGTCGCTGATCGCCCAGCCGATGCGCACGCCGGGGAGGAAGGTCTTGGAGAACGTGCCGATGCTGACCACGCCGTCCTTCGCGAGCGTGGCGATCGGGGCAAGGTTCGTTCCTCGGAAACGGAGCTCGCGGTACGGGTCGTCCTCGATGATCACCGCGTCGTACGACCGCGCGAGCGCCACGAGCTTCTCGCGTCGCTCGGCGGAGAGCGTCCCGCCGGAGGGATTCTGGAAGTTCGGCACGATGAAGAACAGCCGCGGTCGCTCGCCGCGCTCCCGCAGCATCCGCGCCGCGGCGTCCACGTCCATACCGTCTTCGTCCACCGGCACCTCGAGCAGCCGCGCGCCGTGGTTCCGGAGTCCGGAGAGGACATTCGCGAACCCGGGCGACTCAACGACCGCAAGGTCGCCGGGGCGGATGAAGATCCGGATCGCGATGTCGACGGCCTGGATCGCGCCGACGGTGATGCTGACGTCGTCGGCGCTCGCCCCCAGTCCCCACTCGCGCGCCGTTGCGGCGACGATCTCGCGGAGCTCGGGGTCCCCTTCCGTGATGCCGTAGCCGAGGGGGGCGAGCCCATCGCGCGCAAGCACCTCCGCCGCGAGCTCCTCGGCTCGCGCCATCCGGAGCACCTCCGGCGCGGGAGAACCGACCGCGAAGGACACCGTGTCGGGATGCGCGCGCGCGACTATGCCGATCGTCTCGTCGATGAAGGAGCCATGGATCTCCTTCGCCATCTGATCGAGAAGGCCGAGCTCGGTCGTCGCACCTCCCGACATCGCCGGGAGGATCTCGATGGTCCGGGCCTGGCTCACATCGGTGTCGGGCGCGAGGAAACGCACGTCCTCGCCATCGACGAAGACCGTCACGAACGGACCGAACGCGCCGCTCTGGAGCACGCGCGTCGCAAGCTCCGGGTAGCGCGTCGCGATCTGGGTCGCGATGTCGCCGAGCGTCGCCGCATCGAGCGGCACCGTGGTCGCGCCCCCGACCGTGGCACGAAGCGGCGCGGCGAGCCGCAGGTTCATGGCCTGGCCTCCGGGTAGGCCGCGCGGAAGTCGTCCGCGTCGGGCGCGATCGGCGGAGCGAGCGTCACGGTGTCCCCATGACCCTGTTTGTAGCCGTTGCCCGTGAGGTAGAGCACGACGCACTCGCCGTCCTTGAAGACGCCGCGGCGCGCCATGGCCCGGGCTGCCGCCACGACGACCCCGCCGGCCGGCTCCACCGAAATGCCCTCGGTGCGGGCGGCGAGCTCGCAGCCGTCCATGACCTCGTCGTCGTTCACCGAGGCGGCCGAACCGCCGGTGCGCTTCACGATCGCGACCGAGCCGTCGCCGTCCGCGGGCGCGCCGATCGCGAGCGAGCGGGCGATCGTCCGCGCCTCGCGGACCGGCCGCACCGCGCGCATCCCGTCGAGGATGGCGTCGGTCACCGGCGCGCAGCCCGCCGGCTGCGCCGCGCTGATGCGCATCGGCACGTCCGGCACGAGACCGGTCGCGACGAGCTGCGCCGCGGCGGTCGCCGTGCGGGTGAGCAGCGCACCCGAGCCGACGGGGATGACCACATGGTCGGGGAGTCGCCAGCCGAGCTGCTCGGCGATCTCGAAGAGCATCGTCTTGCTGCCCTCTGCGTAGTACGGGCGCAGCGTGAAGTTCACGAAGCCCCACCCAGGCAGCTCGTCGACGAGACGGCCGCAGAGCCGGTTCACCTGGTCGTAGGTCCCGTTCACGCGTACGACTGCGGCGCCGTACGACGCGGCGCCCATGATCTTTGACGGCTCGGTGTCGGCCGGGACGAATACGTATGCGGGCAGCCCGAGACGCGCCGCGGCCGCGGCGACCGCGCCGGCGAGGTTGCCGGTCGACGCGCAGGCGAGCGTCGTGAGCCCGAGCTCCACCGCTCGTGCCGAGGCGACGGCGACCGGACGATCCTTGAACGAGAGCGTGAGGTTGCGGGTGTCGTCCTTGATCATGAGTCCCGGCACGCCGATCGCCGCGCCGAGGTGTGGCGCCGGGACGAGCGGGGTCATGCCGACCGGCCACTGACCCGCCGCAGGGCGGCACGGAAGCAGCGGCGCGTAGCGCCAAAGGGTCTGGGGACCGGCTTCGATGGTCGCCCGCAGGTCGCCCTGCGCGAGCGACCCGGTGTCGTACTCGGGCTCGATCGGGCCGAGGCACTCGCCACAGACGTACCGCTCGTCGGCCGGCTGGAGCACGCCGCACGCCCGGCAGCGGACGCCGAGAAGGGCCGGGTTTCGCTCCACCGTGAGAGTCATGCGACGGTCACCGCACCCTCGGAGGCGGACGAGACGAGGCGCGCGTATTTCGCCAGCACACCCGAACGATACCGGGGCGCGGGGGCCTTCCACGTCGCAAGCCGCTCCTGCAGCTCACTCTCGGGGATCTCGAGGTCGATGCGACCGTGGGCCGGATCGATGACGATGACGTCACCCTCGCGGACGGCGGCGATCGGCCCGCCGGCCTGTGCCTCAGGGGCGATGTGCCCCACGACGAATCCGTGGCTGGCGCCGGAGAAGCGACCATCGGTGATGAGCGCCACCGTGGTGTGCAGGCCCGCGCCGACGATCGCCCCCGTGACCCCAAGCATCTCGCGCATGCCCGGACCGCCGCGTGGTCCTTCGTACCGGATGACCACTACGTCCCCCGCCACGATCGCGCCGCGCTCAACGGCGCCGAAGGCATCTTCCTCACGCTCGAAGACCCGCGCGCGACCGCGGAATACCGCGGTCGTGTCGTGGCCCGAAACCTTGGCCACCGCACCGTCCGGTGCGAGCGAGCCTCGGAGGATCACGAGTCCGCCGGTCGCGGCAAGCGGTGTGGCGAGCGGGCGCACGACCTCCTGCGCCGGCGTCTCGACCGCCGCGCGGGCCTCCTCGCCGATCGAGCGGCCGGTCACCGTGGGCGCGCTCTCGTTCAAGAGGCCCGCCTCGGCGAGCCGCCGGAGCACGAGGCGGATCCCGCCCGCGCGGTGGAGGTCCACCGCGGTGAAGCGGCCCCACGGCTTCATGTCGGCGAGGAGCGGTGTTCTGGCGGAGATGCGCGTGA
>SHYN01000097.1 GCA_009692785.1 Chloroflexota bacterium | reverse complement strand
CTGTGCTCGTGTCCGTGCCGTCGCTCGCTGCGCCGGCGCGCTCCGAGCTCTTCACAGCCCGGCGAGGTAGCGGGGCGCGTTCCGCTCCGGCGCGAGCATCCGGCGGAGGAGCGCGACCTGCCGGCGAAGCCGCGCGTACGTCGCTGGGTCCTGGATCTCGCGCATCCGGAGACGCAGCTCTTCCTCGTCCTTGGCCACGAGCCCCGCGCCACGGTAGAGCCGGAAGGCCGGGTGATCCGAATAGATGCAGGGGAGCCCGGCCCACACCGCCTGGGTGGCGATCGCGCTCTGGAACTGCTCGGCGTAGAAGAGGACCAGCCCGTCGGCCGCGGCGACATGCTTCCCCATCAGCGCGAAATCGGTGTTGATGACGACATTCGTCAGGCCGTGCTCGTGCACGTACTCCTGCACCTCGCCGAGGTAGCCCGCGTCCCAGGACGACTCGGTGCCGCTGAAGACCACCGTGACCTCCGGCGGCGCGGCGCGCGCCACCTCGATGAATCGTTTACGGCGGAAGAAGAATCCGGGGGAGACGAGGATGAAGCCGTCCAGAGGCAAGCCCAGCTCGCGGCGCAGCTCGCGCCTCGCCGCCTCGTCCGTCGGCAGCAGCGCGTCCTCCAGCGGCATGATGACGAGGGGGTGCTGCTCGATCTTGCCGCGCTCCGAGGTGAGCAGGTCGGTCCAATATTCGGTGCGGTCGGAGTGGACGATGAGCTTTGCCGGGAGCGCTCCCATGAGCGTGAGGACGAGCCGGTAGCGGATGAAGTACGAGGCGATGAGGAGCGCGACCCAGAAGATCCGCCCCAGCTCGAGCGGCCAGGCGTAGACCGGCCGGTAGTGGAGCGCCGCGGAGAGCCGGCGGTAGTGGTGGAACTTCTCGGGCTCGATCTCGTGCATCGACAGCACGATCCGGACCCGGCGGAACCAGAGCCGCAGGAGCGCGAGGACAAAGGACAAGTCGCGGAAGATCCCGTTCTCGTGCTCGATGATCACGACCTCGGTGTCCTTCGGGATCATCCCGATCTTGGTCGCGAGATCCGCGCTGTCGACGTGCTTGACGCCGACGAAGTCCACCTGGTGGTCGTTCGCGCGCAGCCCCTCGACGATCGCCTGGGAGTAGTCGTGGATCCCGCAGCGCTCATCGCTCGAGAGCACCGTGATCCGCCGGCTGGGTGTCCCGCCGAGCTCCCAGCCGATCTGCGCGAGCGCGGTCATAAGGGCGCGACCCACCGCCTCGGGCGTGAATCGCGCGAGATGCCGCCGGCCGCGCTCGGTGAGGTCGCGACGAAGCGTCCGGTCCTTCACCACGCGCTCGAGCGCCGCAGCCACCGCGTCGGGCGTGACGTCGTCCAGCAGGAGTCCGGCGTCACCGAGCGTGTCGGGGATCGCCGCGGCGTTGCGCGCGACGATCGGGAGCTCGGCGCGCATCGCCTCGAGGAGCGGCACGCAGAAGCCCTCGTGCTCGGAGAGTGTCAGGAGCGCGGTCGTGCCCTTGTAGTACGCGAGGAGCTCGGTTGACGACACCAGGCCGGTGAGCGTCACCGCGTCGCGCAGCCGGAGCCGCGCGATCTCCGCGCGGACCTGCTCTAGGTAGCCGCCCGCGAGGTCGGCGCGGCCGACGAGCCAGAGGTGCGCCGCAGGGTCGCTCTGCCGGTAGCGCGCGAACGCCGCGACCGCGAGGTGCTGCGCCTTCTGCGGCACGATCTGACCCACGACGAGAAGATGGGTGTGGCCGTCGGCGAGCCGCGCCGCGACGACCGGGTCGGGGACCTGCTCGAACAAGTTCCGGTCGACGAGGATCGGAACGACCGCGGTCTTCGCGTACCCCGAGGCCTCCAGCTCCTTGCGGCTGTACTCGCTGTCCGCGATCCCCATCTCGCACTTGCTCGCGAGACCGCGCAGCTGCTCGCGGCCCAGCTCGCTGTACTTCCGGAGGTCCTCGTTGAGGCCGACGAAGTACCGCGCCGGCGTGATGTTGTGATAGCGGAGCACCTTGGGAAGAGGCAGGTCGCCCACCTCATCGACGCAGTCGTTGCCCATGGAGTGCCGGAGCAGGAGCAGCGCGCCGTCACGCGGCTCCTGAAAGAGGTCGCGCCAGGGCCGGACGAAGGCCGCGACCTCATCGTGCGCGTGCGCCGCGTAGATCCGCGAGCGTGCGCCGCGCGCCCAGAGCAGCCGCTCCAGCGCGAAGGCGTCGTTGCCGATCGCGTCCCCGTCCGCGATGACCGGATGGAACTGGTACGCGCGGGTGAGCCTCACGCGACCGAGGCCCTGCTCGCGCGTGGCGCCTCGCTGGTGCCGAGCAGCACCTCGCGAAGGCGCGCCGCGACGCGATCGGGGGCGAAGTCTGCGAGCCGCGCGCGGCCCGCGGTGACGAGTGTCTCGCGGAGCGAGGCGCGCTCGCGCAGGAGGCCCACCGCCTCGCCGTACTGCGCGAGGCCCTTCTCGCGCAGGACGATCGCCGCGCCGCCCGCGGTCTCGGCGACCGCCCCCGCATCGAGCGCGACGACCGGCACGCCGAAGCGGAAGGCCTCGAGTACCGGCATCGCGAAGCCCTCGTGCTCCGAGAGCGAGACGAACACGCTCGCGACCGCGTAGTAGGCGGCGAGCCCGGCCGCGTCGACCCCGCCGCTGAAATGCACCGCGGCGCCGAGGCCGAGCTCGCTCGCGAGGGCCCGCACGCGGGCGTGGTACTGCGGCTGGTCGCGGTACGAGCCCACCAGGACAAGCCGCGCCTCGGGATCGACGCAGCGCCGGACGTACGCCAGCAGTCGCACGAGCTGGTCCTGCCGCTTGTTCGGCGCGATGCGGCCCACGAACACGATCGTGGTCGCGGTCCCCCGCCAGCGCGCGAGGACGTGCGGGTCGGGCGTCACGTCGTAGCGGCGCCAGTCCACGAGGATGGGCACCGTCGCGGTGCGCGCGAAGCCCGCGGCCTCGAGCTCGCGGCGGTTGTACTCGCTCACGCCGATCGCGAGCGGCACCCGCTTCGCGAGCGCGCGGAGCTGCGCGCGGCCCTTGCGCGCGTGGTGCGCGGCGTGCGGGTTGAGGCCGTCAAAAAACTCCGGCGGCGTGATGTTGTGGTAGATGAGGCCGAGCCGCGCGTCAACGGAGGCGAGGCGGTCGTACGCGTCGTTCCCCAGGCCGAAATGCATCAGGAGCAGGTCATCGCGGCCGAGCGTGCGGAAGAGCCGCCGGTACGGGACGACCTCGGCCGCGACCTCGGGCTTCGCCTCGATCGCGTACGCCTCCGCCGGATGGCCCCAGGAGCGCGCCAGGTCGCGGATCGCGAACAGGTGATCGCTCGTCGCGTCGTGCGCCGCGAGCACCGGGTGGAATTGGTGGATGGCGCTCGCGCTCATGCGAGCGGCTTACGGCCGATGACCGCGTAGTCGCGATCGCCGTAGAGCGTCCGATTGAGCAGCCGCGCGTTCGCGAGCGCGGCACCGGAGAGCCCGTCTTCGGAGAGGCGCTCCTCGCTCGGGTTGTACGTCTCCACCTCCACCGGCTCGAAGCCCGAGATCTGGAGGTAGAAGCGGAAGGCCTCGGGCGGCAGCGGCTTGCGGTGTGTGGGGTCGAGCCAAAACGTGTGCGCGCCGACCGTGAGCGTGCCCGGGTTCGGGGTCGCCATCACACAGTAGGCGCCCGGCCGGAGCACGCGCTTGCACTCGTGGAGGATCTCGAAGAGCCGGCCCGGCAGCACGTGCTCGGCGAAATGCACCGCGAAGATGCCGTCGAGCGCGCCATCGGGGAGCGAGCGGAGATGCTCCTCGGCGTCGATCCGGTAGGCCTCGAGGCCCGTGGCGGTGCAGCGCGCGACGAGGCGCTCGTCGAGGTCGACGCCGTAGGCGCCGATGCCATGCTCCTTCGCGAGCGCGAGGAACGTCCCGCGCCCCGACCCGATGTCGAGGACCCGCTTCGCGCCGGCGAAGCGCGGCAGGAACGCCGCGGCCTGCTCGCGCACCTGCGCCTCGAGCCCGCCGAAGCGCTCGGCGAACAGCTCGTGGTCCATGTGCGCAGCGCCCTCGTGCGCCGCCTCGTGCGCCGCGGCGCGCTCGAGCGACTCAACGCGCGCGACCAGGTCCACCGACTCGCGCTCGGCGAGGGTGCGGAGCGCGCGGAGCGCCGCGGCGTTCACGCGGTCCTGCCGTGCCACGATCTCGTGCACATACCAGCGGATGAGCCAGATCACCGACCGTCGTGCGAACGTGATCACTGGTGCCGCAAGCCCCTTGCGGCTCCGCGGGTCGTAGTGGACCTCGGACTCGACCGCGGCGGCGAGCACCGCGATCGGATCGCCATCGGTGTCGGCGGCGATCGGCCCACCGCCGGGGAGCGGGTGCGCGAGCGCGGCGGCGACGTCCGGACCGTACACGCCTGCCTCGCGCTTGCGGCGAACGCGCTCCCGCAGCTCCGCCTGGATCGCGTCGAGATCGACCCGCTCGCCCGACATCAGGTGTCCAGCCTACTCAACCTGCTCCGCCGGGCCGCCCCGCTACACAGGGACTACCTCCCTGGATAGCGCACCTTGAGCATCGCAGCCACCTCGCCCCACCGCTTGACCTTGGACTCAGGTGCGCGCGAGGGGAATGGGTTCTTGCGCCGGGGCCGCCACAATCGAGCGGTGATCGTCCTGTGAGCGGTCCAAGCGGCCCAGGCGCGGACGAGGTCCTGCTCCTCGGCGGCGCGGGGCTCGTCGGATCGCACCTCCGCGCGGCCCTCGACGGGCGCACGGCGACGGTCACCTCGCGCCGGGGCGACCTGCCCGGGACGCGCCCTCTCGACATCACTGACGGCGCCGCGCTCACCGCGCTCGTGCGCGAGCGGCGGCCGCGCATCGTCGTCCTAGCCGCGGCGTCGATACACGTCGAAGGCTGCGAGCTCGACCCCGACGGGACGCGCCGGGCCAACGTGGGCGCGGCCGAGGTCGCGGCGGCCGCCGCGCGTGAGGTCGGCGCCGCGCTCGTGGTCTTCTCCAGCGAGTACGTCTTCGCCGGAGGCAAGGGCCGGTACGCCGAGGCCGACGCCGTGGGGCCGCTCAGCGAGTAC
>SHYN01000096.1 GCA_009692785.1 Chloroflexota bacterium | reverse complement strand
ATCGACGACCAGCATGCCCGACCGGTAGACCTGCACCACGCGCCGCAGAGCTCCGAGGTCGGTCGTTGGATCGCCGTCCACGAGGAGCAGGTCGGCGATCTTGCCCACGGCGACCGTGCCGATCTCGCTTGCGAGGCCGAGGGCCTCCGCGGCGTTCGAGGTCGCCGCGCGAATCGCGTCGAGGACGCTCAGCCCCAGCTCCCGGACCATCAGCTCGATCTCGCGCGTCACGATGTCGAGCGTGTCCGTCCCGGTCGCGAAACGGATCCCCGCACGCTGCATCGCGAGCCAGGATGCCGTTCGATCCTCGCGCACCGCGCGCATCATCTTTTGCTCCCGGCTCAGGCTGGCGAAGTCGTCGTAGCCCGGCCGGTACCAGACCGCCATGGTCGGCACGATCGTGATGTCCTTGGCCTTGATCTCGGCGATGACGCGCTCGTCGACGTCGAGCTTCCCGTCGGCACCCATCCAGCCGAGATGCTCGAGCGTGTCGACGCCCGCGGTCACCGCGTTGCGGGTCCCGGCGGTGCCGTTCACGTGCGCGGCGATGCGCCGCCCCAGGCGCTTCCCCTCCTCGACGAGCGTCGAGAGCTCAGCGACCGAGTAGGTTGCGGCGCCGACGTTCGAGCCGGGCGTCCCGCCGGCGCCGGTCGCGACCACCTTGTAGACGTCAGCCTCGTCCTCGACGAGCTGCCGCGCGGCCTTCTTCACTTCCGCGGCGTCGTCGGCGACGATCCGCCCACCACCCTTTCCCTGGGCGGTCGGGCTGATGATTCTCCCGCTCGCGACGATGCGCGGTCCGGCCAGGAGGCCGCTGCGTATCGCGTCGCGCACGACCTGGCCCGCGCGGCCCGGAGACCCCATGTCGCGCACGGTCGTCGTGCCGCCGAGCAGGTGCCGGCGCGCTGAAGCGGCGGCGCGGATGAGGGCGACGTCGTGCGGCTCCTCCGCGGCGCCCCAGATCCCGGTCGTCGTGAGATGGATGTGAAGGTTGATCAGGCCGGGGAGCAGCGAGCGGCCGGCGGCCTCGACGACCGTCGCGCCGTCCGCACGGGCGTCGGCGCCCACGGACGAGATGCGCTCGTCCACGAGGAGGACGTCGGCGCGCCGCGGCGCCGCCCCGGTGCCGTCGATGACTGTCGCACCGCGAATGAGCGTGCAGGCCATGATGGGTCAGAGCCTACGCGCACGCAGCGAGAATGACAAAGGCAGCTCCCCAACGGTACGACGGGCACGCGCAACGCCGTGATCGCCAGCGTGGACACGATCGAGCACTGCGGCTGGATGAGCGAGGACGGGACGCTGCGAGTCGAGGACGCGGTCACCCAGATGATGCTCGAGAAGGGCACGACGGTCGTGCCGACGATGGCCGTCTGGTACCGCCCCGGCTACGACGACATCGCGAGCCTCTCCGCCGACCAGAAGAAGATGCGCGCGGGCCGGGAAGCCCGCACCGCGTCGTGGGCAGCCATGCACAAGGCGGGCGTGCGCTTCGCGACCGGGACGGATACTTGGGATCCCTTCAGCCGCGAGCTCGAGCTGATGGTCAACGAGATGAAGCTGTCCGTGATGGACACGCTCGTCGCGGCGACCCGCAACAGCGCGATCGCGCTCGGCCTCGAGGACCAGATCGGGACCGTCGCGCCGGGGAAGCAGGCCGATCTCGTGCTGCTCGATGGCGATCCGCTGACCGACCTCGGCGCGCTGCGACGTGTCGCGCGGGTCTGGCGCGCCGGCCGGCAGGCGGTCGCGGGCGGGCAGGTGATCGACGCCGACTGAGGCTCAACGCGAACGAAGGGAGCACGCACTGGACGCCATCCTCGCGGCGCTTGGAAGTCTCGAGCCCGGTCGGATCGCGATCGGGGTGGCGACCGCGCTCATCGGCGCACTCGCCACCGCGCTCGTACGAATGCTCGGGCGGTCATCGGTCCAGTACGCGCGCCGGCGCCTGCCCTTGCCCGCGCCGACGCCGGCTGCGAGCTCAGCCGTGCGGACGCCCAGCATCGGCTGGCTCGTGGTGAGCGAGGGACTCGAGGTCGGCCGCATGTATCCGATCACGGAGCGGGGCCTCACGATCGGGCGGGCGCCCGAGAATGACATCGTCGCGCCCAACGCACTCATCTCACGCAGGCACGCGACGATCAGGTGGGATGGAACGCGCTGCTTCCTCGAGGATCTCGGGACCAGAAATGGCACCGTTCTGAACGGTGAGGCCGTGAGCGCGGCTCACCCGCTCAAGAACGGCGACGAGATCGCCGTTACGGGGCTCGCGCTCCGCTTCCAGGCGACCGACGAAACCCAGAGTCTCCGCGTCGACCCGCGGCTCATGCCGCGTCGCTGAGCCAGCCGGCTCGTCAGCGGCGCGCGGCCTTCTTTCTCGGCTGCGACTTCGAGCCGAGCACCTTCGCCGCCGCGCCGAGCGCCTCGTCCGCCGAAGCGATGAGCGTGGCGGCGCGCTTCAGCAGCGTGTCCGCGACCTGCGTCTCGGGCCCGGTCGGTGCGCCGTCCGCGCCGGCGATCTTCGTGATGAGTCCGACGAGCTTCAGGTTGAGCTTCGTCGCCATGATCATCGAGTCGCGCCGTGCGGCCGCCTTCGTCTGCACGAGCTTGGCTTCAGCGCGCTCCAGCCTGCCGAGCGCGGCCGTCGCCTGGGCGCCGCCGATCGTCAGCAGGCGCCGCTTCAGGACGCGGATCTCGTTGACCGAGGCGTGCACGCGCGAGAGGCAGTCGCGCAGCCGCGTTAGGAGGGCGTACTGCTTCTCGAGCTCCGCATCGCTCACGCTCCCGCGTGGGTCGGCGCTCACGAGGACGTCCTGCGTCAGGGTCTGCGTGCCGACCTTCAGCCGCGCGCCGTAGGTGCCGGGCGGAACGAGAGGGCCACCGAGGCCGCGCTCGCCGCCGCCGCCGCCGAGCGACAGGTCCGGTCCGGCGATGCGCGTCGCGCCGCGGGCGCGGGTGCCCCAGACGAAGCGGTGCAGGCCGGCCGTCGCCGGGAGGGCCGCGCCGCCCTCGAACGAGACGATCTCCTTGCCGTCGGCGCTGTGGAACGACAGCCGCAGCGTGCCGGCAGCCTTCGGCAGCCAGTAGTAGAGGAGCACGCCGTCCGGCGGGTTCTGGCCGGCGTCGAGCAGCTTCGGCTCGCGGCCGGGTCGCCACGACATGAGCTGCGTGAACGCGGCCCGGTAGCCGGTGCCCGCGTCGCCCCCGCCCTTGCCGCCGCGCTGCGCGAACGCGCCGCCGGTGCGGAAGAGGATCGTGTCCCGCGGGGCGTAGAGCTGCGGCTTCGTGGCGGGCGCGAAATCCTGGCGGAGCGGCGTGATGTCGTCGAGGATCCAGAACGACCGTCCGTGCGTCGCGAGCACGAGATCGGTGTCCTTGACCTGGAGGTCGTGGATCGCCACGACCGGAAGATTCGACTGGAAGCGCTCCCAGCGGGCGCCGTCGTCGAAGCTCACGTAAAGCCCCGTCTCGGTTCCCGCGAAGAGCAGCCCCTGCTTCACCGGATCGGCGCGGATGACCCGGGTGAAGTCGTCGACCGGGATGCCCCGCGTGATCGGGGTCCAGGTGCGCCCGTAGTCGCGCGTGCGGAAGAGGTACGGCCGGAAGTCGTCGAGGCGGTACTTCGTCGCCGCGACGTAGGCGCCGCCCTCCTCGAACGGTGACGCCTCGATCGCGGTGACCATCGCCCACTGCGGGAGACCGGGCGGCGTCACCTTTGCCCACTTCTTGCCACCATCGCGCGACACGTGCACGAGGCCGTCGTCGGAGCCCGCCCAGAGCACGCCTTCGGCGAGCGGTGATTCGGCGATCGAGAACACGGTGCAGTAGCGCTCGCGCTCCGTGGCGACGGAGTCGTCCATCACCTTCTTGTCGTTGCGCGTGAGATCGGGACTGATGCGCTGCCAGGTCCGCCCCTCGTCGCGGCTGCGGTGCACGTGCTGCGAGCCGACGTAAAGGGTGCCCTGGTCGTGCGGCGACAGGATGATGGGGAACGTCCAGGGGAAGCGCTCCTTGACCTCGGAGGTCTCGAGGCCCCAGGCGCTCGCCTCGGGCCAGACCTCGATGCTGCGCGCCTGGCGCGTGCGGTGGTCGTACCGCGTGAGCACGCCGAGATACGAGCCGGCGAAGACGGTGTTCGGATCGTCCGCGCGCACGGCGATGTAGCCGGACTCGCCGCCGCCCACGTCGTAGCACTCCGCGAGGGTGATGCCCGACGCCATCGATCGGCTCGGCACGCTGATCGTCGAGTTGTCCTGCTGCGCCCCGTACACCCGGTACGGCACGTTCATGTCCGCGACCACGTGATAGATCTCGGCAGTCGCCTGGTTGAGGATCGGTGACCAGCTCGTCCCGCCGGTGAGGGTGGCGGTCGCGCCGCCGTCGCAGCCGAGGATCATCCGCTGCGGGTCGCGGGGATCGATCCAAAGATCGTGATGGTCGGCATGCGGCGTGGGGATCGACTCGTACGTCCGGCCGCCGTCGATCGAGCGGAAGCAGCCACCACTGAGCAGCCACATCGTGTTCGCGTCCTGCGGGTCGGCAAAGATGTGCTGGTAGTAGTAGTCGCGCTCCCGGGCGGTGCGGTCGGTGCCCACGCGGTCCCACGAGTCGCCGTTGTCGTCCGAGCGGAAGACTCCGCCCTCGGGCGACTCGACGACCGCGTACACGCGGCCGGCGCGCGCGGGCGAAACGGCGACGCCCATCCGGCCGAGCGGCTTCGCAGGGAGCCCGTTCGCCTCGCCCAGCTCGGTCCAGGTGTCGCCGCCATCGGTGGAGCGATAGAGCCCGGCGTCGGGCCCGACGCTCGCGATCGACCACGGAGTGCGCAGCACGTGCCAGAGCGCGGCGAAGATCACTCGCGGGTTGTTCGGGTCGAGCGAGAGGTCGACCGCGCCGGCGCGCTCACTCTTGAAGAGCACTCGCTTCCAGGTTGCCCCGCCGTCACGGGAGCGGTAGACGCCGCGCTCCTTGTTCGGACCGTGCGCGTGCCCGAGCGCGGCGACGTACACGGTGTCGGGATCGGTCGGGTGGACGGAGATGCGTCCGATGTGCCGGGTGTCCGCG
>SHYN01000095.1 GCA_009692785.1 Chloroflexota bacterium | reverse complement strand
AGCACATCCTGCGCGACCTCGACCTCGAGCTGCTCGTAGGGCTCGAGCTTCTTCCCATTCTCTTCGTGGAAGATGACCTCGGGTCGCGAGACCTGGAGCTCGAAGCCCTCGCGGCGGAGGTTCTCGATGAGGATCGCGAGGTGGAGCTCGCCGCGACCGCTCACGACAAAGGTGTCGGGGCTGTCGGTCTCGGCGACGCGCAGCGCGACGTCGCGCTCGAGCTCGCTCCAAAGGCGCTCGCGGATCTTCCGCGAGGTGACGTGCGTCCCCTCGCGCCCGGCGAATGGGCTGGTGTTCACGCCAAAGGTCATCCGAAGGGTTGGCTCTTCCACCTTGATCGGCGGCAGGGGACGCGGGTCGGCGGCGTCGGCGATCGTGTCGCCGATCGAGGCGTCGGCAACGCCGGCGACGGCGACGATGTCGCCGGCCGCAGTCTCCTCGACCTCTTCCCGGGCGAGGCCCTGGAAGGTGAAGAGCGCGGTGACCTTGGCGGGCGTGATCGCCCCGTAATGGTCGATGCGCGCCACCGCCATGCCGCGCCGGAGGACGCCGCTCTGGAGCCGCCCGACGGCGATCTTGCCCTTGTAGTCGTCGTAGGTCGTGGTGGTGACGAGAAGCTGTGCGGGGACCTCGGGGTCGACCGTGGGCGGGGGAATCCGCTCGACGATCGCGGCGAAGAGCGCCTCGAGCGTGTCGCCCATGTGGAGGTGGTCGGTGCCGGCCGCCCCGGTGATGGCGTTCGTGTAGATCGTCGCGAACTCGGCCTGGGCCTCGCTCGCGCCCAGGTCGAGGAAGAGGTCGAAGGTCTCGTTCAGGACGTGGTTCGGACGCGCCTGCGGGCGGTCGATCTTGTTGATGACGACGATCGCGCGGTGGCCGCGCTGGAGCGCCTGGCGCAGCACGAACTTGGTCTGCGGCATCGGTCCATCCACCGCGTCGACAAGGAGGAGCACCCCGTCGACCATGTTCATGACGCGCTCGACCTCGCCGCCGAAGTCAGCGTGGCCGGGCGTGTCGACGATGTTGATCTTGATGCCGTGGTAGGTGATCGCCGTGTTCTTGGCCATGATCGTGATCCCGCGCTCTCGCTCGAGGTCGTTCGAATCCATCACCCGCTCGGCGACCTGCTGGTTGTCGCGGAAGATGTGGCTCTGCTTCAGCATCGCGTCGACGAGGGTCGTCTTTCCGTGGTCAACGTGAGCGATGATCGCGATGTTGCGGATCGAGGCGGGGGCGAGGCGCCCGCTGGGGGCCTCGATGTCGCGCCCCATGGCGATGCCCACAGGTGGCCTCCTTGCGTTCGGGTGCAGGGTCATTCTAGCGTCGCGAGGGGAGCGACTGCATCGTCGTGCTGGGGAACCACATATGCGGTAGACATAATGGTGGATGGTCTGCGTGGCGCCGTGGCCGAGCCGCGGTCCGGCCGCGGACCTGTTCCGGATGACACGCAAGGAGACCCAGCATGGTGAAGAGCAGGCACGAGGCATCCGACGAGCAGTTCGCACCGCGTCCGCTTCTGCAGTTCGCGGTCCAGGCCGAGGCGGCGGACTTTGACATCCTGCCCCGGCTGCGGCAGAGGTACGCGTGAACGGCACGTCTGCTCCGCGCATCTTCGAGACGGCGGCCGACGTCGCCGCCGCGGCGGCCGAGATCGTTTCTCAGACCATTCGGGCGCAGAGTTCGACCAGGCTCGTGCTCGCGGGCGGGACGACACCGCGGCGCTGCTACGAGCTGCTGGCGGGGCTGGACCTCCCCTGGGGCCGCGTGACGGTGCTCTTTGGTGACGAGCGCTGCGTCCCAGCCAGTGACCCCGAGAGCAACTTTCGCGCCGCCGCCGAAGCGCTCCTGGACCGTGTTTCACCCGCGACGGTCCACCGGATGGCGGGCGAGCTCGGTCCCGATGTGGCCGCCGCGCTTTACGAGCCGGTGATCGCCGCCGGGCCGCTTGACCTCGTGCTCCTCGGGATCGGCCCGGACGGTCACACCGCCTCGCTCTTCCCGGGGAACGCGGCGCTCGAGGCGTCCGGCCTCGTCGCCGGCGTTCGTGGCGCCCCAAAGCCGCCGCCCGAGCGGGTCACCCTGACGCTGCGAGCGCTCCGCGGTGCGCGGCGCGTCGTCTTCCTCGTCGCGGGTGCCGACAAGCGTGAGGCGTTCCGCCTCGCGCAGGCTGGTGCGGTGCCGGGGGGCCTCATTCCGACCGCGGAATGGCTCGTCGCCCGCGATGCCGCCCCGTAGGGTTCGATCGTGACCAGGATCGCCTTGGCCCTCATCATCTCCGCGCTCGTCGCGTGCGCCGCGCCGGCGCAGGCCGTGCCTTCGCTGGCCGCCGTTCGCGGCGGCACGATTGTTCTCACCGCGCAGGAGCCGCTGACGCTCGATCCGGTCCGTTCCACCGGGTCAGCGGCCGATGCTCAGGCGCAGCGCCTGCTCTTCGGCGGCCTTCTCCAGCTCGATCCGGACGGCCGCTGGGTCCCATGGCTTGCTGAGCGCGTGCCCACGCTCGAGAACGGGGACGTCTGGCTCGAAGCGGGCGGTCAACGCGTTCGCTACCGCCTCCGGTCGGGGCTCGCGTGGTCCGATGGAGTGGCACTCACGAGTGCCGACATCCGGTTCACCTGGGAGCGCATTCTCGCCGACCCGCGTGCCAGCGGGCGCGAGGGATACGACCAGATTGATGGCGTCGAGACGCCCGACGACCGCACCGCCGTCGTGCGCTACCGCGTCCCGTATCCCGCTTTCGCATCGCGGTTCGGCGCGCTCGTGCCGCGGCACGTGCTGAACGGCGCGTCCGAGGCGGTGCTCGCGGCGTTCGGACGCTCGCCGATCGGCAGCGGACCATTCCGGCTCGTGGAGTGGCGATCGGGCGATCAGCTCATCGTCGCGCCGGCACCGACGCGATCCGGAGAGCCAGCGCCCTATGTCGACCGCATCGTCCTGCGCTTCGTCGCGTCACTCGAGGCGGCGAAGGCGCAGCTGCGAGCGGGTGAGGCGCACGTCGCCGCGAGCCTCGGTGAATCAGACATCGAGGAGCTCGAGGGCGTTCCCGGGATCGTGCTCGATCTCCGGCCGTCCACGCTCGTCGAGTCGCTCTCCTTTAACGTCGCGGGACCCATCACCGCGGAGTTTGCCGTGCGCCGGGCGCTCACTCTCGCGACGCCGCGCGATGCGATCGTCTCGCAGCTCCTCAAGGGGCGCGCCCGACCCGGCACGAGCGAGCTTCCCCTTGGGTGGGCCGCACCACGGGACGCGCGGCCGCAGCCCGCGGACGCGGAGCAGGCACGCGGCATGCTCGATGCGGCGGGCTGGCGGCAGGGGCCCGATGGGATCCGGAGCCGGAGCGGTACGCGGCTTCGCCTTGTGCTCACGAGCACGACCGGGAACCGCCTCCGCGAGCAGGTCGAGCAGGTCATCGCTGACGCGTGGCGCACCATCGGCGTCGAGACAGAGATCCGGAATGTTCCCTCGGCGACGCTCACCGGCGGCTTCGCCGCGAATGGGATCCGGAAGCGCGGCACGTTCGACGTGGTCCTTGCCCAGCTCGGGATCGCGCCGGGTGACGATCCGCAGTCCTACCTTTCCTCGCGCCATCGCTGCGATGCGATCCCGCGTGCGGAGAACGGTGGCGCGGGGAGCAACTGGGAGCGCTGGTGCGACACGGAGACTGACATCCTTCTGGGGCGCGCCGCAGTGACGCTCGGCGAGGCCGAGCGCGCGGCGCTGTACGCCCGCGTGCTCTCTCGCATGGACGAAGCCGCGATCGCGGTGTGGCTCTACGACCGAACGCGCATCGACGCCTTCCGCAGTGAGGTCCGCGGACACGTGGGGAATGCCTGGGTGCCCGTGACCGCGGACGCTGAACGCTGGTGGCTCGCCCCGCGGCCCTAGCGCGTGCTTAGGCCAGGAGACCTCGGCCCAGTGCGATGTCGAAGTCAGTCCGCGCTTTCGAGAGCGGGTCGTCGTGATGCCGCGTGAGCGTGCTGATGTCGCCCGCAACGTCAGTTGAAAAAGTTATCGGCGGAGAAGGCCACCGTTGGGCACGCCGTCGCTGTGGAAATCGGTCGGCACATTCCGCTCTTCACTCATCGTCGTTCGCTGCGGCCGGCTCGTCCCGCGATCGCGTCAGCATGAGGTCGTCGCACGCCACCTGGAGGCGCTCTTGGATGATGGCCGCAGCGCGCTCGGCGTCCCTGGACCGGACACAGGCCCGGATGGAGGCCCGGCCGTCGTGGGTCGCGTCGGACTTCTGGATGACGTGGTAGCGGTGGACGTCGTCGCGGAGGCGCAGGGTGAGCTGCTGCATCCGATAGGGTTCTGAGGTGGAAACACGTGCGCGACCAGCGGACCCGACCGCATCCGGGCTCGTGTCACACCCTGGGCTCGTGGAACTCTACACCAGTTTCCTCTTCCTCGGCCTGAGCTCCTTTGGTGGAGCGCTGCCGTGGGCGCGGCGGGTCATCGTGGAGCGGCGGCGGTTTCTGAGCGGCGACCAGTTCGTCGATCTCCTGTCGCTCTGCCAGTTTCTCCCGGGGCCGAACATCCTGAACGTCTCGGTGGCTCTGGGTGCGCGGGCGCAGGGAGTGCGCGGCTCGCTCGCCGCATCGCTGGGGTTCACCCTGGTCCCCTTCCTGCTGTTCCTCGGGATCGGCGAGCTCTACATGCGAGGCGGAGACCTGCCGCTGCTCCGCGGCGCACTCGATGGGGTGGGCGCGGCCGCGGCGGGAATGCTCGCCGCGACGGCGGTCAAGATCGGGCTTCCGCTCGTGCGGCGTCGACCGTTCGCGGCCGCGCCGTTCATCGTTCTGACCTTCGCGGCGGTCGGCCTCATGCGGTGGCCGCTCCTGCCCGTGATCCTGCTGCTCGCACCGTTCAGCTTCGCGGTCGCGTGGTGGCGGCGGTGACCGGCGCAGCCGTACCCCTTGACGCGATCGCCGCGCTGTTCCTTTCGGTCTCGCTCCTCGCCTTCGGTGGGCTGAATACCGTGCTGCCCGAGATCCATCACCAGGCCGTCGAGATCGGGCGCTGGCTCACGGACCGTGAGTTCACCGACCTTTACGCGCTCACGCAGGCGGCACCCGGGCCGAACTACCTCATCGTCTCGCTCATCGGCTACCGCGC
>SHYN01000094.1 GCA_009692785.1 Chloroflexota bacterium | reverse complement strand
GGTCTGCAGCGACCACCCGACGATCACCGACTACATCGACTACGAAGGGTTCTGCGCTTCCCCCGCGGAATGGCAGGCCGAGCACGCGCCCGGTACAAGAGACGTCGCCGCACGCGCCTGACCGCATACTGGTCGTGATGCAGAATCCTCGCCGGCTCCTCATGACGCTTGCCGCCGCCGCGCTCGTCGTCGGTGCCTGCGCGCCGATCGCCGACCAGTCCGCGAGCCCGACGCCGGCGAAGACGCCGGACATCCGGCGGTCGAAGCTCGACATCGCCTACACCGCGCTCACCGAGAACGACGTCCACAAGGTCTCCAGCCGGAAGGTCCTCACCGATGCCCTTGAAGCCGTGCGCACGAGCGCGAAACAGAAGGGCTGGAAAGAGGACGTCGCGACCCCGGAGTTCCAGGACGTGAGCGAGCCGGTGCTTGCCGACTTCAGGAAGTTCGCCGACGCCGTGAGCGCGATCGCGGCAAAAACGCCGGGCCTCAGCCCGGACGAGATCGGCGACCTCGTCCTGCGCTCGTACACGAGGTCGAGCCCCGACTGCCACACCTACTACGTGCCGAAGCGGAGCGCGGTCCCCGGCTCGGGTGTGCAGGCCGCGCTGCCCCCGGACAGCCCAAGCCCGCGTGCGGACGAGGCCGGCCTCGAATTCCGGCTGTTGCCCGAGGGGATCGGCTACTTCAAGTGGCGCGAGTTCGTGCGAAACGGCACCTACGACGTGACCGCCGAGGTCAAGAAGGGTCTGGACGCGCTCCTGGCGCAAGGGGCGAAGGCGTGGCTCTTCGATCTCCGCGGGAACGTCGGCGGCGACCCGCCGCAGGCGATGGCCTCCTGGTTCCTGAACGGCGAGCCCACGCTCAGATTCGAGACCCGGACCGGCAGCGCCGGCACCCAGAGCGGCATCAAGGATCTGCGCCTCCCCGAGGCGTACCAGCTCCCGCTCGCGATCATCCTGAACCGCTCGGGCGGCTCGTCACCCGAGCATCTGGCACTCGCCCTCAAGGAGAACAAGCGCGCGATCATCGTCGGCCAACGGTCGGTGGGCTGCCTTGGCAGCGTCTCGCCGCTCAACCTCTCCGACGGCTCCTTCTTTGCCGTGGTCGGCACCGAGATGGTCGGAGCGATCACCGGAAGCCGTTACAACAACGTCGGTATCCCGCCGGATGTCCCCGCCGACGACGCGAACGCCATCCCGACCGCGGTGAAGATCCTCCAAGCCGAGATCGCGAAGCGAAAGTAGTCCTCGGCTTCGCCTTCGTCGTCTTTGGCCCCGACCAGTAGCCCGGCTGATACCGAACCGCCACCTCCGACCCGTCACGCGGTGACCGCAGACCGCGTAACCTCACGAGGATGAACAGTTACGGGCAGGCCAAAGTGGCGGTCTTGCAGCAAGCGGCCGAGATCGGTCCGGTGCCGGACGTCATCGATCGCGCCCGGGCCGGCGACCGCGCGGCCTTTGCCGAGCTCTACGACACCTACGCCGACCAGGTCTACCGGTACGTTCTCTACCGGGTCCGTGAAGCCGCCGACGCCGAGGACCTCACGAGCGATGTCTTCACCCGCGCGTTCGCCGCGATCCACCGTTATCACTGGCAGGGGAAGTCGTTCCTCGCCTGGCTCTACACGATCGCGCGGAACGCGATCACCGACCGCCGACGCCGCGAGCGTCCGATGGTGGACATCGAGGACGCCTACGGGCTTGCCGCGGGCGGGCCGACCGCGCATGACCAGGCGGCCCTCGGCGAGGAGGTCACAGCGCTCAAGGGCGCGATGCACCTCTTGACCGGCGAGCAGCGCACGGTGATCGAGCTCCGTTTCACGAAGGACCTTTCCAGCGCTCAGGTGGCGCGGAAGCTCGGCAAGAACGAGGGCGCCGTGCGCGCGCTCCAGTTCCGGGCCCTTGTGCGCCTTCGGAAGATCCTCGCCACCGAGGCCTGACCGAGCGGCACTTCTGGCCCGTACACTCGCTCCTACGGTCAGCATGAAGACGCTTCGCGCACTCACCCTCCTTCTGGCGGCGGTGTTCGTCGTTGCCTCGTGCTCGCTCGTCCCGTCCGAGGCCACCCGTGCCCTGCTTCCGTCCATCACGACGTTCCGGACCGCCGAGGCGGCATTCCACGTGCTCATCGAGCGGCAGGTCGACAAGCCCACCTCGAGCCTCATCTTGAACGGCGCGCTCGACGGGCTCTCGGCAAGGCTGAAGAAGGACGGCCTCGACGGCACGCTCGAGCGCCCGATCTTCACCGATCGCACCCAGTCGGATTTCGTGAAGTTCAGTGGACTGCTCGAGGACATCGCGCGCAAGTTCCCGCAGGTCGAGCGCGCCAAGCTCGAGCAAGCCGCGGTCGATGGCATGGCGAAGTCGCTGAACGAGTGCCACACCTACTACATCGACCCCGAGCGCGCCAAGACCTTCAACAAACCTCCCGGCCCATACACCGGCATCGGCGCGACGATCAGCAAGCCGGGGACGAGCGAACCGGTCGAGGTCGTCTCGATCATCCCGAACAGCCCCGCCGAGCGAGGCGGGGTGAGGGTCGGCGACAAATTCAAGTTCGTCGACAACGTCGACGTCCGCGATCAGACCGTGGAGGAGGTCGCGAACCGCGTGAGAGGTCCGGAGGGCACGAACGTGACGGTCGTCTTCATCCGCGGGACGACCGAGGTCACGCAGACCTTCACCCGTGCGCGCCTCATCCAGCCCCAGGTCATCTCGCGGACGCTCGACAAGGATCTCGGCTATGTCTCGATCGCCGCCCTCAACGGCACGGTGGCGCGCGAGACGAAGGACGCCGTGCAGCGCCTCCTCGACCAGAACGTCAAGGGCATCGTGCTCGACCTGCGGAACGACCCTGGTGGCGACTTCCCGGTGGCCATCGACGTCGCGAGCATCTTCGTCAAGGACGGGATCCTCGTGTACAACGTCGGCCGCGACGGTAGGCGCGAAGAGGTCCGCACCCGCTTATCGTGGTACCTCGCCGGGCCGCGGCCAATCGTGGTCCTCGTGAACCGCGCCTCGGCCTCGGGCGCGGAGATCATCGCCGCCGGGGTCCGCGCGAACGGCGTGGGCCGGATCATCGGCGCACGCACCGCAGGGTGCGTCGGCACGGCACGCGTGCAGGAGATGCCGGACGGTGGCACCCTGCTCACCGCCGACTCAAAGATGCAGGATGCCAAGACCGGCGAGGATCTCCACGGCCCCGACAAGGGCGTCGTGCCCGACGAGATCGTGACGAACCCCGACGCCGCGAACGACCTGCAGCTCCAGGCCGCGATCAGCTACCTGCGGCAGGCCGCGCGCGTCGCGGGCGCCGGCCGATAGCCCGCCCTACGTGGCGAGGCCCAACCCCACGAGCCCGGCAAGCAGGACCACGATCCCGAGGTACTGGTTCGGCGCCAGTCGTTCGTGCAGGAACCTGATCGCGAGGACTACCGGCACCACTGGGTAGGCGCCGCCGCCCGTCGCGACCACCGAGGCGAAACCCGAGTCCACGCCGAGGAAGAACGAGACGTTCGCGAGCGTGTCGAACACCCCGACGAACACCACGAGCGCGAGCGCACGGCGATCGAGGCCAAAGACGAACGGCAGCGGGGTCACCACGGTCATCGCCGGTAGACGCACCCGCGCCAGCGCTGCCAGAAGGAAGAGCGCGCTCAGCGCGCGGACCGTGAGGATCACGGCAAGGCCGTCGTGGTCACGAACGAACCCCGCGAACAGCGCCTGGTAGACGCCGAACCCGATCATGGCGATGAACGCGAAACGAACGCCCGGCGACGGTCGGCCGAGCGTGGCTCGGATGATCCGCAGATCGGTCGAGGCCAGCATGACCCCCAGAAAGGTCACGACGATCGCGAGTGACTGCGCCAGCGAAAGTCGCTCGCCCAGGAAAGCCACCACAAGGAGCACGGTCACCGCGAGATACGCCGCGGTCACCGGGCTCACGACCGCGATCGGGCCGAGCGCGAGCGCGCGGAACAGTGCTGTGAGCGAGACCACCGCGAGCAGCGCGAGCACCGCGCCGCCGGCGAGCAGCCCCGGCTCCAGACGCGGCCAGCGACCGCTCAAAAGGAGCGCGAGCGCGAAGAGCCCTCCGCCGGTGAGCTGCAGCCCGAGCGCGACCCGGAATGTGCCGATCCGTCGCGCGACCAGAGCGGCGGCGAAGTCGGCGATCCCCCAGCCGAGGGCGGCACCCACGCCGTAGAGGAGTGGGCTCAGATGACGAGCTGGCGCGGGGCGCGCGTCAGGTTGCGCGCGCCCTCGGCGGTGATCACGAGCAGGTCCTCGAGGCGGACGCCGCCAACGGCCGGGTCGTACACGCCGGGCTCGATGGTCACGACGTCACCCACGACGAGCGGCTTCGTCCCGCCGCGTCCGACGCTCGGGGCTTCGTGGATCTGGAGACCGACGCCGTGCCCGAGCCCGTGAATGAAGCCGCGTCGCCAGGACAACGTGCTGTCGCCCGCGCCATCGTGCTGCTGGCCGGGCCGGAGCGTGTCGAAGCCCGCGGCAAAGATGATGTCCTCGACAAGCTCGTGGACCTCCTTGCCGGTGACCCCGGGCCGCAGCGCCGCGATCCCGGCGTCCTGCGCGCGCTTGACGACGTCGTACATCCGGACGATCGCGGCCGAAGGCTCGCCGCGAGAGACGGTGCGGGTCATGTCGGCGTGGTAGCGCGTGGCGTTGCTCTGCGGGTAGATGTCCATGACGATCGCCTCATTCGCGCGAAGCGGCCCGCTGCCCTCCTGATGCGGATCGGCGGCCTGCAGCCCCGGGGCGCAGATCGTGCCCTCGGGCGACCCGCAGCCGCGTTCAAGGAGCGCGCTCTCGATGATCGCCCGCAAGCGTTCCGCGGTGAACGGCGACCCACCCCGCTGGAGCACCCGGTCCGCGCCGACGGTGGCGCTCCGGATCGCGTCGACCCCGAGGCCCCAGGCCTCCTCCGTCGCGTGTTGGGTTGCCTCGATCGCGGCGAGCTCATCCGCCCGCTTCACTCGCCGCCGGTCTTCGAGCCCGCTGCGGATCGTGAGCGCGATGCCTTTGGCGCGGAGCGCATCGGCAAGCCCGAGCGGGAATGCGCGCGGCACCTCTGCCGCGCGCAGTCCCCGGTCGGACAGGAAGCGGTCGATGACC
>SHYN01000093.1 GCA_009692785.1 Chloroflexota bacterium | reverse complement strand
CGAGCAGCCGCAAAACATCTTTGACGCGGTCGCGAGCTCGACGTGGCACTCGATGCCGATGACCACTTCATACCTCGGGGTGGCGCTCATCGGAGGATCGTCGGCTGCGGAAGCCTGCCGTACCCACCGATGACCCGCGAAAGGTTCACCACGATGCGCTCACCCTCGATCGACACAAGATACCGGTCAAGGGCGCGCGGAGCGCCGGTGGGTTCACCGTTCGGGCCAAAGACGAAGTCCGCGCCACAGCGGACCGCGAACCCGACGCCGCGCCCGGGCTCCACGAGACAGGCGGGGAGCTCGTCGCCCGGGGCCCACAGCGCGCGGAGCGCCACGACCTCGCCCTTCTCCGGCTGCGCGAGGTAGAAGGTCTGCGCCTCGCCGATGAGCGGCGGGCCAACGCGCTTCGCCGGAGCGCCGAGGGCCGGGACCTCGCTCCGTGCGAGCACCAGGCGTCCGCCGGGAACGAGCGCGGGAGGCGTCGCGAGCTGGGCCCCAAGGGCCAGGTAGGCGAACACGCCGATCATTCCCAGCCCCGTGAGGAGCAGCAGGCCGACGATGAGGAACTGCTTCCAGACCGGTGTTGGATCGAGCGATTCGGGGCCGGCCCAATGCTCGGGAGGCTGGTCCTCGTAGCGCGTGCCCATCTACGAACCGCCGACGATGCAGGTTTCCCGACCGCTCACGCGAGGCGTCCGACGAAGCGGGCCATCCGTTCGCAGGCCTCTTCGAGCTTCTCGTAGGAGGTCGCGTAACAGGCGCGCACGTGGCCCGCACCGTGCTCGCCGAACGCGCTCCCCGGGACGACCGCGACCTTCTCTTCCTGCAGCAGCCGCTCGCTGAAGACCTCGTCGGAGAGACCGGTACCGCTCACCTTGGGGAAGCAGTAGAAGGCGCCGCGCGGCTCGAAGCATTCGAGCCCCATCGCGTTGAAGCGCGACCACACGAGCTTCCGCCGGCGGTCGTACTCGGCGATCATCCTCAGAACGTCATCCTCGCCGTGCGTGTACGCCTCGAGTGCGGCGAACTGGGACGGGGTCGGTCCGCTCATCACGGTGTATTGGTGGATCTTCATCATCTGCTCGAGCAGCTCGGCCGGGGCGCAGGCGTAGCCCACCCGCCAGCCGGTCATCGCGTAGGCCTTGGAAAAGCCGTTGAGGTAAACGGTGCGCTCGCGCATCCCCGGCTCGTCGAGGATCGACCGGTGCGGTGCGCCGTAGACAAGGCGGTCGTAGATCTCGTCGGTGTAGACGAGGAGGTCGTGCTCCCGAGCGAGCGCGGCGATGCCCGCGAGATCCTCGGGCTCGAGGACCGCCCCTGTCGGGTTGTTCGGAAATCCGATGAGGAGTGCCCGCGTGCGCGGGGTGATGGCTCGCGCGACGTCGGCCGCGCGGAGGCGGAAGCCGGCCGCAGCGTCCGTAGCCACGGGGACGACCGTTGCGCCGGAAAGCAGAATCGCGGGCGCGTACGCAACGTACGAGGGGTCCGCCACGATCACCTCGTCACCCGCTTCCGTGCTGGCGCGGAGCGCCAGGTCGAGGGCTTCGGAAACGCCAACCGTCACGAGGATCTCGCGCGCAGGATCGTAGGTCACGCCTCGCTGGCGTTCGACCTGCGCGGCGATCGCCTCCCGCAACCGGTGGAGCCCGTAGTTGGAGGTGTAGTGCGTCTCGCCGTCTCGGATGCTCCTGATCGCCGCCTCGCGGATATGGTCCGGCGTGACGAAGTCGGGCTCGCCGACACCCAGGGAGATCACGCCCTCCGTGGCCGCGATCAGGTCGAAGAAGCGGCGGATCCCGCTGGCAGGCAGCGCGCGGACCCGTTGACTCGCGAGTCGGCGGATGGGGTGCTTCACGCCGCGGCTCGCTGGCCCAGGGCGGCGGGAGGGCGCGACCGATGATGCTCGGTCGCACGCTCGTAGGCCGCCGCGACGCGGAACAGCGTCGCCTCACGATACGAGTTCGCGATGATCTGGAGGCCGACCGGGAGGCCTTCAGAGAGCCCGCAGGGGATGGAGATGCCCGGTAGTCCCGCGATGTTCACCGGGAGCGTGTAGATATCGTTCAGATACATCGCGAGAGGATCGTTCGCCTTGGCGCCGAGAACGAAGGCGACGCCGGGCGAGGTCGGCGTGAGGAGCGCGTCCACCTTCTGGAACACCGCGTCGAACTCCCGCTTGATGACGGTGCGCACCTTCTGGGCCTGCCCGTAGTAGGCGTCGTAGTAGCCCGCGGACAGCGCATAGGTGCCAAGGATGATCCGCCGCTTGACCTCGGGACCGAAGCCCGCGCCGCGAGTGCGCCTGTAGGTCTCGACGAGATCCGGACCCTCGACCCGGAGCCCGAACCGCACGCCGTCGTAGCGGGCGAGGTTTGCGGAGGCCTCCGCAGGCTGGAGCACGTAGTAGACCGCGAGGCCACGGTCGGTCGAGGGGAGCGACACCTCCACGAGCTCCGCGCCGAGCTCCGCGTAGACCGCGAGCGTCGCGCGCACCGCCTTCTCGACTCCCGGCTCCATGCCTTTCACGAAGTATTCACGCGGCACGCCGAGCCGCATACCCCTGACGCCCGCGGTGAGCTCGCGACGGAGATCCTCCGCGGGGAGCGGCAGCGTGGTCGCGTCCAGCGGATCGTGCCCGAAGAGGGCCTCGCAGATGATCGCCGCGTCCTCCACCGATGCGGCGAAAGGACCGACCTGATCGAGGGATGAGGCGAACGCGACAACACCCGAGCGCGACACACGCCCGTAGGTCGGCTTCATGCCGGTCACGCCGCAGAGCGCTGCCGGCTGACGGATCGAACCGCCGGTGTCCGTGCCGAGCGCGAAGACGGCCTGGCCGGCGGCGACGGCGACCGCCGAGCCGCCCGAGGAGCCGCCGGGAACCCGACCGTGGTCCCAGGGGTTGGTCACCGCTCCGAACGCCGAGTTTTCGTTCGACGAGCCCATCGCGAATTCATCGAGATTGGTCTTCCCGAGCATGACCGCGCCCGAAGCGTCGAGCCGGTCCACGACGGTCGCGGAGTAGGGCGGCACGTACCCCTTTAGGATCCGCGAACCGGCCGTCGTCTCGACGCCCTTCGTCCCGATGATGTCCTTGCAGGCCCACGGAACGCCGCAAAGCAGTGGCGCTTCGCCCGCGGCGAGCCGCAGGTCCGCCGCGTCCGCCTGGGCGAGGGCGTTCGCCTCGGCCCTCGTGAGCCAGGCGTTGTGCGGGTCGCGCGCGACGCGCTCGAGCGCCGCTTCGGTGAGCTCGCGGCTCGAGGCCTCGCGGCGCCTGAGGACCGCTGCCGCATCGACGATGGTCCGCGGGAGGTCCATCACCTTTCCTCCCCAAGCTCGCGGCTGCGCCGAGCGCCATGCTCAGAGCTGGGGGTCGCCCCTCGTCGCGGCGGAGCCGCGCCGAGTTTCACCGTTCCTCCAGCGTCGCCTGGACCCGGAAGAACTCGCCGTCGGTCGACGGCGCATTCGCGAGCGCGGCCTCGTGCGAGAGGCCGTGTCGCACCACGTCCTCGCGCATGACGTTGACGAGCGGGAGCACCGAGGCGGTCGGCTCGATCGACGCCGTGTCGACCTCGGCAAGCTTCCCCACGGCGTCCAGGACCACTGCGAGCTGCCCGGTGAACCGCACGATCTCCTCCTCGGTGAGGCCGATCCGGGCAAGCGCGGCCACGTGTTCGACGACCGAGCGATCGATGGCTGTCATGGGTCGAGTCTAATGACGCTGACCCAGGACCGCCGCCTCAAGGACCATCCGTCACTTTGCGACGAGCATGGCCTCGAACTCGTCCTCGCTGACGACCGTCACACCCAGCTGCCGTGCGCGGTCGAGCTTTGAACCGGCCTTGGGCCCGCCGACAACGAGGTCCGTCCTGGCGCTCACCGAGCCCGCGGCCTTCCCACCGAGCGAACGCACCAGAGCCTCTGCGTCCGCTCGCGAGCGCCGCTCGAGGGCGCCGGTGAAGACGACGATCTTGCCCGCGAACAGCCCGGCGCCTTTCGCCGGTGGCCTCGGCAGGATCGGTCGGACGCCGGCACGGACGAGCTTGTCCATGAACGTGGTCAGATCGCCGCTGGCGAGCGCAGTGACGATGGAGTCGGCCACCGTAACGCCAACGCCGTCGATCGCCTGCAGCTCCTCACTCGACGCGGCGCGCAGGGCGGCGAAGACCTCGGCGAGCCCCGCCTCGCCCGGGACGCGTCCCGCGAGCCACTGCGCGAGGTCGTCGGCGGTGGCCTCGCCGACGTGGCGGATGCCGAGGCCATAGAGGATCCGCCCGAGCGGCCGCTCCTTGGCGCCGCGGATCCGATCAATGAGCTTGGCGGCGCTCGTCTCCGCGAACCGCTCGAGCGTGAGGAGTTGATCCTTCGTCAGAAAGAAGATGTCGGCGGGGTCCTGCACGAGGCCCTTCGACAGAAGCTGCTCGACCGCGACCCAGCCGAGCCCCTCGACGTCCATCGCCCCCCGCCCGACGAAGTGACCGATCCGCTGACCCGTCTTTGCCGGGCAGGACGGGTTGCCACAGCGGTAGGCGACCTCACCCTCCGGGTGCTCCACCGGCCAATCGCACACCGGACAGCGCGGTGGCATCAGGAACAGCGGGTACACCCGTCCGGCCTCACGCGCCTCGGTGTCGACCCGAACCACCTCGGGGATGACATCGCCGGCACGCTGGATCACGACCCGGTCGCCGACGCGCACGTCGAGCCGGCGGACCTCGTCCAGGTTGTGCAGCGTGGCATTCCGGATTACGGTGCCGCCGACCTGGATCGGCGCGAGGGATGCGACCGGCGTGAGCATGCCCATCCGGCCGACGTAGATGCGGATGTCCATGACGGTGGTGGCGCCCTGCTCCGGGGGGAACTTGTAGGCCACCGCCCAGCGCGGGCTCCGCGCGACAAAGCCGAGCGCGTCCTGCTCGGCATTCGGGTCGACCTTGAGCACGACCCCGTCGGTCCCGTAGTCAAGCGTGTGGCGTCGCGTTTCCCACTCGCGGAGGTACGTGAGCGCCTCGTCGACGCCGACTGTTGTCCGCCAGTGCGGGTTCGTGCGCACACCGAGCTCGCGGAGGCGCTCAAGGAGCTCGTGCTGCGAGCCGACGTTCAGGCCTCCTGCGCCGTAGGCCCAGAAGGCGAGGTTGCGGCCGGCGGTCGCGCGCGGGTCGAGCTGACGGACCGCGCCCGCGCC
>SHYN01000092.1 GCA_009692785.1 Chloroflexota bacterium | reverse complement strand
GGGGTCGCCATCCTCCGCGATCCGCGGTGCGCGCCGCACGCTCGAGGCGAAGCGGGCGTTGCCGCGTCCGCCGCGTCCGCCGCGCGCGATGATCATCTCCTGGCCGCCCTCGGTGAGGTCGGCGACGGTCTCTCCGGTGCCGCGGTCGATCACGAGCGTTCCCGGAGGGATGCGCAGCACGAGGTCCTTGCCGGCCTTGCCGCTCCGATCCTTGCCCTGCCCGGGCTCGCCGTTCGGCGCCTGGTAGCTCGTCTTGTAGCGGAGGTCGGCGAGCGTTCCCAGCCCGGCGTCCACCCGGAGGACGAGGGCGCCGCCGCGCCCACCGTCGCCGCCGTCGGGTCCGCCGCGCGGCACGTGCGCCTCCTTGCGGAAGGAGATCGCGCCGCGCCCGCCATCACCGGCGCGCACGATGATCAGGGCGCGATCGACGAACATGGTCAGGCAGCCACAAGAGGCCGCGCGAAAGCCGCCGTCCGGAACTGGGGCGCGTCCACGGCAAGTCGTTCGAGCGCGACCGCGACACCGAGCGGTGCGCCCAGCGTGGCCGGTCGCGCGATCGCGCGCGGGTCGCCGGGAGCGTCCCGGAAGATGAGGAGGCCGCCCGGCAGGGCCGCAAGGAGAGACTCGAGCGCATCGAGTGCTGCGGGCGTGTCGGTCCACCCCGGACGCACGGGAATGGCGAGGGCGAGCGAAGCGCCGGCCCCCGCAGCGAGGAGCAGGCTCTCTCGGCGCACGCTGGCCCGCCCGGCTTCAAGACGGACCGTCACCGCGTCGAGGCCGGCATCGAGCGCCCGCCGGAGCGCCTGCGGGCGGGTGCCATCGGTCTCAAGGTGGATGGTCCCGCGCTTGGTCGACTCGCGGATGAGCGCGATCGCGTCCTCCACCAGTCGCACCGCGGCGAGCGGCTCGCCGTCGCAGGCGCGTCCGAACGAGACCATCGTGCCGCCAAGCTCAAGGTGGCGGATCGCGACCTCGGCGATCTCAGCCGCGGTCGGCCGGAAAGCTGCGGGCTCGGCCGGCGCCGCGCGCTCGATGCCGCGACGGAGCACGAGATCGGTGGTGGCAGGTGTCAGCGACGCGGCCTGCCTGGCCGCCACGGCGGCAAAGGGCAGTGCGCCGGTGCCGGCCCCGAGGAAGATCGCCCGCGCGTCGGCGCAGCCGCTCTCCCGCGCGCAGCGCGCGAGCTGCCGGATGAGCCGGTTGCCGGAGTGCTCGCGAAGCGCCTCCGCCACCTTGAGCGAGAGCACCGCGACCGGCTCGGTCGCGGTGCTCTGGAGGGCGGTCGGGTCGGTGATGATCGCGGCGACCGCAAGCGCGCCGTTCTCGTCCGCGCCGATGGCGGCACAGGGTTCGCCGGAGAGGGGATCGTCCGTCGGCCGGTATGCCGGATAGAGGGTGCGAAGGTGGCCCGGCGGCAGGACCGCGCCGAGCGCCCAACGGTCGCGACCGAGACCGCGTGCGCGACCATGGCGGTCGAGACCGTCTGCCTCACGAGCGAGCGGCGCGAGCGTTGCGCCGGGATGGAGCGGGACCCACCGTTCGAGCGGGACGGTGGCGACGCCGTCGAAACCCGCGGCAGTGCACTCCGCGGACACGTACACGCGCCCGCTGCGGTCGGTATGGACAGCGCTCAACATCGACTCAGCGTAAGGGGGAGGCAACCGCGAGGGTGAGATGAGGGATTCCGGCAGGCGCCGGAAGGCTCATTGCGAGAAGCAGTCCACCAGGGTGCCGCCGATCGCACATTCCCAATGGACGTGCGGGCCGGTCGTGACGCCGGTCAGGCCGATCGCGCCGACCACCTGACCCTTGGGCACCCGCTGGCCGACGGCCACGTAGACGGCGCTCATGTGGTAGTAGCCGGTGACGAGGCCGCTGTCGTGACGGACCCGCACGTGGATCCCTCCCACCGCGACCCAGCCGGTCGAGATGACGGTGCCGGCGTCCGGGACGGCGATGCCGGTGCCGTAGGGAGCGGCGATATCCACACCCCTGTGGCCGCCCCAGTAGTACTGCGTGATCCGACCGCCGACAGGCCAGGCAAGTCGGCCGGTACGCGTGACCTGCGTGGGTCCGGCTGGCCGCGAGATGAACGTCGGGCGCACGTCCTCCTCGACGGTCTCGACGGTCTGGTAGACGAGCCCCGGGAGCTCGGCGCTCGCGACGAAAACGACCTTGCCGGGAGCGAAATGCTCGGGCTCGAAGTAGAGGCGGTTGTAGGACATGATCACAGCCGGATCGACTTTGAGGCGGCGCGCGACCGCCTCCACGGTGTCGCCTGCCTTGACGGTGTAGAGCGCGCCTTCGGCCGGGGGGATCAGGATCTCGCGCCCGATCTGCAGGGTCGTTGGGTCGGTGATGCCGTTGGCGAAAGCGATCGCCTCAGCTGAGATCTTGTAGTAGTTCGCGAGCGTTGCCAACGTGTCGTCCTTGGAGAGGGTGTACCGCTGGATCGGCTGGTCCTCCACGGCGGTGACCGTCACCGGGCTCCGGTCGCTCATGACCAGACCGCGTGAAGTGAGCTGCGCCCGTGGTGCTACATCGAACGCCGCATAGGCCGCTGCTGGGGGATTCCCGATCGGAGAAGTGCCGATCGCAGAGAACGGGAGCGCAAGCACCATCCCCACGACCGCGATGTTCGCGACCACCGGGATGAGCAGGCGCGGCCGGATGATGAGGTTCGCCCGAAGACGCGAGAGCTGCTGGTCGGCTCGGTCGGCGGCGCCGTCGGCCCAGTGAATGAGCGACCGTCGGAGCGATGGGACCGCGGCCGCGCGCTGAGATGAGGTCGCGACCGACAAGCCTGCCTCCCCGATCCGTCCTCGCCAACGATCCTGCGTCCCACAATGCCCACACCGCCACGTACGCTTTTCGTACATGAGTGCCCGCGTTACGACCGTACCCCGGTACGGATGGACGTGTCAACTTGACAATCCAGCGCTCGCACTCGCGGTGGTTTGCGGCTCTCGCGACCCCAGCCCTAACCTTGAGCGCGGTGCCCGACTACAACCTGTCCTATCTCTATGTCTTTGTGTTCTTCCTCACGGGGGCGCTCTTCACGAGCCTCCTCCTGGGGATCAGCCGGCTCATTGCCCCCCGCAAGCAGACCCGCGAAAAGCTCCGCACCTATGAGTCGGGGGAGGAGCCGGTAGGCCAGGCCTGGGGCCGGTACCCCACCCATTTCTACGTGTTCGCGCTCCTCTTTGTGGTCTTCGAGGTCGATGTCATGTTTCTCATTCCCTGGGCCGTGTTCTTCCGCTCCTTCGGCTGGGTGGGGCTTGCCGAAATGTCCGTCTTCATCGGGATCCTCGTCGTCGGGCTCGTCTACGCCTGGCGGAAGGACGCGCTCACGTGGTACTGAGCAGCCCCCGCCCACCCGCCGGCCTCGCGACGGCGGTCACCCGGCTGGCCGGGCTCGTCGGCGTCCGCGCCACGGTGTCGACCCTCCACGACCTCGTCGTGATCGATGTCGCTCCAGAGCAGCTGCTGGAGGTCGCCCGGCTGCTGCGTGATGAATTCGACTTCTATTCCGTCAACGCCGGAGTGGACACCGGCAGCGAGATCCGCTCGGTGACCTTTGTCCGCAGCATCGCCTCCGGTCTCTCGCTGATGCTCCGCACCGCCTGCCGGCCGAGCGACCCGCATCTCCCGTCGCTCACCGCGGTCTGGCCGGGTGCGAACTGGTGCGAGCGCGAGACTTACGACATGTTCGGCATCGTCTTCGATGGCCACCCCGATCTCCGGCGCATCTTCCTCGAAGAGTCGTTCCCCGGCCACCCGCTCCGTAAGGCGTTCCTTCCGCCGCGCAGCGACGCGCGGGGCGGCTAGCCATGCCCGACGGACCTTTCGGCCTGGACCCCCTCGTCTGGGCGGTGCTCCGGCTCGTCATCGCGGTGGGGCTCGCGGTCTTCATCGTGCTGAACGGAGCGCTTCTGCAGATCTACCTCGAGCGGAAGATCCAGGCGCTCATGCAGGACCGCCTCGGCCCTCTCCATACCGGACCGCTCGGACTCCTTCAGACCATTGCCGACGCGATCAAGCTCCTGGGCAAGGAGGACATCCGGGCGACGGTGACCGACAAATGGTTCTTCCTCGCCGCACCGCTCATCGTCTTCAGCCCGATGCTCGCCTCATTCGCGGTGATCCCATTTTCCAAGGATTTCGTCGGGGCGGACCTCAACATCGGCCTCCTGTACCTCACGACCCTCGGCTCGATGACCGTGCTCGGCATCGTCATCGCGGGCTGGGCCTCGAACAACAAGTACTCGCTGATCGGGGGTCTGCGGTCCGCCGGCCAGCTTATCTCCTATGAGGTGCCGCAGATCCTGTCGCTCGTCATCGTGGTCCTCGTGAGCGGCTCGCTTTCGATGGTCGCCATCACCGAGTCGCAGCCCGGCCTTCTGGTCAACCTCGTCGTGTTGCCCCTCGCATTCGTCACGTACCTGATCTCGGCGCTTGCAGAGACGAACCGCAACCCCTTTGACCTTCCGGAGGCCGAGTCGGAGCTGGTTGCCGGCTTCCTCACGGAGTACTCGGGAATGCGGTGGGGCGTGTTCTTCCTCGCCGAATACGGTCAGATCACGGTCGTGTCGTCAATCATCACCACGCTCTGGCTCGGTGGCTGGCACGGTCCGGGGGTCGACGCGCTGCCGGTCCTCGGAGTCCTCTGGTTCACCCTGAAGACCTACCTCATCATCCTCATCTTCATGTGGGTGCGGGCGACGCTCCCGCGCCTCCGCATCGACCAGCTCATGTCGTTCTGCTGGAAGGCGCTCATCCCGACGACACTCGCGAACATCGCGGTCACGGCGGCGCTCCTTCTCGCGTTCCCACACTCGCTCCTCCCGGTGGCGATCGCGAACTGGGTCATGCTCGGGCTGTTCCTGGCGGCGATCCCGTACTTCCAGCGGCGGCGGCTCGCGGCAACCCGAAAGCGTCTCCGGGTGAACGTCCGTGGTGGCGTCGCCACAGAAGGGACCTAGCCCTGGACGCCATCGGCGTGCTCCTCTTCGGTGCGCTCGCCGTAGGCATCATCGGTGCGGGGCTCGCGGTCGTCCTCGCCGACCGGATCTCAGCGGCCGCACTCCTCATGGCCTTCGCCTTCCTGTGCAACGCGGGGATGTTCGTGCTCCTTGGCGCGGAGACGATCGCCGCCTTTCAGGTGCTCATCTACGTCGGTGCGATCACCGTTCTCA
>SHYN01000091.1 GCA_009692785.1 Chloroflexota bacterium | reverse complement strand
CCCTCCTCGAGGTGATCGAACAGGATGCCCACAGGCACGCGCGTGCCGGCAAAGACCGGCGTCCCACCTTGGACATCCTCCGACCGGGCGATCGCTGAGGGGCGCTGCCGTGACTGGTCCATAAGCACACTGTACGGCGTACCACCCGGGCTCACGCGTCCACCAGCCTCGTCGTCGGCCCGCTCGGGTGTCGTGCCTCAGTTCTGCTTTGGCAGTTCGACGCGCAGGCCTGCGCCGTCGCACCACACCACCGGCGCTGGTTGCCGTCGCGACAGGGTGGATGCCTGGCGGTTCGGCAAGCGAGGCGCGACGTGACCATAGTGGATTTCGATTCTGGCGCTGCAGCGAGACGAGGCCCCTTCCTCGAGCAGCTCCGGCAGGTAGAGGAACTCGTGCCGGATCGCGCCGGTAGGCGCTGAGCACAGCTGGTCCTCTGCCGCTCTACCATCCAGCACCGTGCAGATCGCGCTCGATCCATACATGCTCCGCCGCGCACCGCTTCCTGAGGTCGTCCGTATCACAGCGACGCTCGGCTACGACGCGCTCGAGCTCTCGCCACGCCAGGACTTCCTGCCGTTCTTCGTCGCTCCGCGCGCGAACGCAGACTCGATCGGGGAGCTCCGGCAAGCGCTCCGTGATCACGGCGTGGCGCTCGCATCGCTCCTGCCGCTCTACCGCTGGTCCAGCCCCGACGAGACGGAGCGGCGCGCAGCCGTCCGCTACTGGAAGCGGGCGATCGAGATCGCCGTTGCGCTTGGTTGCCACACGATGAATTCAGAGTTCAGCGGAAGGCTCGAGAAGGCCGAGGCCAGCGAGGCCGCCTTCTGGTCATCGATGGAAGAGCTGCTTCCGATCTTCGAGCGAGAAGGCATCACGCTCAATCCCGCGCGGCTACCACACGGTCTCAGTTCCACCCGGCTACGACGCCTACTACCTCAACGTGATGGCTGGTCCGGTGCGGCGCTGGTGCGTTACCTTCGACCCCGATCACGAGCGCCTGCGCGGCTGACCGCCGCCCAGCGGTCTATGGCATGAACGCGCGCGCCACGGTGGCGCGGAGCTCGTTCAGGTCTCGGGAGCCGGCGCCGAGGTAGGTGTCGCCGATCCGGATCTCGAAGTGGAGATGCGGCCCTCCCTCGGGGTAGCCGGACTGCCCGACGTACCCAATGAGCTGGCCGGGCTCGACCACATCTCCCCGCTGGAGCGGCGCCACGGCCGAGAGGTGCGCGTATCGCGTGACGACACCGCCGCCGTGATCGATCCAGACCTGACGACCGCGGATGAGGTCGAGGATGAGCTCAGGGGTGTAGCCGAGGCGGCGCGCATTATCGAGCGCGGCGTTGCGCGCCGGCTCGCTCCATTCCTGGTACGCGTAGTCGACCCGTGAGACGCGCCCGGTGGCGGCGGCCTGCACCGGGGCGCCGGTCTTCATCGGGAAGTCGATGCCCTCGTGCGTGCCGCCCCGATAGTCGCGGAGCGAGTTGGGGAGGAGCTCGGGTGCGGTGGGCACGACGCCGCCCGGCACGGGGATCGTGAATGTCGTCGGCGTGCGGAGCGTGCGTCGGGTGCGCTCGATCTCGTCGATCGCAGAGGTCGTCAGGCGGAGCGCGGGGTCGGGGGTGTAGCGCGGGGCATTCGGCGAGGAGGGCGCGCTCACCTCCGGATCAACGGTCGGCGCGCTTGCCGGCTGCGCGCCGACGGAGACCGCGGCGAACAGCGCGAACAGGGCAGCCGTCGCCACGGCCACGAGCCTCCGCATCGGTCGAAGACTAACGGATGTCCCCATCGACCTTGGGTCGATGGGGACATCCGGGAGGTAGGGGTGGGCGGCGTCGTTGCCTGTGGCGGACCTAGCGGGTGGGTCTCCCGTTGGTCTTGCCCTTTTCGTTCTGACCGTGCTTACCCTCTTCGTTGTCGCGCCCGGCGTTCAGACGCCCCTTGGCGTCGACGAGCTTGGCTACAGCAGCGCTCGTGGCGGCGGTCGGCTTGTCGACGGTCGCGACGATCGCGAGGATGAGGCCGTCGCGGGTCTTGCCCTTGGCGAGGGCGAGCTCGGCCAGGCTCTTGCCGGCCTTCGCGTTCTCCGCGATGTCCTTCTGCGTGACGCCGAGGTACTCACGGACGACCTTGAAGATCGCGCCGGTGAAGTGGAACTCCCCCGCGCGTGCCTGCTCGGGCTTCGCGTCGCGCTTCTTATTGAAGGCGTCCTTCGCGGCGTCGAGGATCGCGGTCTCCTGGGCGGCGGTGATGGTGCCGGCCTTCACGAGCAGGGCGAGGACGTCGCGCAGCCTGTTGAGTGCACCATGGTGCTTCGAGGCCTTGTCCTTCGGCGCATCCTTCGCGTCCTCGTCGTCCTCGTCGTCGGCGTCGTTGTCCTTACCCGTCAGGGCGGTGGCGGGCAGCTCTGCGGCGACACGCGCGCGCCCAGATGGGATGGCCGGGGACTCGAGCTTCGCTGCTCCTGCGACACCCTGTCCGGCCGTCCCCGCCAATGCCACCGAACTGACACCGGCGGACCCAGCGCCACCGGCGGAACCAGCGACACCAGCGACACCGGCGGACCCGGCGCCACTGGCGGACCCAGCGCCGAGCGCAGCGAGCAGCGCGACCGCGAGCGCACTGGCAATGATCTTCATGGTTTCTCCCGCGCCGCCTCCTGGCGGCCCACCCACCTAACGGCCCCAGCCGCCCCGCGCTACGGCCAGGCGGTATGCTCACCGGCGGCACCCCTTTAATGACCGGCCCTGTGAGGCTGGGAAGGAACGAAGCCGCTGACCATCCTGCTCGGCCCCGACGACATCCGGCGCGCCGTCTCGCGCATCGCGCACGAGATCGTCGAGCGCGACCGTGATCTTTCCACCCTTGCCGTCATCGGCATCCGCTCGCGCGGCGACGTCCTCGCCGCCCGTCTCCGTGACGCGCTTCGGGCCAACGAAGGCGCCCTCGTCCCGCTCGGTCTCCTCGACATCACCCTCTACCGCGACGATCTCACCCGCGTCGGCTACGCGCCGGAGATCCGCGAGACCCAGATCCCGTTCTCGGTGGACGACCGCGTGATCGTCCTCGTTGACGATGTCCTCTTCACCGGCCGCACCATCCGCGCCGCGCTCGACGCGCTGGTCGACTTCGGGCGACCCAAGGCGATCCGGCTCGCGGTTCTCGTCGACCGCGGCCATCGCGAGCTGCCGATCCGCGCCGACTTCGTGGGGAAGAACATCCCGACGCAACCGGGCGACGACGTGCGGGTCCGCCTCACCGAGATCGACGGGCGTGACGAGGTGGAAGTGGTGCGGCCATGATCTGGAGGCGCCGCCACGTGCTCGCCACGGACGACTGGTCGCGGGCGGAGATCGAGCAGGTCCTGGAGACGACCGAGGCGATGCTCGAGATCCTCTCGCGGCCGATCCGGCGCGCCCCGCCGCTCCGCGGTCGCACGGTCATCCTCTTCTTCGCCGAGGCCTCCACCCGTACACGGGTATCGTTCGAGCTCGCCGCGAAGGCGCTCTCGGCCGACGTCGTCAACATCAGCGCCTCCGGCTCATCGGTCGAGAAGGGGGAAAGTCTCCTCGACACGGTGCGCACGCTCGAGGCGCTGGGCGGCGACATCGTCGTCATGCGCCACGCCGCCTCCGGCGCGCCGTACTTCGTCGCCCAGCGGTGTGGCGCCGCGGTCATCAACGCCGGCGACGGCTGGCACGCGCATCCGACCCAGGGTCTCCTCGATGCCTTCACGCTGCGCCGCGCGATCGGTGACCTTGCGGGGAAACGGGTCGTCATCGTGGGCGACGTGGTCCATAGCCGCGTCGCGCGGAGCGACATCCACGCGTTCGTGCCGCTCGGTGCGACCGTCACGCTCTCCGGCCCGCCGACGCTCCAGCCGGCGGCCTGGCTGCACGGCGCGCTCCCCGCGGGAGTGACCTATGAGCCCGATCTGGACAGGGCGCTCGACGGCGCCGACGCGGTCATCACGCTCCGGCTCCAGACGGAGCGCCAGGAGGGCGGCCTCATTCCGTCCCTCCGCGAGTACGCCCGGGTCTGGGGGCTCAGCGAAGCACGCGTCCAACGGATGAAGGACGGCGCTCCGGTGATGCACCCGGGCCCGATGAACGAGGGAGTGGAGATCGAGGCGGCCGTCGCGCACGGGGCGCGCTCGCTCATCGAGACGCAGGTGACGAACGGCGTGGCGGTGCGGATGGCGCTCCTCTATCTCCTCTCAGCGGGGGATGCCGCCAGCGGCACGGCGCCCGGCCCTGAGGTAACAGCAATGGCGGCGACATGATCTACACCAACATCACGCGTCTCGATCCACGCACCGGCCGGGCGATCGTGGAGGACGCTCGGGTCAGCCCGGGGGAGGAACGCCGCGAAGGGCGCGGGCTGCTTCTCGTCCCCGGTTTCATCGACCTGCACGCCCATCTTCGCGAGCCGGGCTTCGAAGAGTCCGAGACGGTCGCGTCCGGCGCTCGCGCGGCGCTCGCGGGCGGCTTCACGACGATCTGCGCGATGCCGAACACCGAGCCGGCTCTGGACGCGCCGGGGCTCATTGCCGAGCTGCTCGCGCGCGGAGTGGCCGCGCACGCGGCGCGCGTGCTCCCGATCGGCGCGATCACGCGCGGGCGGAAAGGGAGGGAGCTCGCCGACCTCGTCGAGCTCGCGGCGGCCGGCTGTGTGATGTTCTCCGACGACGGCGCCCCGGTCGCCGATGCCCGGCTCTTCCGCAGCGCGCTCGTCTACGCCGGCGTCACCGGACGTCCGGTCAGCGAGCACGCTCAGGACCTGGAGCTCTCGGGGAAGGGCGTCATGCACGAGGGCGCGGTCTCGGCCGCGCTCGGCCTCGCCGGAATGCCGGCCGCGGCGGAGGACAGCGCGGTCGCGCGGGATCTCTCGCTCGCCCGAGAGACCGGCGCGCGGCTCCACCTGACACATCTGTCCACCGCAGGAGCGGTCGAGCAGGTGCGACGTGCCAAAGCGGACGGACTTGCGGTCACCGCTGAGGTCACCCCGCACCACCTCGCGCTCACGGACGACTGGGTCGCCGGCAGTCGGACCTTCGCCTGGGAGACCGAGACCGTTCCGCGGGTCATGGCCTACGACGCGTCGACCAAAGTGAATCCGCCGCTCCGGACGGCGGCCGACGTGCGCGCCTGCTGGGCCGGGTTGGCGGACGGGACGATCGACGCGATCGCCACCGACCACGCCCTGCACACGAC
>SHYN01000090.1 GCA_009692785.1 Chloroflexota bacterium | reverse complement strand
GCATCAGTGAAAGCCGCCCACCACGGCCACGCCGACCGGCTTCTCGGGCGGCGGCGCCGGGTTGGGGTTCGCCACCGCCCCGAGGCGGTCGACCTGCCAGCAGCGGACGGGCGCGGCCCGCCCCTTCACGGCGATCGCGCCGAGATCGATCGCCAGGGCGTCCTCGCCCACCGCGGCGAGCGTCGCGCCGCTCACCGCCACCTGATCCCGGCGGGCGATGTCCGCCGAGGTGAGCCGCGACGCAACGTTCGCGGTGTCCCCGATCACGGTGTACTCCATGCGCCCCTTGGCGCCGAGGAAGCCGGCAACGACCGGTCCGGTGTTGATCCCAAATCCGAACGATACGTCGGGACCACCCTTGGCCCGTTCGCTGACGATCCAGCCCTGGATCTCGAGCGCGCAGCTCACGGCCTTGCGCGCGTGGTCGGCCACCGGGAGAGGCGCATTCCAGATGACCATGATGTTGTCGCCGTTGTACTTGTTCACGTTGCCCTCGTAGCGGTTCACGATCGTGACAATGCCTTCGAAGTAGCGGTTCAGGGTGTCGAGCAACGTGCCCGGCGTCATTCCCTCCGAGAGCGTCGTGAACCCGCGGATATCGCCAAAGAGGACCGTGACCTGCTTTTCCTCGCCGCCAAGGCCAAGCGACCCCTCCTCTTCGCGGTCCATGATCGTCCGCGCGACCGAGGGATTGACGAACCTGCCAAAGGTGGCCTGGGTGCTCGAGAGCGAACGCTGCTCCTCGACGAGCAGGTACCCGAGCGCCATGACCCACCAGAACACCGACAGCACGTAGTACCCGAGCGAGGGCGCCTCGACCGCGCCGGCGCCGAGCTGCGCATCCTTCCCCACGCCGAAGGCCACGAGCGAGATCGCGCCATAGACCCCGAGTGTCACCAGGGCGCCGAGGAAGCCGAAGAGACGGAACCGGACGACAAGGAACACCCCACCGGCGATGAAGAGGAGGAGCGTGAGCGCGGTCACCGGCAGGCTCTGCTTGATCACCGGGTAGCGGTTCGTGAAGATGGATTGCGCGGCGTTCGCCCAGATCTCGACTCCCCACATCTTCGCGGCCGACGAGTTCGGCACCGGGTAGTCGTCCGCCGCGGCGTCGAGGGAATGGGCGCCGATGAAGATCGTCCGACCGACGAGGAGGTTCGCGGGGATGCGTCCCTCCACAAGATCGACGAGCGACACCACGCAGAACTCGCCCGGGATCTTGCAGGGTTCCTTCTGCAGCGAGATCGGCGTGGCCGGCTCGGAGGCGTAGTAGACAGGCATGCCGCCACGGCGGTCGATGGGCATCACCTTCTCGCCCAGACGCGTTGGCAGGATGAGCCGATCTCCGTCGATGCGGATGTCTTTTGGCTCGGCACGGAGCGCACGCGCCACGGCCACGAGCGGGAGTGAGTAGTAGGTGGCGCCGTTCGGTCCACTGACCCGCAGCTGGCTGTCGCGTACGCGTCCGTCGGGATCGGGAAAGATGTTGACCATCCCGAGGCCCGCGGCCGCATCGCGAAGCACCGCGATCGGCTGGTTCACCGAGGTGTACCGCACGGTGCGGTCGCCGATCGCCTGGCCCGCATTGCCCTGCATCGCGAGAATGACGTTCCCGGCGTCCTTCATCGCGGCGGCGAGCAGCAGATCCTCCTCGGGTCGATCCGTCTGGGAGTAGAAGCCGACGTCGAACGCGATGACCGCCGCGCCCGCTTTCTTCAGCGCGCCGACGGCGTCCGCGTAGACCCGCCGCGGAAGCGGGTAGCGATCGTACCGCTGCACGGTCTTCTCGTCGATGGCGACGACCGTGATCTGGTTGCGCACCCTGGCCGGGGCCGAGCTGATCGCATAGTCGTACACCGTGGTCTGTAACCCGGTGTCAAGGAGCCCCTCGTTCGCGAGCCAGCCGCCGCTCAGGACACCCAGCAGCACGACCCCCGCGAGGATCGCCCGCTGCCGGCCCTTACGCCGTGAGAACACTGCGCCTCCCTAGCCGCGCGTTCGGCTCGACCGCCTCGCTGCACGCCGGGGGCGGATCGCCCACCACGCCGTCAGATTATGACGCGGGGAGGGCGGCTCGGCGCAGCACCCCGCGAAGCACCCGGATGCCGCGTTCGTAGTCGGCGAGGTCGAGGCGCTCCATCGGCGTGTGGTCGTACCGCGCGTCCCCAGGTCCGTAGGCCACCATCGGGCAGCCCCAGGCCGGGGCGAGGATGTTCATGTCGCTCGTGCCGCTCTTCTCCTTGAACATCGCTTTGCCTCCGGCCGCGGCGACGGACCGCACGAAGGCGCTGGCGAGAGCGCTGGTCCGCGGTGTTCGCGTGGGCTCCTCCGCGCCCAGAGGCAGGACCTGCGTCGTTGCCTCGCCCTCGTGCGATGCGGCCAGCGCGCGCACCTCGGCAAGGATGAGGTCCGTCGCGGTACCGGGTGGCAGACGGTAGCCAATGCGGAGCAGGCTGCGCTCGGTCAGCCCGTCCGAATCCCCCGCCCGCATCCCCTCGAGCCGGCAATCGAGCTGATCGGACGACCGTGGCCCCTGGGCGTGCGAGACCGCGGCGGCCCTGATGCGGGTCCACAGCGCGAGCGCTTCCTCGGCGCAGGTGGCGCCCGGCGCGGCGCCGTGGCGAGCCGCCCGGGTCAGTTCGAGCGAAAGGAGGAGACGGCCCTTGTAGGCCACGGTGACGCCGTCCCACCCCGAGGGCTCACCGATGACACACCAATCCGGCGCGGGCAGGGTCGCCCAGTGACGCGCGCCCCTGCTCGTGGGCGACTCCTCCTCGACGGCGCCGACGACGGTCACGCGCAGCCCCGGCACGGGCACGCTGGCGGCGGCAACGAACGCGGCGAGCGGCCCCTTGGCGTCGACCGCGCCGCGGCCGACGAGCTCATTCCCCTCCACGCGCACCGGGATCTCTCCCGGAACGGTGTCGATGTGACCAAGGAGAACGACGTGGCGTGGACCGTCTCCGATCTCCCCCACCGCGTTCCCAACTTCGTCGATGCGAGCCCTGAAGCCGCGTTCGGCCATCCGCGCGACGAGCCAGGCGACCGCCGCGCTCTCGCTCCGCGACACGCTGGGGATCTCGACGAGTCCGCGAACGAGCGCGAGGTCGCGGGGGTCCGCGGCGGACCCCGACACCGGACCCGCTGACGGCTCCCCCACTCAGACCGCGAGCGCCTCGCGCGTCGTGGCGATCACGCGGTCGATCTGCGGGGCGCTGATGACAAGCGGCGGCAAGTAGCGGACGACGGTCGGCCCCGCGCCGAGCGCGAGGATCCCGCGGTCCTGCAGCGCCTTGAGGGTCGGCCCGGCGTTCACCTTCAGCTCGATGCCGCAGATGAGCCCGAGCCCACGGACCTCGCGCACCGTGGGAGCCGCGATCCCGCGCAGGCCGTTCAGGAGCTGGCGGCCGCGCTCGGCCGCGTTCGCGGCGCAGCCGAGCCGTTGGAGCTCGCCAATCGCGGCGACGGCCGCGGCGCAGGCGAGCGGGTTCCCGCCGAACGTGCTGGAGTGCGAGCGCTTGGGAAGATCGCCCAGGGCGCGGCTGAAGGCGATCGCGCCCATCGGCATCCCGCCCGCCATCGACTTTGCGAGGCAGAGGATGTCTGGGACAACGCCGTACTGCTCGAGGGCGAACATCGTGCCGGTGCGACCGAAACCGGTCTGCACCTCATCGAAGATGAGGAGCGCCCCCTGCTCCCGGCAGCGGTCCGCAGCCGCGCGTACGAATTCGAGGGTCGCCGGGCGGACGCCGCCCTCACCCTGCACGAGCTCCACGATGAACGCCGCTGTCTCACCGGTGATCGCGGCGTCGAGGGCTTCGACCTTGTTGAAGGGGATGTGCGTCGTGCCGGGAACGAACGGCCCGAACATCTCGCGATACTCGGGTCCCCAGGTGGCCGCGAGCGCGCCCATCGTCTTGCCGTGGAAGCCGCGCATCGTGGCCACGATGCCGCTGCGCCTTGTCGCGACCTTCGCGAACTTCAGTGCGCCCTCCACCGCCTCGGTCCCGCTGCTGCAGAGGAAGACCCGGTCAAGCGCGGGCGGAAGGATCGCCGCGAGCGTGTCGTACAGCTCCGCGCGGCGGTCGCTGTAGAAGAGCTCCGTGCAGGAACCGAGCATCCGGGCCTGCGCGGCAAGCGCGTCGGCGACCGCCGGGTTGCCATGCCCGAGGTTCGCCGATCCCTGGCCCCCCACGCAATCGAGGTATTCGTTCCCAGCGTCGTCCCAGAGTCGCGCGCCCTCGCCCCGCACGATCGCGAGCGCGCGTTTCTGATAGAGGCCGGACGTGTGCGCGTCCTCGCGCTCGATGACGCCCATCAGGTCGCCGCCCGGCTCACCGGTGGATCACCGTACGCAGCTGGGGATCCTGGTTCGCGGCGCGGCGGATGATGACCTCGCGGACGCCGCCCTCGAGCGCCTCACGCGCGGCGAGGATCTTCTTCTTCATTCTCCCGGCGGCCAGGGACTCCGCCTCCAGAACGGTCGCCGACTCCACGAGGGAGGACGGGTCGGCGACGTCGCGCAGGAGTCCGGCAACATTGGTGAGGATGACGAGCGAATCGGCGCCCAGGGCCACGGCGATGCGCGCGGCGACCCGATCGCCGTCCACATTGAGCGCCTCATTCCGCTCGGAGAGCGCGAGCGGCGCGACGACCGGCACCCGCCCCGGTCCCATGAGCTGGCGCAGAAGCGGCAGGTTCACGGTGTCCACGGTCCCAGTGTGGTCATCGCGGAGGATGAACGTCTTGCCGTCCTTCACCGCCCGAACATCCTTCCGCCTCCCGACCAGGAGCCTGCCGGAGAGCCCAGAAAGGCCGAATGCGTCGATCCCGCGCTGCTGGAGCTTCTCGACATAGAGGAAGTTCTCGCGCCCGAGCGCGGCCAGCGCAAAGATCTCGAGCGTGGCCCGGTCCGTGCGCCGGCTCTGATGACCCGAGGGCGACACGATGGTCTCCACCGGATGACCGAGGACGGCGGAGAGGCGATCAGTCTCGGCCGAGGCGCCGTGGACGAGCACGACCAGGCGCTCGCGCAGGTACTGCGCCACCAGGTCACAGACCGCATCGCGGTCCACCCCCGCGGAGCCGCCGGCCTTGATCACGGTGCAGGCCGTCACCGGGCGCCGCCCGGCGCCGAACGCGGCGCGCGGCTCACGGGTGGAGCCCCGTGAACTCCAGGCCCGCGGTCTCGGGAAGCCCGAGCGCCACGTTCATCGCCTGCACCGCGTTGCC
>SHYN01000089.1 GCA_009692785.1 Chloroflexota bacterium | reverse complement strand
CTCAAGCGGAGGTTACGGAACCCAATCGCTTCGCGAGGTGGCCCAGACCGTGGCGTTCCAGTTCCGGCACGGCCCGTGCCGAGCACCCCGATGCGCATGAGCGCAAGGGTATGTACCGTGTGGGCACGATGGACGGCGAGGTTGATCCGCTCTACGCCACGGCGGTGGGGTCGTTCGGACGGTGGTCGGTCACGGCGGACCTCGTCGATGAGTGCATCGACCTCATGCTCAACTACCGGCAGTCGGGCCACCCCGGCGGTTCGCGCTCCAAGGTCCACCTCACGCTTGCGCTCCTCCTTTCCGGTGCGATGCGCTGGGATCTCCTGCGACCGTGGCGCCCGTTCTCGGACCGCTTCGTCCTCTCCGCCGGCCACACGATCCCGCTGATCTACGGGACGCTCGCCGTCCTCAATGAGGCGGTCCGCGCCAGACACGAACGGGACCGCGACGCGGTGTTCGCGTTCCCTGACGACGGGAAGTGGGCGCTCACGTGGGAGCAGCTCCTCGATCTCCGCCGGCAGGGTGGCCTTCCGGGCCACGCGGAGATGGCGGGCCGCACGCTCTTCCTCAAATGGAACACCGGCCCGTCGGGCCACGGGATGCCGCCGTCCGCGGGCGAGGCCCTCGCGCTCAAAGCCGCGGGGTGCGAGGACGTGAAGGTCTTTGTGGTCGAAGGCGAGGGTGGCCTCACGCCCGGCGCCAGCCACGAGACGCGCAACTCGGCCTGGGGCCTCGGGCTTTCGAACCTGGTGTTCCTCGTCGACTGGAACGACTACGGCATCGACGACAACCCGCTGTCCTCGGTCGTGAACGGCGACCCCGCGTCGTGGTTCGCCTCCTACGGCTGGCGGATCAACGGCACGACGGAGGGCTCGAGCTTCCCCGGGGTCACCCGCGCGGTGCTCGAGGCGGCGCGCGGCCTGAACCCGGGTCACGTTCCTTCGATGGCGTGGTTCAAGACCCGCAAGGGTCGGGGCTACGGGACCTACGACAACAAGTCCCACGGCACGCCGCACCCGATGAACTCGGAGAAGTTCTGGACGACGCGCAAGGCATTCATGGCGAAGTACCAGGTGAGCTACGAGGGAGTTGACCAACCCGCGCCGGCGGATCCCGCCGCGCAGCGGGCGCAGGCGACCGCGAACTTCCAGATCGCGCTCAGCGTGCTCCGGCGCGACGAAGCGCTTGTCACATACCTGTCCGACCGCCTGGTCGAGACCGCGTGGAGCGTCCCCGATCGGAAGCCAGGCTTCAACCTCGCAGGCAAGGGCGCCACACTCTTCAATGACCAGCGCCTCCTCGATGCGGAGGCGTACCCGGCGGCGATGTGGGCGAAACCGGGAGAGAAGAAGCCAAACCGTGCGGCGCTCGCCACCTGGGGCGCCTGGGTCAACTCGTTCGCGAAGAAGGAGTACGGCCGGCCGCTCTTCATCGCCTGCTCCGCCGACCTCGCCGAGTCGACCAACATCGCCGGTTTCATGAAGGGCTTCGAGGACATGGACGGGTGGGGCTGGTACGAGCGCGACAAGAATCCGCGCGGCACGCTCCTCCCCCAGCAGATCACCGAGTTCACGAACTCCGGGATAACGGTCGGCATCGCGTCGGTGAATCTCGCGGACGACCCCTTCAACGACTTCAACGGCTTCTGGGGCGCGTGCTCCACCTACGGCTCGTTCTCCTATCTCAAGTACGGCGAGATGCGGCTCTTCAGCCAGCTCGCGCAGGACTGCGACCTGAAGGTCGGCAAGGTGCTGTGGATCGCCGGCCACTCCGGCCCCGAAACGGCCGAGGACTCACGCACCCACTTCGGCATCTTCGAGACGGGGGTCACGCAGCTCGTGCCCGATGGCCAGATCATCGACCTCCATCCCTGGGAGCACAACGAGGTCCCGGTCATGCTCGCCGCGGCGCTCAGACAGAAGGCGCCGATCGTGGCGCTCCACCTGACGCGGCCGGCTGTGGACATTCCCGACCGAGCGGCACTGGGAATGGACAGCCACTTCGCCGCCGCTCGCGGCGCCTACGTGCTCCGTCCGTACCGCAGCGGCGCGCCCAGGCAGGGAACGATCTTCGTCCAGGGCACGAGCACGACCGCGAACCTCGTGAAGATCCTCCCGGAGCTCGATCGGGCTGGCCTGAACGTGAAGGTCATCGCCGCAGTAAGCCCACAGCTCTTCGCGCTGCAGGACCAGGCCTATCGCGACCGCATCGCGCCCCTCGGGGACCGGTGGGACGCGATGGTCATCTCGAACCGCGCGCGGCGGGTCATGCGTGACTGGATCGCGCACCCGATCGTCGCGGAGTACTCGCTGACCTCCGATTGGGACGACCGGTGGCGCACCGGCGGCACGCTGGAGGAGGTGGTCGCCGAAGCCCACCTCTCGCCGCCGCACCTCCTCGCGGGCATCGAACGATTCGTCGCCGATCGCGCGCAGCGCCTCGCACGGCTCCGTGACGCGGTCGACTCCGCCGACCACCACTAGCGGAGGCGGAGCGTCACGAGCGCGAACGACCGGGTCAGCGAGCACAACCGAAGGATGTGGGACCGGCTCGCCCGAGCCGGGATCCCGTACACGCAGCCGCAGGGCACGCCGCCCACGACGCCGCGGGCGAAGCGCCGCTTCCTCGATCCTCAGGGCCGCTACGCCGGCGTGGGGATCGCCGGCGCGCGGGTGCTGTCCCTCGCGGGCGGCGGTGGCTGGCACCCGATCCTTTTCGCCGAGCTGGGAGCGGCGGTGACACTCGTCGACATCAGCGCGGCGCAGTGCCGCACCGTGCGCTCACTCGCCAAGGAGCGCGGAACGGCACTTCGCGTCGTACGAGGCGACATGCGCGATCTCACGCGCTTCGCGCGCGACTCATTCGACATCGTCGACCATCAACACTCGCTCGTGTTCGTCCCCGACGCGGACCGCGTCATCGCCGAGGTCGGCCGCGTGCTTGCGCCGGGCGGCACGTACGTCTTCCAGACGATGCACCCGGTGACCCTTCGGCTCTACGGTTCGTGGACCGGCACCGGCTGGCGCCCACGCACGCCGTACTCAGATGATCGGGCCATCCCGGTGTACGACGCGACGTGGGAGTTCGGCGAGGTGAAGGTCGAGGCGCCGACGATCGAGTACGGCCACCGGACCCAGACGCTCGTGAACGCATGCGCCGCGGCGGGAATGGTCGTCGATGGGCTGTGGGAGTTCTCACCCGGCGACGGCTCCGGCGGCCCGCCCGGATCGGACGACGAGCTCGAGCGCTGGCTCCCCGCGTTCATCGAGATCCGCGCCCGGAAGACTTACCCCACTGCTGCGGCGGGACGGCACTGACAGACCGGCGACAGGGACCACGCGCACAACGGAGGGAACCATGTAGCGCCGTTGCGCCTGGAGATGCGCGCCGTCAGACGACCGGATCGTCTCACCGCGTACGGGCGCCGAAACGGCGATCGACGAGCGGGCCGACCGCGGCCGCGATCCGGCGCGCCGCGACGGGGATATTCACGGACCAGCCGACGCCGAACACCGCATCGCTGAACAGCCCATCGCGCTCGGGCGCCCAGTAGGCGTCACGGAGCTTCTCCATGGACGGGATGCGGAAGTCATACGGGACGAAGCCGAGCAGGCTGCCCTGCCACTCGCGCTCCTCGTCGGGCTTGCGGAGCTCCTGCACGACGGCGCCGATGAGCGCTGACCAGGCGAGCAGCTGCATGGTGCGGACGAGGCGCTTCATCGCGCGGCCGCCGCGATGATGGTGGTGCCGGGATGCACAACCGGCACACCGGTCCTGCACTGCGCGCATTCCGCGGGATCGTAGGACTCCATCTTGACCTCCCAGAGCGCATGAAGCGGGACGTCGACCCGCCCTTCGGAACGCTTCGCGAGCACCGCTGCGCCGACGACCGTGGCGCCCGCGGCGCGAACGGCGTCGATCGTCTCCTGGGCCGAACCGCCCGTGGTCATGATGTCATCGACCACCAGGACCCGCTCGCCCTCACCCAGACGAAAGCCTCGGCGGAACTCACGGCCCTTCTCGCCCTCGCGGCGCTCAGCGTAGACCGCGCGGCAGCCGAGCTGGCGAGCGACCTCATGGGCGAGGATGACGCCGCCGGTCGTGGGGCCGGCAACGGTCTCGATCGCGAGGTCGCGGGCCTCGTCGGCGATCGCGGCGCAGAGGCGCTCGGTGCGGCGCGGCCACTGGAGGACCTGGAACTTCTCAAGATACCGAGGCGCGTGCCTCCCCGAGGCCAGGACGAAGTGACCCTCGAGGAACGCTCCGGAGTCCCGGAACAGCGCCTCGACCTCCCGTGGATCGATCGGCATCGGATCGAGCGTAACGCGCCACGGGCCGGGCGGGTTGCCGCGCAGTGCGTATGCTCTCGGCACGATGAAGGCGCTCACAGTGGTTCCGCGGCAGTCGGGCAGCGGGGCGGTGCGCGAGGTTCCGGAACCGGTGGCGAGCGACGGACAGACGCTCGTCGACGTCATCCGCGTGGGACTCTGCGGCACCGAATCCGAGATCGAGCGAACTGCCGGGCGGGCGAGCAGGACATGTGCCCCTGGGGCGGGTATACCAAACGCGGCATCGGCGGCATCCACGGCTTCTGCGCGGAGCGTTACGTGGAGTTTCCCGAGAACCTCTTCCCCCTCGACGAGGCACTCGAACCGGTCGGCGTCCTCCTTGAACCGCTGACGATCGCCGAGAAGGGTTGGCGCCATCTCGCCGCGGCGCAGGGGCGGATGCGGGTCTGGGAGCCACGATCCGCCATCGTCACAGGAGCGGGACCGGTCGGCCTGCTCGCCGCGGTCGCGCTGCGCCGGCGCGGTCTCGAGGTCACGGTCGTCGAGCGCACGTTGAAGCCCGTCCGGCGGACCCTCCTCCAGAGCATCGGCGCCGGCTACGCGGCGACGGGGATCACCCCACTCGCGGAGGTCGCCCGCGCCGTGGGTCGGGTCGACATCGTCCTCGAGGCCACCGGCAGCGCTGCCGTCGCGTTCGAGGCGATGCGACTCGTCGCTGCGAACGGCGCGGTCGTGCTCACGAGCGTGACCGGCGGCGGCCGAACGCTCGAGGTGGCCGCGGACGAGATCAATCAGCGCATCGTGCTGGGCAATGCCCTCGTGCTCGGCACGATGAATGCGAATGCGGATGACTTCCGTGCGGGGATCGGCGACCTCGCCGCCACGGAAGCGCGCTGGCCCGGTTTCCTTGCTTCGCTCATCACACGGCGCGTCTCCCTGGCCGACGCGGCGTCGGCGATCAGGCACGACCC
>SHYN01000088.1 GCA_009692785.1 Chloroflexota bacterium | reverse complement strand
GATGCGCCGCCGGGATCGGCCTCGGCCTTCCCCTCTCGGCGGGCAACCCGGGGCCGCTGCTCGTCGTCGGCGTCGTCGTCGTCGCGCTCGCGTTCGTCGCCGGTGCCCTCGTACCGGCACCGCAACGACGGACCGTCTACGCGATCGTCGGCCTCGCCTTCACTCTGCGCCTCGCGGCGGCCGCCCTGCTGTACCACGTGTCGGTCGGGATGGGTCGCGGTGGGGCGATCGTCGGGGACGATGGCGCGTACGCCGACCTCGCCTGGTCGTTCGTCCAGTGGCTGCGCGGTGTTGAGATCACCTCGTCCGACGGCCCGCCGATCTGGAACGGTCAGGCCTACCTCTTCGGCACGTTCGTCTACCTCGAGAGCCTGGTCTTCCTCCTCTTCGGCCGGCAGGTCCTCGCGCTCGAGTTCCTGAACGCGGGCTTCGCCGGCGCGACCCTGCTCGTGCTCTTCTCGGTCGTGCGGCGAATGTTCGGCCGGCGGCCCGCGTTCGTAGCGCTCGCCGTGACGGCCTTCTTCCCGTCACTTCTCGTGTGGTCTGCGCTCAACCTGAAAGACGCACTCGTCGTGCTTTTGTCCACCGTGATCCTTTGGCTGCTGCCGCGTCTGCAGGTGCGGCCGCGATGGACGCTGCTGATCGTCGTGTTCGCTCTGATGAAGCCTCTCGACAGCATGCGGCAGTATATCTACATCGGCCTTCTGCTGATCGTTCCGGCGTCGATCGTCATCGGCCGCCGCGGGAACGTCTCTTTCCCCGTGCGTCTGCGGTACGGCGCCGCCGCGGCCGCACTGAGCGTGACGCTCGTCGCGGCCAGCGGATTCTCTGGGTTCATCACGAACCCGCTCTGGGCGCTCGACACGATCGAGCACGTCCGGCAGAGTCTCGCCATCGGCGCGCGCACCGGCTACGCTGGGCCACCGGCCATCCGGGTCCGCGAGGGGGACACGCTCTACGTGCCCTTTGAGCCGGGCGCCACTCCGGACCCCGCCCGACCGGCGGGAACGCCCGCGATCGTGTTCGTGTCCCCCGACACGCGCATCGTCATGGAGACTCCATTCCCGGCATCGAGCGCCGCCGCGCTCGCACCCACGGCCACGACGACCGCGGCCAACGCACCGCCGCCGGGCACCGTGGTCGTGCGGCCCGGTGACATCATTGTCGTCGGCTCTTCCGGCACCGTACCCGCCCCGGAGGGTGCGCGAAGCCCGCTCGTCTTCGCCGACCGGCGCGACGGGTCGGCCGCGCAGCTCGCCCCAGCCGAGGCGCAGCAGCAGGAGAGGGGGCTGGTATTCGACCGCACGCTGGCACACATCCCGCGGGGCCTCGCCTATGCCGTGCTCGCACCCTTCCCTTGGGAGGTCCGGCGGACCGCGGATCTTGCCACCATCCCCGAAATGCTCGCCTGGTACCTGCTCTTCACGCTCGCCGTCTGGTCGCTCTGGCGTTTCCGCCGGCACTGGTGGCTCCTCGTGCCATTCGCTCTCTACGTGGCAGGGCTGCTCGCCGTGTTCACGCTCGCCGAGGGGAACGTCGGGACGCTCTACCGGCACCGCTCGATGATCATCCCGGCGGTCGCCGTGCTCGCGAGCCCCGGGCTCGTCGCACTGTGGGACGCGCTTGGAAGACGCCCGGCCCGCGGACGCGCGCGTCGTGGTTGAACGTCGCTCGCCTGACCCACAGTTGAAGGTCCTCTACCTGACCCACAACGGGATCGGCACGCCGCTCGTCCGGAGCCAGGTGCTTCCGTACCTTCGCGGGCTCCTCGAGCGTGGCTACGACGTGCATCTGGTCACCTTTGAGCGCGGCGAGCGCTTCCCGGAGGGCGAGTTCCCGGCCGCGCGTTGGCACCCCGTGCGGCCGCGCTCCGGCTCGCATCTCCTGGCGAAGCTGATCGACGTGCTCGTCGGCATCGTTCTCGTGCACCGGCTTGTTCGGCGCGAGCACGTCGATATCCTCCATGCTCGGAGCTACCTGCCGGCGGCGATCGCCTGGCTCGTTTCCCGCCTAACCGGTCGGCCTTATATCTTCGACATGCGCGGGTTCCTTCCGGACGAGTACCTCGAGGGTGGCCACTGGAGTGCCCGTGATCTTCGCTATCGGGTGCTGCGGCTCGTCGAGGCCAGGCTCTTCCGCGGTGCCGCGGTCATCGTGAGCCTCACCCGTGCGGGGGAGCGCCGGCTCCGCACCGAGCGCCGCTACGCGCGCTGGGTCGCCGACACGCGGATCGCGGTCATTCCGTGTGCGGTCGATCTCGAGCGGTTCCGTCCTCTCGAGCGATCGCCCGGCGCGCCGACGCTGGTCTATGCCGGCTCCCTCGGAATGTGGTACCTCCTCGACGAAATGCTGCACGTCTACGCATATGCCCGCGAGCTCGTCCCCGCTCTGCGCTTCCTCATCCTCAACCGCACGGAGCACGCGGTCGCGGCTGCCGCCATCGCGCGAGCGGGGCTGGGTGACGCGTCGATCACGCTCGCGGCGGCCGACTTTGGGGAAATGCCGACGCACCTCGCGTCGGCGGACGTGGCGATCGCGCTCCTCCGTCAGGTCCCCTCGAAGATCGGCTCGTCGCCGATCAAGATCGGCGAGTATCTCGCGTGCGGCCTTCCGGTGATCGTGAACGCAGGCCTCGGAGACACCGATGAGCTCGTCCTGCGCTATGCGGCAGGGCACGTGGTCCGTTCGTTCTCCGACCCGGAGCTACGACGCGCCGGGGTGCAGCTCGCGGCGCTCATCGGCGACGGGGTGGCCGGTCGGAACGCTCGCCGGGCGGCCGAGGAGACGCTGGATCTCCGCCTCGGCATCGACGCCTACGCCGCCGTGTACGAGTCGCTTCGGTCTCCCCCGGCGGGTCGCTTCTCAGGCAGAATCTAGTCTAATGGAGCCGCTTGCCCTCCTGACCGTGGCGTTCGCCGTGGCGCTCCTGCTGGGCGCGGCCTTGACCCCCCTCGCCGCGGCGGTCGCGCGCCGCGCGGGCATCGTCGCGCCGGTCCGCGCGGACCGCTGGGGGAGCCGTCCCACGCCGCTTTTGGGCGGGATCGCGCTCATCCTGGCGGTGCTCCTCCCGGTGGGCGTCTTCGTCGTGGCCGACCGGGGAGCCGTGATCGTCGCGCTCGGCGCCCTGGCCTCGCTCGTCCTCGGCACGATCGATGACGTGCATGGGCTGCGGCCCACCTCGAAGATCGTGGGGCAGACGATCATCGCCAGCGGCCTGGCCCTCGGCGGGGTCGGCGTCGAGATCATCGACATCCCGGTGCTCAGCTTTGTCCTGACCGTTGTCTGGGTCGTCGGGCTCATGAACGCGGTCAATCTCATCGACAACATGGACGGCCTCGTAGGTGGCGTCGCGGCGATCGCCGCGGCCGTGCTGTTCCTCATGGCTCCGGCTGAAGCGCTCGAGCTGCGGCTCATCGCGGCAACGCTCACCGGAGCGTGCCTCGGGTTCCTCCTGCACAATGTCGCGCCGGCCCGGGTGTATCTGGGCGACGCCGGCAGTCAGGCCATTGGGTTCCTCCTCGCCGCCCTCGCGCTCCAGCTCACGAATGTCGCCGCCTCGAACGTCGCGCTCGCCGTCCTCGGGCCGCTGCTCGTCCTCGGACTCCCGATCTTCGACACCGCGCTCGTCGCCATTACCCGCCGCCTCGAGGGACGGCCCCTGAGCCAGGGCGGGCGGGATCACACCTCGCACCGCCTCGCCGCGCGGGGGCTCGACGAGCGGACCACCGTGTTCGTGCTCTGGGCGATCGCCGCGGGTCTGGCCTGTACCGGGCTCCTCGCAGCCGTGCTCGGGCTCGCGTTCCTTCCGCTGGCCGGGCTCGTCGTCGTCGGCCTCGTCCTGTTCGGCGTGTTCCTCGCCGAGGCGCCCGAGGCCGCTCGCGGCGTCCATACGCCGGCGCGCCGCGCCGTGGTGGGCGCCGGTCGTCGCCTGATCCGATTCGGCAGTGAGATCAGTCTCGATGCCGCGCTCGCCGGCATCGCGCTCTTCAGCGCGCTCCTCATCCGCTTCGAGTCCACACCCGAGGTCTGGCTCACCCTCTTTCTTCAGGTCGCGCCGATCCTCATCCCGCTCCAGCTCCTCGCGTTCGCCCTCCTCAACGTCTATCGCATCCTCTGGAGCGCGTTCGCGATCACCGACCTCGTCGCCGTGGTCCGCGCGTCGGTCGTCGGGACACTCGTGGGAGGTCTCGTGATCCTCTATGTGTTCAAGATGACCGGGCAATCGCGCGCCGTGCTGTTGCTCGACGGTATCCTGTTCGCGCTGCTCGTCGTCAGCTCCCGGCTGTTCCTCGTGTATCTGCGTGACTGGTCCTCTCGCTGGCCCAAGGAAGGAAATCGCCGGGTGCTCATCATCGGCGCCTCCGCGCGCGGGCAACTCCTCCAGGGGCTGCTGGCGCGAAGCGAGCATGCTCCGTACCAGTTCGCGGGATACCTCGACGACGACCCGGGGAAGCTGCGCCGGAACATCGGTGGCATCCCCGTCCTGGGTCGCGTGTCGGACCTCGCCCAGGTCGCGCACTCGCAGCATGTCGACCTCGTGATCGTCGCCACCGAGGATCACGACGCGCTGTCGGACGCGGTCCGGCAGGGCTGCGCGAAGGTCGGCATCGAGATCCGTGAATTCTCGCCAACCCCATGGCATTGACCAGCAAGCCCGCGGACCTCCGGGCGCGTATCGCCGATCGCAGCGCGACGATCGCGGTCATCGGCTGCGGCTACGTGGGGTTGCCCCTCAGCATCGCCTTCGCCGACGCCGGCTTCCGCGTGATGGGGATCGAGGCGAACGAGGAGCGGGTCGCTCGGCTCCGGGCCGGAGACAGCTACATCCTCGACGTGTCACCCGATGTCCTCGGACGGCATGTCGCGTCGGGACGTTTCAGCGCCACGGCCTCGTACGACGCGCTGCGCGAGGCGGACGTGATCTTCGTCTCGGTCCCGACCCCGTTCGATCGCGCGAAGCAGCCCGACCTCTCGTTCGTCAATGCCGCGGCCGAGCAGATCGCGCCCCGCCTGCGAGCGGGGCAGCTCGTCATCCTCGAAAGCACGACGTATCCCGGCACGACCGACGAGGTGCTGCGGCCGATCCTCGAGCGCGGCGGGCTGCGCGCGGGACAGGATTTCTACCTTGCGTTCTCACCCGAGCGCATCGACCCAGGGAGCCGCACGTTCACGATCGAGAACACACCGAAGGTCGTCGGCGGGGTGGATGCGGAAAGCACCGCTCTCGCGAAGCTCGTGCTCGAGCAGATCATTACCCCCGGCCTCGTGCA
>SHYN01000087.1 GCA_009692785.1 Chloroflexota bacterium | reverse complement strand
GTTTCTGGCGCTGGCCCACCGTCGAGCGCTGGTTCGCCGCCTATGAGAAGCGAGCGGCGCGTCTCGAGGAGCACTCGGACGAACTTGCGGCCATCAATGCGGCGCTCGCGCTTGCACGGCTGAGGTCCCGCCTGCCGGCGAAGCTCAGGTCAACGATCGACGGCCTCGCCCGTCTGTCACAACGCCGACCAGCGCGGCGCGCGGTCGCCTCCTAAGGACGTGGCCAAGGCAGCCGCTCCTCGGTACTTCAGAACGCCCGCCGCCTTCCGGCGTTGGCTCGAGGCGAATCACGCAAGGCAGAGGGAGCTGCGCGTCGCCTTCTACTAGAAGGAACAATGCAAGGTTACGTCAATAACTTTGCGTTAGCGTCCCCAACTCACCACGCCGAGGCGCAGCGCCCGCGCGGCCTCGCGAGGCTCCGCGAGCAGCTCCTGCAGTGCCTGGTCCTTCACGCTTCCCTCGCTGACCCAGAGCATCCGGCGCGCACGCGCAAGAAATGCCGCGGGGTCGGTCGCTCCGGCGGGCGGTCGTTCAACGAGCCGGACCTCGCAGAGCCGCCCGCGCGCGAGCTGGAGCGCGAGGAACTCGGGGAGCGCGGGAAGCGTCGCCCGCGGCTCGCCGTGGACCCGAGCCCAGAGCGCGTCGATCTCGTGCGGCGGCGGCACCTCGAGGAGCACCGCGATGCAGAGCCGGCGCGCCGCACGCTCCATCGCGTCAAGAAAGCCGCCGATGTCCTCAATGTCGTATGCGACGTTCACCGCAAGGGCGACGTCCGCGACAATGGTCGGCCCGCGCATCGGCCAGCGCGCCTCGACGACGTCGATGTTCTGAACAGCGGCGGCGGCGATGGCCGCGCGGAGCACGGCGAGCATCCCCAGCGAGGGATCGAGCGCGATGACGCGTCGCGCGACGCGCGCGAGCGGAACCGCAAAGCGGCCGCCGCCGGCGCCGATGTCGAGCACGACGTCATCCGGCCGAACGAGCGCCCCGAGCGCGCCGACGAGCGGGTCCCCTGTCTGCGCGGCATCGAACCCGAATGACGCGGCGACCGGCGCGTAGAAGTCGCCGTCGGCTCGTTCGCGGACGCGGTCCACCTGCTCGCGGTTCGCGCGGACGCGGGCCGCCCACGCGGCGAGCGCGGCCGCCCGGTCCGGATGAAGCGCACCACCGTTCGTGCTCATGCCGACCCGAGACACACGAGGTTGGTCAACGAACACCGATCAGTACGGCGCGGTGAGATCCGGGAACATCGCGGCGAAGTGCTTGCTGTTCATCGTCTTGAGGTCGGCACCCAGGCGCTGTGCGACCGCGGCCAGCAACAGGTCGGGAGTCTCGATCCCCTGGTTCGCGGGGAGGTGACTGCGCCCAAGACCTCCCGCGACCTCGGATTCCGCCTCGGTGACCGGCTCCCAGAGGATGAGACCGAGGAACGCTCGCGTGGCGGCCTCCTCGGAGGGCCGCATCCCGGCCAGAACCTCGGTTCGAATGACCATGGAGCTCACGAACTCGGCATTTCCGGCGATCTGAGCTTCAAAGAATGCCGCCGCCTTCGGATCGCCCCGTAGGTGATCGATGATGACCGAGCTGTCGAGAGCGATCTTCATCGCTTGGCGAGGCGCGCGAGACGTCCGGAGCCGCGCAGTCTTTCCACATATTCGGCACCGGTCTCCGTGCGGTCGCGCCAGGCGCCGGCCGCGCGGCGAACGGTCCGCAGGCGCTCCTCGGCCGAGCCGCCGGCCGAACGCGGCGCGTACGTGCGATCGATGGCCCGCCGGATCAGCTCGGATTGCGACGTGCCCGTCTCTTCCTTGATGCGCTCGAGTGTGTCGGTCTCCGCCTGGGTCAGATAGATCTGGGTGCGCGCAAGTCCAGCCATGGTGTATATATACATCGCTCGGGAATGGCGGTCAAGACGCGGTCCCAGAAGTCAAAGACATCACTCCCACTCGATCGTCGCGGGCGGCTTCGACGAGACGTCGTACACGACGCGGTTCACGCCGGGGACCTCGTTCACGATCCGCGCCGACACCTTTGCGAGGAGGTCGTACGGGAGGCGCGCCCAGTCCGCGGTCATGAAGTCGTCGGTCGTGACGGCGCGGAGCGCGACCATGCGGCCGTAGGTGCGGAAGTCACCCTGCACGCCGACGCTCTGGGTCGAGGTGAGGACGGCGAAGGCCTGCGCGACATCGCGGTAGAGGCCGGCGGCGCGCAGCTCCTCGAGGAAGATCGCGTCTGCCTCGCGGAGCATGTCGAGCGAGGGCCGGTCGATCGGACCGATGACGCGGACCGCAAGCCCGGGTCCGGGGAACGGGTGCCGCCAGAGGAGGTCCTCGGGCAGGCCGAGCTCGGCGCCGACCCGCCGGACCTCGTCCTTGAAGAGGCGCCGGAGCGGCTCGACGACGCCGAGCGCCATATCCTCGGGCAGGCCGCCAACGTTGTGGTGGGTCTTGATCCGCGCGGCGGTCTTGGAGTCACGCGACTTGGACTCGATGACGTCGGGGTAGATCGTGCCCTGGACGAGGAGCTCCGCCGCGGTGCCAAGCTTCTCGGCCTCCTCCTCAAAGCAGCGGACGAACTCTTCGCCGATGATGGCGCGCTTCTTCTCCGGCTCAACGACGCCGGCGAGCCGCGCGAGGAAGCGGGCCGAGGCGTCGACGACGACGAGCGGGACGCGCTCGCCGAACGCCGCGACGACCTCACGGTTCTCGTCCTTGCGCAGCATCCCGGTGTCGATGAACACGCAGGTGAGCCGATTGCCGATCGCGCGCGCCACGAGCGCCGCGGCGACCGCGGAGTCCACCCCACCGGAGAGCCCGCAGACGGCGTGCCGCGCTCCGACTGCGACCTCGATCTCGCGGATCGCCTCCTCGACGAACGCCGCGGGCGTCCAGTCGCCGGTGAGCCCGCAGACGTTGAAGAGGAAGTTCCGGATGATGAGCGTGCCGTTCGGGGTGTGCGCGACCTCCGGATGGAACTGCACGCCAAAGCGGCGCGCGCCGTCGCTCATCGCGGCGGCCGCGAGCCGGTCGGTGCGGGCGATCGCGTGGAACCCCTGGGGAAGGCGGCTCACCGAATCGCCGTGGCTCATCCACGCCCGCTCGCGCGGCGCGAGCCCAGCGAAGAGCGCCGACGCGGGCGGAAGCGACTCGAACTCGGCGGGACCGTACTCGCGCTTGCCCTCGGCCGCGACCGCCCCGCCGAGGACCTGAGCCATGAGGTGCATGCCGTAGCAGATGCCGAGGACCGGGAACGCATCGAGGATCGTCCGGTCGATCGAGGGCGCGCCCGCCTCGTGGACGCTCGCCGGCCCGCCGGAGAGGATGACCGCCCGCACGCCGCGCGCGGTGAGCTCGCCGGCGCTCACGTCGTGCGCGAACACCTCGCAGTACACGCCCGCCTCGCGCACGCGGCGCGCGATGACCTGCGTGTACTGCGACCCGTAGTCGAGGATCGCGACGGTCTCACGCACGGCTAGTGCTGCGTCGCGCCGGTGAAGGCGAAGGTGCCGAGGTGGAGCGCGGGGACGCGGTTCCACGAAAGGCTGAGGCCGAACTGCTCGGCGCCGACGAGGAGCGACAGGTCCTTCCCCACGCCCTGGACCGAGGCGAGGGCCTCGTGATACGACTGGGTGAAGCGGAAGTTCTTCACGGGGTAGGCGATCTCGCCGTCCTCGATCGCGAAGACGCCGTCGCGCGTCATCCCCGTCACGATCGTGCGGAGCTGGTGGACCCAGCGGGTGTACCAGAAGCGCGTGACGAGGACGCCGCGCTTCACTCCTCTGATGAGCTCCTCGCGGCTCCGCTCGCCCGCCTCGAGCCGAAGGCTCATTGCGCTAGCCGGGGCAAAGCGGTTCGGCGGCAACGCATGCCCAGTGGGCCGCGTCCCGGCGCGCAGCGCGGACGCAGCGTCGTAGACGACGGCGCGCGAGATGCCCTTGTCGATGAGCACGAGGCGCTCGGTCGGTTGGCCTTCAAAGTCGAACGGTCGCGACACGCCCTGCGGATCGAAGGCGTCATCGGTGAACGTGAGCGAGCCGGTGACGCGCTCGCCCAGCCTGCCGCCGACGAACGAGCGACCCTCCTCGACCGCCATGCCGGTGAGCTGGCTGCCGAGAAAGCCGATGATGTCGCGCACCGCGTAGGCCTCGAGGACCACCTCGGTCGGGCCGAGCGGATGATCGCGCGGTCGCTGCGCGAGGATCGCCTTGGCCACAGCCTCATCGGCCACGGCCTGCGCGTCGCAGTCGGCGACGTCAAGCGTCACGCGCTGCGCGAACGACGAGCCCTCGTCCCCGATGACCGCCGCCTGCGCCTCCGCGATCGTCTGCGGCGTGTACGCGCGGACCCCGCGCGAGTTCGCGACGAGGATCTCCTGGGTGTCGGTGGAAACGAAGCCCGCGGCGCGCAGGCCCTTGGCGAGCGACGCGTCGCAGATCACCTTCGCGAGGCGCGCGCGATCGAGCGGCGTTGCCGCTTCGGTGCGGGCCCGATAGGCGGAGGGCGCGGGAGGGATCGGCCGTGGCTCGGGGATCCCGGCAAACCGCTCGTTCTCGGGCGAGAGCCGCGCGAGCTCGCTCGCGTCGCGCGCGGCCTGCGCGATGCCCTCTGGGTCGACCCGATTGGTGGCGACGATCGCGACGCGTTTGCCCACCGCGACGCGCACGCGGAGGTCGACCTCGCGGCTCACCATGTTCTGGTGGATCGCGGCATTCGCGAAGCGCGTGAGCGCGCCGGTGCGCACGATGACAACGGCCTCAGCCGCGTCGCCCGTTGCGTGGTGGAGCGCCGCCTCCGCGATCCTCGTGAGCTCGTCCTGACCGAGCAGAGTCATGTCTTCACACCGGGCACGGCCCGGTGCCGCCTCACGGCTCGAGCCCGGCGGGGCCGCCGCTCGCTCGCGCTCATCTGACGACCCCGACCTTGACGTTGCGGAATCGGGCGGGCGCGGCGCCGTGACCGGTGTGACCGATCTGGCCGGGCTGGCCCTTGCCGCAGTTGGGCGTGCCCCACATGACCCACTCGCTCGCCGAGCAGACGGCGTCGCACGAGCCCCAGAACTCCGGCGTCATGCCGGTGTACGTGGCGTTGCGCAGCATCGCGCCGCGCTTCCCACCCTTGATCTCCCAGCCGATCTCGGTGCCGAACTGGAAGTTGAGCCGGCGGTCGTCGATGGACCACGAGCGGTTCGTGTCCATGAGGATCCCCTCGTCGGTCGACGCGATGAGATCCTCGAGCGTGCCGGCGGTGCCCGGCATGACCGACACGTTCGTCATCCGGATGAGCGGCAGTCGTGCCCAGCCGTCGGCGCGCATCGTGCC
>SHYN01000086.1 GCA_009692785.1 Chloroflexota bacterium | reverse complement strand
GATCCGCTGCATCCAGTGGCCGCTCTGCGACACGATCTGGCCGAAGACATAGAGGCGATAGTTCGCGTTGCCGAGCGCCGTGAGAGGATTGCGGAGCATCTCCGTAGGCTAGGCTCCGCCGCGACCACGGTGCACAGCAATGACTAGAATCTCCGCGTGGGACGGCTCACTGCTCACGACGTCGTGAACATCGCCGACCTCCGCCGCCTCGCCGAACGCCGCCTGCCGCGCGTGGTGTTCGACTACATCGACGGCGGCGCCGGCGACGAGGTCACGCTGCGCGGCAACTGCGGCGTGTTCGACACCGTGACGTTCCGTCCGCGCTGCGCCGTCGCCACCGCAGCCTGCGATATCCGCACGACGGTGCTCGGGACGCCGCTGGCGCTGCCGTTTCTCTTGGGGCCGATCGGCAGCACGCGCATGTTCTACCCGCACGGCGAAGCGGTCGCCGCGAAGGCCGCCGGCGCTGCCGGCACCGCCTACACGCTCTCGACGCTCTCCGGCTCGACCCTGGAAGAAGTGCGCGCCGCTTCGACCGGTCCGGTCTGGTATCAGCTGTATCTGCTCGGCGGACACGACATCGCGAAGAAGACGATCGCGCGTGCGCGCGCCGCGGGCGTCTCGGCGCTCGTCGTCACGATCGACACGCCCGTGGCCGGCCTTCGCGAGCGCGATGTGCGCAACGGCACCAAAGAGCTGCTCACCCGCCGCGTCTGGTCGATGCTGCCGTTCGTGTCGCAGTTCCTCGCGCGACCGGGATGGTTGGCCGGGTTCCTGTCCGACGGCGGGCTGATGACGTTTCCCAACGTCGTGCTCCCCGACGGACCGATGCAGTACGCGGACGTCGGCACGGCGCTTGAGCAGTCGATGGTGTCGTGGCAGGATCTCCGGTGGATCCGCGAGGAGTGGAACGGACCGATCGTCGTCAAAGGCGTGCACACGGGGGACGACGCGCGGCGCGCGATCGACGAAGGCGCAACCGCGATCGTCGTGTCGAACCACGGCGGCCGCCAGCTCGATGGCGTTGCGCCGACGCTGCGCGTGCTGCCCGAGGTCGTCGCCGCCGTGAACGGGCGGGCCGAGGTGCTGATGGACGGCGGCATTCGCCGCGGCAGCGACATCGTCAAGGCGCTCTGCCTCGGGGCGCGCGCGGTGCTGATCGGGCGCGCCTACGCCTACGGCGTCGCGGCGGGCGGCGGGCCCGGCGTCGCCCGCGCGATCGAGATCCTGCGCGCCGACGTCGTCCGCACGCTCAAGCTGCTCGGGTGCGCGTCGACGGCGGACCTCGATCGGTCGTTTGTCGACGTGCCGTCGGATTGGCGATCCGACGCGTGAAGCCAAGAGTCGAGTCGGCGGCACACTATTAAGGGGTGACCCCCGACACCGAGCGCCTCCTGCGCGAAGGGACCCTGACCCTGGAGGGGCGCCTCGTCTACGCCTCGAACGCTTCCTTCCTGGGCGCGGTCGCCCTCGAAGGCGTGACGGCGCGATGCGTCTATAAGCCGACGGCGGGCGAGCGACCACTCGACGACTTTCCCGACGGCACGCTCGCCCACCGCGAGGTCGCGGCGTACCTCGTCTCGGAAGCGAGCGGCTGGGGCGTCGCCCCGCCCACCGTCCTCCGTGACGAGGGGCCGCACGGTCCGGGCATGGCCCAACTGTGGATCGACGTCGATGAAACGGTCGATGTGGCCGAGCTGCTCACCGCGGGCGACGAGCGGCTGCGCCGGATCGCGGCGTTCGATGCGGTCGTGAACAACACCGACCGAAAAGGTGGCCACCTTCTCCCCACGCCGGGCGGCCGGATCCTCGGCGTGGACCACGGGGTCTGCTTCTCGACCTACCCCAAGCTCCGCACGATCCTCTGGGGCTGGCGAGGGGAACCGTTCGCCGAGGATGAGCTCGCCGCGCTCCGCACCATCCGCGCCGCGCTCGACGGCGACCTCGGCCGGGCGCTGCGCAGCCTGCTCTCCCGCCCCGAGGTGCGCGCGACCATCGCGCGCGTCGACCGGCTCCTCGCGAACGGCACCTACCCCTTCCCAAGCCCCGGCTGGCCCGCGGTCCCCTGGCCGCCCTTCTGACCGCGCCCGACGCGCCTCCGGTTTAGCATCAGGTCATGGACCCGACCCTCACCGCGCTTCCCGGGACCACCCTTCAGTTCCACCGCCTCGACGCGCTGCGCGAAGCGGGGATCGGCGATCCGTCGAGGCTTCCCTTCACCGTCAAGATCCTCCTCGAAGGACTCTTGCGCGAGCGCGAGGCCGGCAGAGCAAGCGACACCGACGTCAAGGCACTCGCGATCTGGCCGGCGCCGCCACCCGAGTCGGCGCAGCTTCCCTTCACCCCGAGCCGCGTGCTGCTGCAGGATTACACCGGAGTGCCGGCGGTCGTCGATCTCGCGGCGATGCGCCAGGCGCTCCAGCGCGCGGGCAAGGATCCGCAGCGGATCAATCCGCTGGTCCAGGTCGACCTCGTCGTCGATCACTCGGTCCAGGTGGACGTCTTCGGCGAGGCCGACGCCTACGTCAAGAACATCGAGCGCGAGTTCCAGAGGAACGGCGAGCGGTACGCGCTCATCCGCTGGGCGCAACAGGCCTTTACCAATTTCCGGGTGGTCCCGCCGGGCATGGGCATCTGCCATCAGGTGAACCTCGAGCGGCTCTCGCGCCTGGTCCAGATCGTGGACGGTGTCGCGATCTACGACACGCTCGTGGGCGCCGACTCGCACACGACGATGGTCAACGGGCTCGGAATCCTCGGCTGGGGCGTCGGCGGGATCGAGGCCGAGGCCGCGATGCTCGGTCAGCCGATGTACCTGCCCTGGCCGGTGGTGATCGGCGTGCGCCTCTCGGGCTCGCTCAACCCCGGCACGACCGCGACCGACCTCGTGCTCACGCTCACCGAGCTCTTCCGTAAGCACGGCGTCGTCGACAAGTTCGTCGAGTTCTGCGGCGCCGGCCTGTCGAGCCTTTCGATCCCCGACCGCGCGACGCTCTCGAACATGTGCCCTGACTACGGGGCGACCGCAGCGCTCTTCCCAGCCGATGCGCGTTCGCTCGAGTTCCTCGAGACGACCGGCCGCGGCGACGCCGTGCCGCTCGCGCGTGCCTACCTGGAGGCGCAGGGCCTCTTCCGCACCGACACCACGCCCACCCCGGTCTTCAGCGAGCTCATCGAGTTCGACCTCGGCACGGTGGAGCCGAGCCTCGCCGGCCCCAAGCGGCCGCAGGACCGGGTGAGCCTGCCGGGCGTTCGCGCCTCGTTCGAGAAGGCCGCCGGCCCAAAGAAGGACGGGGGCACGGGAGTCGCGGTCGCGGTCCGCGCCGGCGTGACCGACGGCTCGGTCGTCCTCGCGGCGATCACCTCGTGCACGAATACCTCTAACCCCTCGGTCATGGTCGCCGCGGGTCTCCTCGCGAGGAACGCGGTCGAACGCGGGCTCAGCGTGCCGGCCACGGTGAAGCCGAGCCTCGCGCCCGGATCGCGCGTCGTCACGCGCTACCTGGACGACGCCGGCCTCACCACGTACCTCGACCAGCTCGGCTTCACGCTCGTCGGCTACGGGTGTACTACTTGCATCGGGAACAGCGGACCGCTCGGGAGCCCGGAGATCGAGGCGGCCGTGACCGAGGGCGACCTCAACGTCGTCGCCGTACTTTCGGGTAACCGCAACTTCGAGGGCCGGGTCCACCCGCTCGTGCGCTCGTCCTATCTTGCTTCGCCGCCGCTCGTCGTCGCTTACGCGCTCGCCGGCACCGTGCTCACGGATCTCACCACACAGCCGCTGGGCATCGGGAAGGACGGAACGCCGGTGTTCCTGAGGGACATCTGGCCGTCCCCCCAGGAGGTCGCGGCGACGGTCGCGGCGAGCGTCAAGAAGGAGCAGTTCGAGCAGGAGTACGGCCGGGTCTTCACCGGCGACCCGCACTGGCAGACGATGGACTCGCTGACCGGCCCGCTCTACAGGTGGGACGCCGATTCGACATATGTGCAGGAGCCTCCGTTCTTCAAGGACGTCCAGCCCACGCCGCCGCCGGTCACCGACATCGTCGGCGCCCGGGTCCTCGCCTGGGTCGGCGATTCGATCACGACCGACCACATCTCGCCCGCGGGGAGCTTCTCCGCGAAAAGCCCCGCCGGTCAGTACCTGGGCGCAAAGGGCGTCGCGTTCGCCGATTTCAACCAGTACGGCGCGCGACGCGGCAACCACGAGATCCTCATGCGCGGCACGTTCGCGAACATCCGCCTCAGGAACAGGCTCACCCACGAGCGCGAAGGCGCCTGGACGGCCCACCTCCCGGACGGCGCCGAGATGTCTCCCTACGACGCCGCGATGCAGTACCTCGCGGAAGGCACGCCGCTCATCGTTCTTGCGGGCAAGGAGTACGGCACCGGCTCGTCACGCGACTGGGCCGCGAAGGGACCGAACCTCCTTGGCGTCAAGGCGGTCATCGCCGAGTCGTTCGAGCGGACCCATCGCGCCAACCTCGTCGGGATGGGCGTGCTCCCTTGTGAATTCCTCCCCGGCGTTTCGAGCACGTCGCTCGGCCTCACCGGCCGCGAGTCCTTCACGATCCGCGGGCTCAGCGCGGGCCTCGCGCCCAAGCAGCTCCTCTCGGTGGAGGCGAAGCGCGCGGATGGCACGGTCGTTGCCTTCCACGTGCGCTCACGCATCGACAATGCGACGGACGTTGCGTACCTCCGCCACGGCGGGGTGCTCCAGATGGTGGTCCGCACGCTCCTCGCGTAGTGTCCTCGCGTGCGACTTGTCGAAGGCACACCGGTCTTCAGCCCGAGCGACCTCGGCCTGGCGCGCCTCCGCGAGCTCCACGACCGGACGGTCGCGGCACTCCGCGCCGGACCGGTGGCGTTCCACCTTGAGCAGTGCCTGAGCATTCCGGAACCGTCGAGTGGCTACGGCGGCAAGGTTCTCGTACAGATGCCCAAGAGCCTGCACCGCCGCGTCATGACGCGAGCCAAGCACGAAGGCGTGAGCATGAATCAGTTCATCGCGACCACGCTCGCGGAGGCGATCGGCCCGGCTGCCCGCGAGCCCGGTCCTCGCCATGTGGGCTCATTGAAGGTCGCGCCCCGGAAGCGCTAGGCCGACATACGGTGGCCGCCGCCGATTCAGAGCCGGTAGGTGGACCCGTCCGTCGGGCTCGCCCTGAACACTAGCGGGTTCCCGCCATCACATCGCTGACAACGTCACCGCCATCACATCGCTGACATCGTCGACCGACTGAGGCCGGCGTGCTCCATAGCCTCCGCGACGGGAATGCACCGTCGAGGAGGACACGATGGACGAGGAAGAGCGGC
>SHYN01000085.1 GCA_009692785.1 Chloroflexota bacterium | reverse complement strand
TCGCCGAGGTAGGTCCCGAGGCCCTCGGCAAGCGGCGTGAGGCGCCGCGGCATCCGCGCGAGGAGGGGCGCGGTATCGACGATCGCCGGTTGATTGATGAAATCGACGGCGTCCGGGGTGAGCGGAGGTGTGGGCAGGAACTGGAGCGGCCAGGCCGCGAGCCTCACAAGTCCGGCCGGCGCCGGAAGCAGCGGCCGGCGGAGCCCGGCCACCCGGAGCGCGACGCGGATGATCTCGCGCATCGTGAGGGTATCCGGTCCACCGATCTCGAAGACCTGGTCGCGCGCCGCGCTGTCGCCCTGGAGCGCGTCGGCGGCGAGACGCGCGACATCATCGATAAAGACCGGCGCGAGCAATTGCCGGCCGTCTCCGGTGAGCGGCACGAACGGGAGCAGCCGCGCGAAGGTGAGGAAGCGATTCAGTGAAACGTCGCGCGGTCCGTAGATCCAGGTCGGTCGGATGATCGTGTAGGGGATCCCCGAGCCACGGACCGCCTCCTCCGCGCGCCACTTCGCGCGGAACCACGCCCGCGCGGTGTTCGGTGCGGCCCCTGCACCGGAGAGATAGACGAGCCGGAGGATCCCCGCCACCTTCGCGGCAGTCACGAGCCGCTCCGTCCCCGTCGCGTCCACCGCGTCAAAGGTGAAGCCGCTCCTCGGCACCTCCATCGGCGAATTCGGGAACGCGAGGCTGATCACGAGCGCATCAACGTTCGCGAGCGCGTCGGTCAGCGTGCCAGGGTCGGCAACGTTCGCCCGTCGGACGGCGATGCCCTCCGCGAGCACGGCGCTCTGGTCCCTCGCCAAACCCGCGCGCGTCGTTCGGTGCGAGAGCACGACGACCGCCTCACCACGCCTGCGCAGCTCCGCGGCAATGGCCCCGCCGACGAACCCGGTGCCACCGGCGACCGCGACCCGTAGCGGGACGGATCCCGTTCCTTGACGACGGGCTTCTGCTGTCATCCGGCGCTATCGCTCCACAGGATCCGGCGTGCGGCTCGGCGACGGACGCGTGCTCGGAGTAGCACTCGGGCTCGGCACGGCGCTGGGTGACGGCGACGGCTGGACCGAAGGACTCGCCGAGCGCGGCGCGGCTGTGGGGCTCGCGGGAGGGGGCACACCGAGGCTCGAGGTAAAGGGCTTGGGCGACTGCCAGTCAGTGCCGAGTCGCACCACGACGGCACCGGCGAGGTCGGCGCGGTGGCCGGAGAAGTACGTGGCAAGGAAACCCACGCTGTCGACCGCGCCACCGCTCACCACGGTCGACCCGGGGTCGTCACCGGCAACGACCTCAAGCCGCGCGCGAAAGCCGAGGTCAGAGAGTCGATCGACGGCCTGCGCACCGGCGTTCGATCGACGCTCGCTCACCTGCACCGCGACGAGAGGGTCTTCGCGCAGACTGCCGGGACTGTCGAACAGGCGACGCACGTATGCCCGCACCTCGCCGAACCCCTCCACCCGCGGCTGGAGCGTGAAGCCCAGACCGTCGGCGAACCGGATATTGTAATTCTGCAGCAGGTTCTGGTTCGTGAGCGCCCCGCGCACGGTGCTCGCGTCGTCATAGTTCTTCGCGACTTCGCCCAGCGCACGCATGTCGGCGAGCGAGAGATCCGTGCGGACGTTGTCCCGGAGCGCGTCGAGGAGACCAAGGAGGGTCTGCGCCGCCCCCGTCGCCGCGACCTTGTCGCGCGTGGCGAGGATGACCTTCTGCTGGCGAGCGGAGCGGGCGAAGTCTGAGCCCTCGGGCCCGTCCGCATACCGCGCCCGTGAATAGCGGAGCGCGGCCTCGCCGTCCAGGTGCTGGGGCCCGGCCTTGAAGCTGATCTCGATCCAGGACTCGTCGGTCTCGCTCGCGGGATAGATGGAGGAGAACGCGCGGTCGACGGTGACCTCGATCCCGCCGATGCGATCGACAACAGTCTTGAAGGCGCGGAAGTCGAGCGCCACTGTGCGCTCGATCGTGATCCCGAGAACATCGGAGACCACGGCGGCCGCGAGGCGCATCCCCTCGTCGCGGTCAGCGCGGTTCGCGCCGATGGCGAAGGCCTCATTGATCTTCGCCTGGAACGCCGGGTTGTACTTCCCCTTCGGGATGGTGACCCAGACGTCGCGCGGTATCGAGATGAGCGTCGCCGCGCCCTCGAGCCCGTTGAGGGACACGAGCATGAGGCTGTCCGTGAGGAACGGGCCGTCGTGGCCGGCGCCCCCATACCCCAGCAGCAGGAGGTTGACGCGATCACCGCGAGCGAATGCGCCGGCAAGACCAGGCTGTCGCGCCGAGCCATCGGCCGAGGGCCTCAGGACGAATGGGAGGTCGCGGAAGGGATCGCTCGAGACCGCCACCACGGTGCGCGAGACCTGCCATACCCCAAAATTGATGAAAAGGATCAGGGCGACGACGCCAAGCACGGCGGCCAGGGTCAGGGCCTCAGCCAGCGTGCTCGGCCGGCGAAAGATACGCATCGGGCGCTCCTAGCGTAGTGGCGCGGCCATAGGATGCGGCGATGGTCCGTATGATGTGGTCAAACTGCGCCGCGATACTCCTCCTTACGGCCTCGTGTGGCGGTATCCCGGCGGGCACGGCGGCAAGCAGCGAGGCCGCGCCCAAAGGTCCGGAGGTCTCCGCCAGCGCTCCGTCCGCCGCTCCGCCTCCGGCGCCCGCGGCGGCGAGCCCGAGCCCCCGGCCGCTTGTCTCGCCCAGCGTGTCCCCGCTCGTGCCCACCTCGCCGCCGGCGGCGACGCCCGAGCCAGCGCCCGCGCCGCCCGGGCCGCGCGCCGCCGACCCGGGGCGCGCGCCCGCCCTCACCGACGTGGTGATCCAGTCGGGTCTGAGCGTTCCGTGGGACCTCGTCTTCGCCCCGGACGGCCGGATGTTCGTCACCGAGCGCGCCGGCAACGTCCTCATCTTTGCGAGTGGCGCACCGGGCGCCGCGCGCCTTGCGAACGTGGCGATCGCCCAGGTGGTGCAGAACGGCGAGTCCGGGCTCCTGGGGATCGCGCTCGATCCGGACTTCGCGACGAACGGACTCCTCTACCTCTGCGCGACACGGAACGATGGCGGCACGCAGAACCAGATCCTCCGTTACCGGACGAGCGGCAACGCCCTTGCCCTTGATACGGTGCTCGTCCGCGGGATGCGTGCGGCGGGGAACCACGATGGCTGCCGCCTGCACTTTGGCCCTGATGGCAAGCTCTGGGCAACGATGGGCGACGCCGGCAACACCGCGCTCGCGCAGGATCCGAATGGTCTGAACGGCAAGATCCTGCGGCTCAACACCGACGGCTCAGTACCCGCGGACAACCCGATCCTCCCGGGCGCCCAGGCACGGACCGTTGCCTACTCGACCGGCCACCGGAACCCACAGGGGATCGACTTCCAGCCGGGCACCGGCACACCCTTTGCGGTCGAGCACGGGGAGAACGACGACGACGAGGTGAATGTCATCCGGCCGGGTGCGAACTACGGCTGGCCGATCACTCGCCAAAGCGGCGGCGCGGCGCGCGGTTTCGTCGACCCGGCGTGGTCTTCGGGCAGCGTCACCTTCGCCACCTCCGGTGGCGCGTTCGTCACCGGCCCGGCCTGGGGCGCCTGGACGGGTTCCCTCTTCGTCGCGACGCTCAAGGACACCACGCTCCGCCGTCTCGCGGTGAACGGAACGAGCGTGACCTCGGCCGAGGTCCTCTACCGAGGAAAATACGGGCGCCTGCGCGCGGTCGTTCGCGGCCCGGACGGTGCCCTCTACCTCACGACGAGCAACCGCGACGGCCGCGGCTCACCGGTCGGAGCCGACGACCGCATCGTTCGCATCGCAGCCGGACCCTCCTGATCGGTTGTCAGCGACTCACCGCTAGGCTTGGCCACTCACCGTTTGCGAAGTGGAGCCAACCGCTGGTCCTCGTCGTCGCTGACTCCCTCGGTTACCTCGACGCTGGATCACTTCAGGGGCAGGAACGGGAGCGGGTCAAGCTCGCGGCCGCTCGAGAGCGAGACGAGCGATACGAGCACCTGCGAGCTCATCCCGTCGTCGTAAAAGGTGCTCCACGAGGACGAGCCGCTCCCGACGACCCTGAACAGCGGATCGCCGACCTTCACCGTCGCGCCGTTCTGGACGAGAAGCTCGGTGTCCTTGGTGAGCGCCCCGACGCGATAGATCATGAGGCGATCTCCCGCCACGAGCCTGATGTATGGGAACACCGGACGCGTGCTGTCGTTCGCGTTCTGGAGGATCTGACCGTTGACGTACTGCCAGAGCTGGATCTGGATCGTGCCGGCGAGCGGAGCAGCGAAGGCCGTCCCGGCTCGCACGTTGAGCGCCACGTAATTGCCAAGGGCATGTGAATAGGGGATCGCCACCACCGCCGGCGGCGCGGGAGCCGCCGTGGGAGCGGTCGTCGGCGCGGGTGTCGCCGCTGCCGCCACGGGAACCGGGACCAGGGTGGCCGGCACAGGGACCGAGGCGGGGGGCGTGGCGACCGCGGTCGCGCGCGGCGCAGGTACAGCTGCGGGCTCGTTCACAGACACCACGGTGCTGACGATGAACGCCCCGATGACGATCGCGAACGCGAGCGCGAGGCCCGCAAGAGTCGCACCGAGGCGCACCGCGACGAGGGACAACGAGCCGATCGCCGGACCTGAAGCGTCGCTCACGAGCGACAGTCTACGAGCAGCCTCCATGGCGGCGGCGCTCTTGGCGTGCGCACGATGGCCCTCGACAGACCGGCGCCGCTCACCGCACTGACGGTGAGGGAGCCGGCGGGGGTCGCAGACCGACGGCCCGGAACGCGTACTCTCGGCCATCCCAGGCGTAGGTCCGCAGCGTGAAGCCGGCCGGGCCGCTGCTGCCCGCAGCCACGTACGGGTCGACGGTCGCGAGGCCTCCCTCCTGCACCTCGAAGCCGCCGGCGCGGCCGAGCCTTGTCCGCAGGAGCTCTCGAACGCCGCCGCCCTGCACACCGAGGATCACGATGTCGTGCTGACCGCAGATGACCGCTCCGCAGTTGCCCACGCTGAACGCCAGATGGTCCTCCCGCGGCGTCGCCCGAAGGAGCGCCACCTGGCTGAGGCGAGTGGCGCCGAGGTTGGAGATGCTGCGCGTGGTCACGGCATACGCCGGGGCAGCCGACGATGCCTCCCGGACCACAAGACGCTGGAGCAGCGCCGTCCCCTCCCAGGTCTCGTCCAGGGTCACCCGATATGGTTCCGCGCCGGGCACGAGCCGCGCCGTGAAGTCGCAGCGGCGGTCGAACCCCTGGCCGAGCGGTGTCCCAAGGGCGCAGAGCTCGTTCGGCAGCGGCGTCTCGCGCACCCTCACCGGCGGCCGGAGGCCCAGCGGATCGCTTCCCGCCGCGTCCAGGATCAG
>SHYN01000084.1 GCA_009692785.1 Chloroflexota bacterium | reverse complement strand
GCCGACATCGTCGTGATCCTCGCACCGGACACCCAGCACCGCGCGATCTGGTCGCAGATCGCCCCCTCGATGAAGAAGGGCCGCACGCTCATCGTCGCCCACGCCTTCTCCGTGCACTACAAGGAGATCGACCCCGCCAAGGACGTCGACGTGGTCCTCGTCGCGCCAAAGGCGCCGGGCCATCGCATGCGCGAGGTCTTCGTCGAAGGCCGCGGCGTGCCCGCCCTCATCGCGGTCCACCAGGATTCGAGCGGCACGGCGCAGGCGACGGGGCTGGCCTACGCGCAGGCGATCGGCAGCACGCGCGCCGGTGTGATCGCCACGACCTTCAAGGAGGAGGTCGAGACCGACCTCTTCGGCGAGCAGGTGGTCCTCTGCGGCGGCGTATCCGAGCTCATGAAGGCCGGGTTCCAGACGCTCGTCGACGCAGGCTACCAACCGGAGGTCGCGTACTTCGAGTGCATGAACGAGCTGAAGCTCATCGTTGATCTCATCTATGAAGGTGGCCTCTCCTACATGCGCTACTCCGTCAGCGACACCGCGGAATATGGTGACTACACCTCCGGACCGAAGGTCATCGACGACCACTCGAAGGCGGCGATGAAGAAGATCCTCGGCGAGATCCAGGACGGGACGTGGGCGAAGGGCTGGATCGCGGAGTCGCGTGCGGGTGCACCGAACCTCCTCGCGACCAGAGCGAAGGAGCAGGACCAGCTCGTCGAGCGGGTCGGCCGGCAGCTGCGCGACATGATGCCGTGGCTTCCCAGGCGCGTGATCCCCGGTATGACCGCCGGCAAGAAGTGACGAGCGATCCACGGCGAAACAGCCGCGTCATGCTCGATGGCCCAGAGCGCGCCCCGTCGCGGGCGATGATGCGAGCCGTCGGCTACGGCGATGCAGATTTCGCGCGCCCGCTCATCGGCGTGGCCCATTCCTGGATCGAGATCATGCCCTGCAACTTTCACCTCCGGGATGTGGCCGCATGGGTGAAGGAGGGGATCCGCGAGGCGGGGGGCACGCCGGTCGAGCTCAACACCATCGCGGTCTCCGACGGCATTGCGATGGGGACCGAGGGCATGAAGTCATCGCTCGTGTCGCGGGAGGTCATCGCCGACTCCATCGAGCTCGTCGCCCGAGGGCACAGCTTTGATGGGCTCGTCGCGATCAGTGGATGCGACAAGACGATCCCCGGCTCGGTGATGGCGCTCGCTCGCCTCGACATTCCAGGGCTCATGCTCTACGGCGGCTCGATCATGCCCGGCCGCTTCCAGGGTCGAGACGTGACGATCGGTGACGTGTTCGAGGCGGTGGGTGCGCACGCGTCGGGAAAGATGACCGACGCCGAGCTCCACGAGCTCGAGACGGCGGCCTGCCCCGCGGCCGGTGCCTGCGGCGGCCAGTTCACGGCAAACACGATGGCAACGGCCTACGAGGCACTCGGCATCTCGCCGGCCGGCTCCTCGGGGGTGCCCGCCACCGCGCCGGAACGCCGAGAGGTCGCCAGAGCGGCCGGACGGCTCGTCATGGATCTTCTGAGGAAGAACATTCGGCCGAGCTCGATCATCACAAAAGCGGGTCTGGAGAACGCGATCGCCGCTGTCATGGCAACCGGGGGATCCACGAACGCCGTCCTCCACCTTCTCGCGACGGCGCGCGAAGCGGGCGTCGCCCTTGCGCTCGACGACTTCCAGCGGATCTCGGCGCGCACGCCGCTTCTCGCGGACATGAAACCGTGGGGCCGCTTCACGGCCGTGGACCTGCAGCGCGCGGGTGGGATCAGGCTCGTGCTGAGGCGCCTCGCCGACGCCGGGCTTCTGCACGAAGGCGCAGCGACCGTGACCGGCCGAACGATCGGCGAGGAAGCGCGCGGGGCGGTCGAGACGCCTGCGCAGGAGGTCGTGCGGACGCTCGCCGCCCCGATCGCCGCGAGCGGTGGCCTTGTGATCCTTCGCGGGTCGCTCGCGCCGGACGGCGCGGTGGCCAAGGTCTCGGGCCACGACGCGGCCGCCGTTTTTCGCGGCCGAGCGCGGGTGTTCGATCGCGAAGAGGATGCCTTCGTCGAGGTCGAGCGCGGCGGAATCAGGGCGGGCGACGTCGTCGTCATCCGTTACGAGGGGCCAAAAGGTGGCCCCGGGATGCGTGAGATGCTCCAGGTCACGGGCGCGATCGTCGGGGCCGGCCTGCACACAAAGGTCGCGCTCATCACCGACGGGCGATTCTCCGGTGCGACGCACGGCACGGTCGTCGGGCACATCGCGCCTGAGGCGCAGGTCGGTGGGCCCATCGCCGCGGTCCGCGAGGGCGACCAGATCGTCATCGATCCGGCGCGCGGCCGGATCGACCTGGAGGTCTCGGAGAGCGAGCTGCGAGAGCGACTCGCGGCGTGGAAGGCCCCCGACCTCCGGTATCCTTTGGGTGTGCTTGCAAAATATGCTCGTCTCGTTTCCTCCGCCTCGGAAGGCGCCGTGACCGGTTGATGAAGCTGGCGGTCGCGCGAAACGAGGCTCTGCTCGGCGTCCGCTGCCGCGCCTGCGGTCTGCTGCAGCCCGCGGATGAGCGCTACGTCTGCGGTGACTGCCTTGGTCCGATCGAGCCCGAGTACGACACGGCCGCGCTCGCACGGAGCGACCTGCGGCGGACGATCGAGGCGGGGCCAGACACGCTCTGGCGTTATGCGCCGCTCCTTCCGTCCCGGCCCGCGGCCGGCCAGTGGCCGGTCGGGATGACCGTCCTGGTCCCGGCGCCGCGTCTCGGCGCGGCGATCGGCGTGCCCGGACTCATGATCAAGGACGACACCCGGAACCTCACCCTCTCGTTCAAGGATCGTCCGGTCGCGGTGGCCTCGGCACGCGCGGTGGAGCTCGGTCTGACGACGCTCGCCTGTGCGTCGACGGGCAATCTTGCCGGAGCCGTGGCCGCCGCCGCCGCCCGTCTCGGAATGCCGGCATTCGTCTTCGTCCCCGCCGACACGGAGCTCTCAAAGATCATGGGCGCCGCATCGTACGGAGCGGTCGTCATACGCGTGAACGGAACCTACGACCAGGTGAACCGACTCTGTGGCCGTCTTGTCGACGAGGTGCCCGGATGGGGCTTCGTGAACTTCACGCTGCGCCCGTACTACGCGGAGGGCAGCAAGACCATCCTTTTCGAGATCGCCGAGCAGCTGGGATGGCGACTGCCCGATCACGTCATCGTTCCGGTGGGTTCCGGAGCGCTTCTTACCCGCACGGCGACCGCCGCGGCGCAGCTTGTGGCCTCCGGTGTCGTTCCGGACGCCCCGATGCGGATCAGCGCGGCGCAACCGTCGGGCTGCGCGCCCGTCACCGACGCGATCCTCGACGGGATGCGCGCCGTGCGCCCGGTCCGCGTAGCTCGGACGATCGCCCGGTCGCTCGCGATCGGAGCGCCGGCCGACGGTGACGGCGCGGTCCAGGTGGTGAAGCGCACCGGCGGGTCGGCCGCGTCCGTGAGCGAAGAGGACGTCGCCCTGGGCTGCGAGCTCGCTGCTCGCACCGAGGGCATCTCGGTGGAGCCCGCGGGCGGCGTGGTCGTGGCGGCCGCGCGGGCGATGGCCCGGCGAGGCGTCTTCAAGGATGGCGAGCGCGTCGTCCTCTACCTGACCGGCAGCGGCTACAAGCAGGGCCACGGCGACGCGATGAGCCTGGCGCCGGCGATCGGGCCAGATGCCGATGACTTCTTCGCGGCGTATCCAACGGCGCGAGGATGAACCTCCGTCTTCCGGCACCGCTGCGGCCCGCGGTCGGCGGCGCGGTCACCGTCACGGTCGACGCGGTGACGCTCACCGAGGTCGTGGACCAGATCACAACGCGCTACCCAGAGCTCGCCGCACGCGTGCTCCGTGACGGTGCATTCGGCCCCTTCGTGACGGTCTTCGTCGACGGCGAGGATGTGCGTTTCCTCGTGGCCGACGCCGACCTGAGCCAGGCCAAGACCATCGAGATCCTGCCCGCCATGTCGGGAGGCGCGATCGGCTTCGGTCTGCTCGACCAGGTCGCCAGGGAGATCCACGGGTCCTTCATCGACGAAACGATCGGGATCGTCGCACGCGCTCATCCCGACACGGTGTCATTCGCGGTCGGCTCACCTGCGCCGGAGGTCCTGCGCATGGCGCGGGCCGACGAGCTCGTTGCGGACGTCCTTTCGCGAGACGGGCTCCTGCCGCTGGGATACGGCATCACGGAAGGGGACCCCGAGCTCCGAGAGATCGTCGCCGCGACGGCGCGCGAATGGGGACTGCCGGCGAGCGCCGACGACGTGAGCATCACGGTGGGTGCGATCCAGGCGGTCGATATCGCGGTGCGGATCTTCATTCGCCCCGGCGATCTTGCGGTCGTGGAATCACCCGGGTTCGCCAACGTCCTTTCGGGCCTACGGAATCATGGTGCGCGGCTGCTCGAGGTCCCGGCGGACGAGAACGGCATGGACGTCGATGCGGCGGCGCGGCTGCTCCGCGAGCGCGGCGAGCGGCCCCGTCTCTTCTTCATCGTTCCGAACTTCCAGAATCCCTCCGGGGGAACGCTCAGCATGGAGCGACGCGAAAAGCTCGTTGCCCTCGCGCGGTCGTACGACGCCGTGATCATCGAGGACGACCCGTACCGCGAGCTCCGCTTCCGGGGATCGCGCCTGGCCCCGATCGCCGCGCTCACGGGCGAAGGCGTGATCAACATCGGCACGTTCTCCAAGACCTTTCTCCCCGGCGTGCGCATCGGGTGGGCGATCAGCGATGCCGCGACGGTGGGCCGCTTCGCGCGGGCGAAGCAGACGATGGACTCATGCACGTCGATGTTGAACCAGCGGATCGTGGTCGCCTTCCACCGTCGTGGCGGTGTCGACGTGCATCTGGCGAGCCTTCGCGCGCTCTACGCGGACAAGCACGCCCGCGCCCGCTCGGCGCTCGCGAAGCACTTTGCGGGCACCGGGGTCAACTGGACCGATCCCGACGGCGGGTTCTACCTGTGGCTCACGCTGCCGGAGGGGATCTCCTCGCGACGACTGCTCGATGTGGCGCTTGAGGAGCGCGTCGCCTTTGTTCCCGGAGACGCCTTCGCCGTGGAGCGTGACCTCTCGAACGCGCTCCGGTTCTCGTACTCCTCGCCGACGCCCGATCGGATCGAAGAGGGCGTCGTCCGCCTGCGTCGCGCGTTCGACCGGATCGCCTGATGGCCGTTGCCGCCGAGCTTGACGCCGCCGCGGTGGCCGCAGCCGCGGTGGCCGCAGCCGCGGTGCTCATCGCCCCGCACGTCGATCGCACGCCCCTCGTTCGGTCGGAGGCCTTCAGCGAGATGGCGGGCGCCGAGGTGTTCCTCAAGCTCGAGAACCTCCAGCGGACCGGCTCGTTCAAGATCCGCGG
>SHYN01000083.1 GCA_009692785.1 Chloroflexota bacterium | reverse complement strand
CCCCGTGCCTCGACCTGGATCAATTCTCCTTCGATCTCCTTCAGCCTAAGGTGGAGCGCCGCGACCCGACGACGTCGTGATGCTGACGAGCCCTCGGCCGCCAGAGTGTCGAGCCGCCCGAGAAGGCTACGAATGGCGTCGATCGCTCCATGCGCCTCGGACAGTGCGTCCCGCAGTCGCAGGAGCAGCTGCAGTTGCTCCTCGAAGTCCGCGGCGGTCGCAGTACTGCGCGGATCCCCGCGGATCTCGAACCTTCTCGAGACTGCCGTGCCGCCGATGTTCAGCCGCACGACGAAAGACCCAGGCGCGACCAGGGGACCGACAGTCGGCTGGCCAGGGCCGACCGGCGCCCCGCCCTGCTCGCCGCTGAACGCCGCGGCGCCCGGGAAACGCATGTTCCAAACGAAGGAGTTCACCCCGCGCTGGCCGGGGACGCCGGTTAGATCATCGAACTTGCGGACGATGCACCCCTGAGCGTCGAGGAATGTCAGGCTGATCCTGCCGCGATGTTGCTCGGGCAGGTAGTACCGCACGACGACACCGTCGTCCGGGTTCGTACCGGCGTCGAGGAGTACCTCGGTCGAGCCGGGACCGCTGGCCCAGGCCAGGGCTTTGCCGCGGCTCAGCCGGTAGCTCCTCACTGGGCTGGGCCCGGCGGTCGACTTGCCGTCACTCCTGAATCGGACCGTCGTGCCGGGAAGGAATAGGTGCTGGCCTCCGCGGGTCGCACGAAGGAAGTCCTGCCGAAGCGCGCCGATCGCGTCGAGGATCCAGAAGCCCCTTCCATGTGTCGCCAGGACTAGGTCATCGTCCTTGACCGTCAGGTCGTGGATCGGCACCACAGGAAGGTTCGTCCGCAGGCGATGCCACTGCGTTCCCCCGTCGAAGGACACATACAGACCGGTCTCGGTGCCGGCATAGAGGAGCCCTCGAGCAACAGGATCCTCACGTACCACGCGGGTGGAGTCGTCCTTGGCGATCCCTCTTGTGACCGCGGTCCACGTGCGACCGTGGTCGGTCGTCTTGAAGAGGTACGGACGGAGGTCGTCGAGCTGATAGCGGGTTGCCGCGATGTACGCCGTCGCCGGGTCGTGCCTCGAGGGCTCGATCACGCTGATGAGTGTCCATGGACCCATCGACCGCGGCGTCACGTCCTGCCAACTCCGACCCGCGTCGGCCGACCGGTGCACCCGTCCGTCGTCCGAGCCCACCCAGAGCAACCCGGGCGTTCTCGGAGATTCGGCGAAGGCGCTGATCGCGCAGTAGAACTCCGTGCTGACGTTGTCCTTGGTGATCGCCCCGCCAGATGGCCCCAGCTTGGTCTGATCGTCGCGCGTCAGGTCGGGGCTGATCGGCTTCCAGCTCGAGCCGCGATCCCGCGAGCAGAAGACGACATTGGCGCAGACGTAGAGCAGGTCGGGGTCGTGCGGCGATAGCACGATGGGGAAGCTCCAGCGGAAGCGGTGCCGGACCGATTCTGCGGCAACGCCGATGGACTCCTCGGGCCAGACGTCGACGCTCCGCGCCTGCCCAGAACGGTGGTCGTACTGCGTCACCTGACCTCTATTCGTTCCGGCGTACACCATGGCTGGGTCGTCGGGGCGGGCCGCTACGAAGCCGCTCTCGCCGCCGCCGACGGCGTATGTCTCGCTCTGGTGAATGCCGGCGAGCGCCGAGCGGCTCGGTATGGAGATGGTCGAGTTGTCCTGCTGAGCGCCGAGCACGCGGTAGGGAACGGACATGTCGGTCGTGACGTGGTAGATCTCGGCGGTGGGCTGGGTTTCCTGCGGAGTCCAGCTCTCGCCGCCGTTCGCGGTGACGGTCGCACCGCCGTCGTTGCCCGCGATCATGCGCCGCACGTTTTGTGGGTCGATCCAGAGATCGTGATGATCACCGTGTGGCAGGGCGACCGACGCGAAGGTCGCTCCGCCGTCGATCGAACGCCAGCACGAGTCGCTGAGCACCCAGATCGTCTCGGCGTCCCGGGGGTCCGCAAAGATATGGTGGTAGTACCAAGGGCGGGTCCGCAGCGCTCGCTGTTCGGATTGCCGGGTCCACGTGCGGCCCGCGTCCTCCGAGCGGAATACCGCACCGTCCTCCGCTTCGACTATCGCGTAGACCCGCCCCGCCCGTGGCGCGGCCGCGACGCCGATGCGGCCGAGTACGCCTCGTGGCAGTCCCTGCGTCCGGGTGATCTCGGTCCACGTGGTGCCGCCGTCCTCTGAGCGAAAGAGCCCGCTGCCCGGACCGCCGCTCGTCATGTTCCAGGGCGTTCGCCGGACCTGGTAGAGGCTGCAATAGAGGATGCGCGGGTTGGTCGGGTCGAGCGAGAGGTCTACCGCACCCGTGTGCTCGTCGCGAAACAGGACGCGCTGCCAGCTCGACCCGCCATTCCGGGAGCGGTAAAGACCCCGCTCCGCGTTGGGTCCGTGCGCGTGCCCAAGCGCCGCCACGTAGACGAGGTCCGGATCACGAGGGTCCACTCGGATCCTGGCGATGTGGTGAGTCTCCGCCAGGCCGAGATGCCGCCACGTCCGGCCGCCGTCGGTCGAGCGGTACACGCCGTCGCCGTGCGAAGTGTTGCCGCGGAGGCACGCCTCGCCCATGCCCACGTACAAGAGGTTCGGATCGGATGGCGCGACGGCGATCGCACCTACCGAGGCGCGTTTGAAGAAGCCGTCCGAAATATTCTGCCAGTACAGGCCAGCGTCGGTCGTTTTCCAAACTCCGCCGCCGGTGGATCCGAAGTAGAAGACCTCGTCGCCCATCGGGCTCCCGGCCACCGCGACGACGCGACCGCCGCGGAACGGGCCGATCTGCCGCGCGCGGAATCCGTCGAGGAGCGAATCAGGACTTTGGCGCCTGTGGCGCGGTACCGCGAGGGGCGATGCCGAGGGATCGGTGATAGGCCGGATCATCGCGCGGCGTGGGTCACGTCACGGGGCTGCCGCAGCGGGTGTTTTCCTCGACCGTGGCGGACGGTGCCGCAAGCGATCACCACTGTTAGGACCGAACTCCGCGGATGGATCGGACGTGCACCCTGGTTCCCGTCGCGAGCGGACGTCATCGCCCTTCGGCACCTATCGAACCATCGTCACGTTCCGCCACCGGCGCGCCGCTGGACGACCTGCTCGACATCGCGCGCGACCTCGTCGCGTGCGACCAGCCGATCGCGCCACTCGAGCGGAATGGCCTCGACGCCGAGCGATGCCCCGAGCCACGCCCCGACCATCGAGGAGCGTCCTGCGCTGTCGCCACCCGCGCGCGCCGTATTGAGGATCGCCTCGCGGAAGTCACGCTCATGCCGCAGCACTGCCTGAATGGCCGATGTGAAGCTGTTGTTGAGGCGGCAGCCTTGACCGAGCGACGCGGCCGCCTGCACAACGTCCTCGCTCGCGCGCGCCCGTGCGCCGCGCATCTCCGCGCGTACCTCCTCGTACACTTCCGCGCTCGTCGGCAGCCAAAGATCCGCCTCCGCCGAGCACGTGGTGTGGAGACACATTGGACCGATTCGCTGGGGGCGGGTGATCAGGGTAGCGGGCCAGATCGGAGCGAAGGCGCCGCCCACGGGAAAGCTGCCATCGATCCGGCAGGCCTGTCCAAACGATGCGTTCGCCGGTACCAGCTCGGCGCTCTCGCGACGCCGGTCGGCCCGCAGTTGGTCGGGCACATCCGTGGGCATGTCCGTGCCGACGGGAAGCATGGCGTCGGCCTCATCGAGCGCCTGAGCAAAGGGCAGACCGCGAAACAACGCGCGCAGGATGAGCGCGACGCATTGCGCGTGCGCGACCGCGCGCATGTTGTTCTGAGTCACGCGGGTGGCCCGCTCGACGACGGCCAGGAACGCCGCGTCATCCCGGTGCGCCACGACGACCGAAGCGATGCGTGACACCGTCGATGGCTCGAAGTCGTCTGCGCCGTCCTGAAAGTCGAAGGCCTCGTTAGGATGCTCACGGCGGAACGCCGCATAGTTCGCGAGCATTTGGCGCATCGCGTGGTCCTTGTAGCCGGTGTAGCCGCTCGACATGAACGTGTCGACAAAGCGCTGACCGAAGGCAACCTCGTTAAAGCGACCGCGCTCCGCGACCGCGGCGAGTTGAAGCCGGGCGCCGTGGCCGTAATGCGTCTGGTCACCGGAGCGCTTCCCTTGGTGATAGTGCCCCGCGGTCGCATTGAGGTGATCTCGGGTACCCTGCTCCGTCCGGCCGAAGGTCTTATAGCCCACCGGCGACTGTTCCATGCCCTTCAGGCCGTCGGGCCACAGCCGCGCGATCTCCGCGACGTCGTACATCCAATGCGAACCGAGGCAGGCGGCGTCACCGACCAGCTGGCCCCAGATCGCGCCCCGATAACGATCATCCGGCGAGGGCGAGGCGGTCATGCCCCGCCCGCCCTGCGTGTCGGAGTCCGGCCGCGACTCCGCCGCCGCACGAGGATGGGGTGGAGCGGCGGGGCTCTTTGCTCCCCATTTTCCCGCGACGTAGGCACGTGTGCCGCCGGCCTGCAGTTGGACTGCGACGGCGAACGGCATCCGCACACCCTTCCGTTCCTCGCGGGTGGTGAGGTTCCGGACCGTCGCGTGCCGGAGCGACACCTCAAGGTCGTCGCCTTCGCGCGCGAGTGAGGTGATCCCGGGCAGCTGCATGGCCGGCAGACCGTCGTTGAGGGCGGCCCGGAAGAAGTCGGCGGCCATGGTCTCGGAGATCACGACGGCGACGCCGGCCTGCTTCAAGGCGCGGATCGCGTGCTCGGTCGCGACACCAGTCGGGAAGTTCTTCCCGGCGACCACGAATCCGCCGGGCTCAAACCGTTCCGGGAACGTTCGATCGATGGGGGTCATCACCACGGTGCCGAGGTCCGCGCCCCCCCCAGTGTCGAGCGGAAGGATCCCGCCATCGACCGGCAGGTCGTCGCCGAAGACGTATGCCCTCCCCCGCAGCGGAGTATCGACGTCGACGGGGCGGGACTGGCTATCCATAGCATCCCTTCCGAAGGCCGCGGCGGCTGATCGCATGGCCCGCGGTCGTCTCGCCCGCCGGATTGTCACGATGCGAACGATGGGCGGCAATGTGCAGCTCCTCCTGTTCTGCGGCGTCGTCATGGTCTGCGAGCACTGTCTGTCTGCTTCGCGGCGCGGGCGTCGGGCGACATCCAGTGCGCGTCAGGGAGGGACTCACCTCAACACCGCGAGTCGCGCGGGCGAAGCGTGAGCACGATCCGCGAAGCGGCCGTGGGTGCGGCGCGGGCGTCGGGCGTCGTACTATTCAGCCGCACTCGGGTGCTGGAAACACATGTCCACGCGAGGGGGAGGCGCGCGTTGAGCGGTCGAACGGGTAGCACCGTTGACAACGTTCTCGATCGCTTCGTGCTGCGCAGCATCGGCCCGTTCCGCGGCGGCAGGGTCGTCGCGGTCGCGGGAGACCCGCTGGA
>SHYN01000082.1 GCA_009692785.1 Chloroflexota bacterium | reverse complement strand
CTCCACCGCCGAGCAGGGTGGCGACATCGGCTGGATCGCGCGCGGCACGCTCGGCGACCTTCGCGCCGAGCAGGAGCTGTTTGGTCTCGAGGCGGGGAAGATGAGCACGCAGCACAGCGCCTTGAGTGCGACCACGCTCTACATGGTCCTGGAGAAGGACGCTGCCCGTGCGCTCACGGACGACCAGAAGGAGCAGATCAAGGCGCGGGCCTATGACTACTGGCTGGCGAAGCTGAAGCAGGAGCGTGGAGTGCGGAAGCTCGTGCCGGGCCATGAGCTCGACTAGCGAAGAAGGTCTCTCCGATCTGCGCCGCCTGTCCGAACGCCTCCGCGCACCCGATGGCTGCCCCTGGGACCGCGAGCAGACCCACCGGTCGCTCCGCCCGCACCTTCTCGAGGAGAGCTATGAGGCGCTCGAGGCCCTCGATGCCGGTGACGACGATCGTCTCGCGGACGAGCTCGGCGACCTCCTCTTCCAGATCGTCATCCACGCTGAGATCGCCCGTGAGGCTGGGGCGTTCGATCTCGCGGAGGTCGAGCGCCGGATCGTCGCGAAGCTCATCCGTCGCCATCCGCACGTCTTCGCCGATCGTCCGATCGAGGGCGACCTCCTCGCACAGTGGGAGCGGATCAAGCGCGGCGAGCGCGAGGCGCACGCTGGAGCGGCGACGACCGCGCGTTCGGCGAGCGAAGCGCCCGGCGGCGAAACGCCACGCTCGCTGCTGGACGGGATTCCCAAAGCCCTCCCCGCGCTCTTCGCCGCCGAGCGGCTTCAGGAGCGCGCCGCGCGGGTGCACCTGGTGCCTCCGCGCGTCCAGCTGCCGCTCGACGTTGACGACGAAGCCTTCCTCGGCGACGTGCTCTTCGATCTCGTGGCGGATGCGCGCGACCGCGGCTTTGACGCCGAGACCGCGCTCCGCGCTGCGAACGCACGGTTCGCCGCTCGCGTGGCGCGGGTCGAGGCACGCGTGCGGACAGAGGGGCGGGCGCTCGAGGCGTATGCGGCCGACGAGCTCGCCAAGCTATGGGAGGACTGCGCATGACCTTCATTCGGGCGGACGGGCGCGCGCCCGACGCGCTCCGGCCGATCACGATCGAGACCGGCGTCTCCAAGTTCGCCGAGGGATCGGCACGCATCACCTTTGGTGACACCGTTGTGCTCTGCCTGGCGACCGTTGAGGACAAGGTGCCGCGCTTCCTCGAGGGCAAGGACCGCGGCTGGATCACCGCCGAGTACGCGATGCTCCCGCGCGCGACGCCCGAGCGGAGCCAGCGAGAGAGCATCGCTGGGAGGCCGGGCGGTCGCACCTTCGAGATCCAACGGCTCGTCGGTCGCGCGCTGCGCACCGCGATCGACCTGAAGGTGCTTGGTCCACGGAGCGTGACCGTGGACTGCGAGGTCATCCAGGCCGATGGCGGCACGCGCACAGCCGCCATCACCGGCGGCTGGGTCGCGCTCGCGCACGCCCTGCGCAAGGTGGCGCCGACAGCGGTGAAGCGCAACGTCGCTGCGGTGTCGGCGGGTCTGGTGAAGGGTCAGCTCCTGCTCGATCTGCCGTACGCCGAGGATTCGATCGCCGACGCGGACGTGAACGTCGTCGCGACCTCCGAGGGTGAGCTGGTTGAAGTGCAGGGGACGGCCGAGGGGCGCCCGTTCACACGAGCGGAGTTCGACGGCGTGCTCGACCTCGCGCTCGCGGGTATCGCGCGGCTCATCGAGGCGCAGAAGGCGGCGTTGCGCTGACGGTCCGGCCCCCCTCCTCGTACCCCGTACCGTGACCATGCGGCTGCTCATTGGGAGTAGCAACCCGGACAAAGTCCGCGAGTATCGGCAGATCCTCGCCGGGCTCGACGTCGAGCTTGTCGCACCGTCCGATCTCGATCCGGCGCCGGCCGAACCGGCGGAGGATGGACCCTCATTCGAAGAGAACGCTCTCACCAAGGCTCTTGGTTACGCACGGGCCACGGGGCTCGCGACATTGGCCGATGACTCGGGACTGGAGGTCAGTGCGCTCCGAGGTGCGCCTGGGGTGAGGAGTCGGCGCTTCTTCGGCGACCGCGCCACGGCGGCGGAGCGCAACGCGGCGTTGCTTGCGCTCCTCGATGGCGTGGCGGATCGTGCGGCGCGATTCGTGTGCGTGGCGGTGCTCGCGTTCCCGGATGGGCGAACGGAGTCATTTCGGGGGGAGTGCGCGGGAGCGATCGGCGTTGCGCCGCGCGGGACGAACGGCTTTGGCTACGACCCGGTGTTCGTGCTCGCGGACGGTCGCACGATGGCGGAGCTGCCGCCCTCGGAGAAGCACCGGCTCTCGCATCGCGGCCGCGCCGGTCAGCTCGTACGCGCGCGCCTCACGCGCGGCTGGTGAAGGAAGCCGCCAGCCTTCGGCTGCACAACTACCATGCACAACTACCATGAGGGAGCGACGCTCGGGGCGTAGCGCAGCCTGGTAGCGCGCCGCGTTTGGGACGCGGAGGCCGCCGGTTCGAGTCCGGCCGCCCCGACCGAGTTGGTGTTCTGAACGCCGTGCGCTGAACCGATAGCGTTGAGCTGGATGTTCTCTGCCTGGGGCTATTTCGTGTACCGCCGTCGCTGGATCGTGCTGTTCGTCTCCACCATCTTCCTTGCCGGATCGCTCGCCGTGCTCGCGCAAGGGGCCAGGCTGACGCCCGGGGGACCGGTGAAGGCCTCGGAGTCTGGTCGAGCGTTCACCCTGCTGCAGGATGAGCTGCCGCGCGCCGGTGGCTCCTCGATGTCGCTCATATTCCAGAGCGACACCCTCCCGGCGACCGACGCGAAGTTCCGCGAAGCCCTCGAGGCCGCGGTGGCCGACCTCCGCACCGACCCTCGGGTGGAAAGCGTGCGCACCCCCTACGACACCACGCCGCCGGTCGCGTCACTCATCAGCAATGACGGCCGGAAGGCCATCGCGATCGTCACCACCAACGACGACCTCGCCACGGCGGTGAAGTACTACCCGTCGCTCCGGGCAAAGGTCGCGCCGAGCACGCTCGCGGTCACCGCCACCGGCTTCCTCGCGATCAACCACGACTTCAACGAGTTCCTCGAAGCCGACCTCCGTCGGGCCGAGCGCGTGTCGCTGCCGCTCGCGCTCTTCCTGCTCCTCATCGTGTTCGGCACGGTCGTCGCCGCGCTGCTGCCGCTGGGGGTGGGTGGCTTTGCGGTCATCGGTGGTCTGGCGGGGATGTACCTGCTCGCTCGGGTGGTCGACGTCTCGGTCTACGCGCAGAACATCGTCACCCTCATCGGGCTCGGCGTCGCGATCGACTATTCGCTCTTCGTCGTGATGCGCTTCCGCGAAGAGCTCGCGCGCTTCGACGGCCGCGGCGTGCCGGGGAGCGGAGCGCGCGCCGAGGAGATCGCGCTCGCGCGGGCGCTCTCGACGGCCGGTCGCACCATCACGTTCTCCGGACTGACCGTGATCATCGGGCTCTCGGGCATGCTCTTCTTCGACGGCACCTACCTCTCATCGATGGGGCTCTCAGGGGCGATCGTCGTGGGAGCCTCGGTCCTATACGGCCTCACGTTCCTCCCCGCGCTCCTCGCGATCATCGGCCGGCGGGTGGAGTGGCTGCGGATCCCGCTCGGCCGCGGGCCGGCCAGCGGCCCCGGCATGTGGCACGGGCTCGCGAACTGGGTCATGCGCCGCCCCCTGCTCGTGCTCGTCCCGGTGCTCGCAGTGATCCTGCTCACCGCCTCACCCTTCCTCCAGCTCCGCATGGCCACGAGCGATGTGACCGCGTTGCCGAAGTCGGCGGAGTCACGGCGTGGTTACGACTCGCTCGTCGGTGAGTTCCCGGGGTGGGACCAGACGCGCATCTCGGTGGTCGTCCGCACCGCGTCGGGAGATCCGCTCGTGCCGGACCGTGTCGCCGGGCTTGTCGAGCTGTCCCGCCGGCTTGCGGCTCTACCGGACGTGCTCCGGGTGGAGAGCGTGGTCGACCTCGACCTCAAGCTCGGCGCCGCGGAGTACCAGGCGCTCTACGCGAGCCCTCGCAAGGTGCTCCCACCACCGGTGCAGCTCGCGCTCAAGCAGTCCGTGGGGAAGCACGTCGTCGTCTTCGCGGTCCTCACAGCCCGCGCGGCGTCGAGCGATGAGGCGCAGGCGATCGTGAGGGCGATCCGCACGCTGCCGCGTCCCACCGACGCGGTCGAGGTCATGGTCACCGGGCAGACTGCGTTCGATATCGACGTCGTTGCATTCATCGTGGAACGGTCCAAGCCGGCGATCCTGTGGATCATGTTCGCGACCTACGTCGTGCTCTTCCTCCTGCTCGGCTCGGTGATCCTCCCACTGAAGGCCGTCATCATGAATCTGCTCTCCATCGCGACCTCGTTCGGCGCGCTCATCTGGATCTTCCAGCAGGGGCACCTCTCCGAGATCCTGAACTTCAGCGCCGCACCGATCGATCCCACCCTGCCGGTGATGATGTTCTGCATCATCTTCGGGCTCTCCATGGACTACGAGGTGCTGCTGCTCTCACGGATGCAGGAGGAATATGTCCGGACGCGCGACAATCGGCGTGCCGTTGCCGAGGGCCTCGAGCGGAGCGGGCGGCTCATCACCGGCGCCGCGGCGATCATGGCCGGAGTGTTCTTGGCATTCGCGTTGGCCGACGTCGTGCTCATCAAGGCGATCGGGCTGGGCATGGCGATCGCGGTCATCATCGACGCGACGCTCGTGCGAGCGCTCGTGGTCCCGGCCACGATGCGACTACTTGGTGACCTCAACTGGTGGGCGCCGGCCCCGCTTGCGCGGCTCTATGAGCGGCTGGGCCTTGGCGATGTGGGCGTTGTCCGTCGGGACGCCGCGGCGGAAGGGACCTGAGCCAACGCGCCATACTCCGCGGATGACCGGCCCCCCCCTCCGTCCACTTGGCGTCGGCGAGATCGTCGACCGCACGATCACCCTGTTCCGCGCGGACCTTCGACTCTTTGTCGGCGTCGCCGCGGTGCCCTACCTCGTGGTCGTGATCCTCGGGAGCCTCCCGTTCTTCCTCGTCGGCAGTGACCTTGCCCATCTCATTGGGAACGTCGCGAGGCAGGCGACCGCTCGCGACTCCTTCCTCGAGAATTCGCAGGCAGTTCGCGATCTGATCGACCTGCTGCCGATCATGGTCGGCTTCGGTCTGCTCGTCGCGGCTGTCACGGTGGCCCAGAGTGCCGCACTCATTGATGCAGCGGCCGCTCGCCACCTCGGGCGGACGGCGTCGATCGGCTCCTCGGTGCGCGTCGGTGTCCGCGCGACTCCGCGGCTCATCGTCATCGGCCTGGCCGCCCGCGGTCTGCGCGCCGCCGGAACCGATGAGCCGAGGGTCGGAAGGTCTTGATCGTCCGCACCGCGGGACGGGCTCCATCCCGCATTTGACACCCCAGAGCGACGACGCTGGAATGGAACCGTCATGGCCACTCT
>SHYN01000081.1 GCA_009692785.1 Chloroflexota bacterium | reverse complement strand
CCAAGCCGCTCAACGAACACCGCGGACGGGCCATTCACGAGCACGTCGCTGACTGTGGGATCGTCGAGCAGGCTCTGGAGCGGTCCAAAGCCGAAGAGCTCGGCGCAGAGCGCATCCGCGGCGGCATCGTCCAGGGGAACGCGTGCAGCGGCACGCACGCGCTCGCGCAGCAGCGCGCGACGCGCCGGGTCGGCGTAGAGCGTCAGCAGGGTCGCGGGATCCAACCCGCTCGCCACCTCAGCCCGAACGCGTACCACGAGTTCCGTTGCGTTCACACGAGTCCACGGATCAACTGGTCGATCGCGCGGAGCGTTGGTGCTCGCGCCGCAAAGGTGTCGCCTGCGAGATGCGGATCGTGGGGGATCGCGCCACGGAGCGGCCAGGGCAACCGCGAGGCGATCGCCACGGCGTCCTCGGGACCCGTGCCGGTGACGACAAGGCCCACCGGGCACGGCGCGTCGCGGAGCAGAGCGACCGCGCAAAAGGCGGCCTGGAGCTGCGCGACGCGCGGACCGGTGACGATCAGCAGGTGACCAAGCGTCGAAAGGACGCTCTGATCGAGCGCGTCGGAGCCCGCGCCGAGATCGAGGACCACCGACCGGCCACCGGCGGCCCGCTCGATGAGCTGGATGACCCGCTCGTCGAAGATGCGGTGAAGGCCGGGTGCGGCGGGAAGGAACGGCAGCTCCGACCAGCGCGAGAGCGACTGCCGCTCGCCCCCTGGGCGGAGCAGGGCGTCGGCGACCGTCGCCGCCACGCCCGGCAGGGCCGCGCGCAGCGCGAGTGAAGGCGCCCAGCGGTCCAGGTCCACGAGCAGCGGCGGATTCCCTCCGCTCGCCGAGCGATGGGCGACCAGGGCGGCGGTCGTTGACGTGCCGCATCCGGCAGCCAGCGCCCAGAAGCCGAGGCGCGCGCCATTTGCGAGGGCCGCGGGGCGCGTCGGCGCGATGACTTCTTGAGGTCGATCGCGACCGGTGGCATCGCGCATCAGGGCAAGGGCCACGGAGGCGAGCGGTGACGCGTCGAGCCAGCCGCGGAGGTTCACGGGAACGCCCACCGCTCCGGGAACGCCCACCGCTCAAGGGCGCCGTCTGTGGCATACCCGAGGTGCGTCGGAACGGGCGGCTCATCTGTCGCGCGGTCGAACACGATCGGGCGAAGAACATCCCTGACCGCCGGGTCGCGGAGCACCGCGGCCGAGGCCCATGCCTGACGCGACCAGACGTATGCGGTCTCGGCGCCGGCCAGCAGGGCGCGGCAACGCGCGCGGCGCTGCGTCCTCTGCCGCCAGACCCAGGGGCGGCTGACCAGCGCGACGCAGGCCTGGCCAAGGGGAACGTTCCGCACGAGGACCGCGTCATGCACGACGGGGGCTGCCGGCACGAGCGAGCGGCCCGAAGCTGCCACGAGGGACCGGGGAGGGGCGGGCGAGCCGAGCGCCTCGATCGCGCGGATGCCGGCGTGAGCCAGGAGTCGTTCCGCACGCAGGCACTCGGGATCGGCGACGGTCAGGAAGACGATCCCTCCCGAGCGTGCGAGGAGCGCAGGACCGAGGAGCGCGAGAACGGGATCGAGCAGCCCGGCGGCCAGGCGCTCTAGGCGCAGAACGGTCATCGATCGCTCGCGACGAGCACGAACACGAAGGTGCTCGAGGTGGCCCGCTCGGCGATCCGAAGCTCGTCGACGGTCGGCACCGCAACGACGACGCTGCCGATGCGCTCGCGCGTCGCGCCCCCCGCGCGCGAGGTGCCGGTCGGGACGAGCGCGGCCCCGCTTTCGCTGCGCACGTCAAGCACGAGAGCCGCGACAGCGAGCAGCTCAACGGGGCGCGAGGCGGGAGCGCGTCCGGTCGCGGGCACCGCAATGATGTCGACGCGTGCCCCGGGCACGAGCGCTCCGCCGAGCGCCTGCACCGGTCCGGCGGGTAACGCGATCGCCCTGGTGCCACGGGGTGCGACGAGGCCGGAGGTGAACGCGACAACACGCTCGGTGAGGCCGGTGGTGAGGATCAGCTGGCCGCGCTGGAGCGCTGCGCGCGGCATCCTGCCGATGGCGAGCCGGGCATCGTCGATGGCACCTTCAGGAACGGCTTCGAGGGGGAAGGCACGAGTCGTGAGGTCGTCGGTGACAAGGGGCCGGAGCGAGTCGATGTCCCGCGCGGCGACGACGACCGACCCGCGCTGCGTGCCTGCGAGGTAGAGCGCGCCCGCCAGCAGGCCGCTGCCCAGGGCGAGGAGAAGGAGCAGGCGGCGCCCGATCATCGTTCGAGCGCCGGGGAGAGCACGACGACGTCGACGGTCGTCGTGAGCTCCCGCGTGGTGACCACCGGATCGCCCGGAACCGCCACGGAAAGGCGGAACTGAAGGGTGTACGAGGCGCCCGCCGCGGCGAGGACGTCCCAGCGGCCGACGAAGGGGTCGGCACCCGTGCCGGCCAGCCGGGCGTCGGTCGCGACACCGCTTGCAAGGCGCCAGGAGAGAACGGCTGCGGTCGCACCATCGACCGTCGCCCGAGGCCAGAGCGCGATGCGGCGACCCCGAAGGACCTCGATCCGATCGGATCCGGCGTCGCCTCGGCGCACCGCGAACGAGGCTTCCACGATCGGATCGGGCAACCTGACCCGGGGTCCGGCGGTGCTCGGCCCGCCCGCCGGTTCCGCCGGCTCGCGCCCGGCGCCCCCATCGATCACGAGGCCCGCGCCGCCGGGAACAACGGGTGGTGCGTTCGGTGCCGTCACTGCGGGCGAGGACGCGGGGATCGCGGCGGCCGTGGTCGGTGCCGTCGTGGTCGGTGGACCCGGAATGGCGGCAGTGGGTGACCGACCGACCCGCGCGAGCTCGGCGTCATCCTGGAAGAACACGATGCTGACCGGGATGAACCCCAGGCCGGTGCGCACGAAGTTCTCGTAGTAGGTGCCCGCCACAGAGCGCCCGTCCGAGAGCGTGGTCCGCTCGTTAAAGGCCGCGCCGTCAAGCGTGCTGCCGACGCCCGTACCAACCGTCTCGAGCTCGCGCGCGTACGTCCCCGGCGACCAGTCGAGGGTCTCCGTGCTGTAGGTCGTCCGTGGCCCCTCGACGGTGACGATGTCGCGCACGTAGGTCTCGGTCACGAAGTAGATGCCCTCAGGCACGAATGCCTCGGTCGCCGGCGGGGGCTCGGCGACCGGCAGGCCGGGCAGCTCGAACTCCCACGCCACGGGCTCTGGCACCGAGGGCCCGTCGCCCCGGTCGTCGCCGTCCTCCGACCAGGCTGCCACGGGCCCGCCGACGACGACCAGCAGAACAGCGACGAGCGCGACCACGCGCATCATCGGGCCACGCTCACCGCGACGACCTTGACCAGGGTGACCGGAGGCAGGAGCAGTGACGCGAAGACGGGAGTCCTGACCGGGACCTCTGCGGCGATGCGGATCGCCGGACGCTCGTAGCGCCTTCCGGTGAGGGCATCGAGCGCCCCGGACTCCGGGAACACTTCGACCAGGGCGCGTTCGGCGATCGTGGAGGGTAACAAGGCCAGGGCCGCCGCGAGCCCCTCGAGGTTCAGCGTGAGATAGGCACGCGCCACGGCCTCGGCATCCGCTGCCGGGCGGTATCGACCGGTCGCGTCCAGGACGGCGTCATCCTGGTCGCCGATCGCAACGACGGCGGCGAGGTCGGCAGCCGCGCGCGACTTCTCGGCGACGATCCGCAGGAAGCCGAGCTCGAGCGAGCCGGCCAGCGCGATGAGGAGCAGCGGCAGGAGGAGGATGGTGGTCAGCGCGTTCAACGGTTCACCTCACCACGCGCGACGGCCGTGGACCGGAGCGGGATCGTCGCGTGAAGGACAAAGGGAATGTCAAGTCGTGCATTCGAGACGACGGTGATCCGCAGCGGCTCGCGCCAGCCGACCTGCGTCGGCACGATCTCGACCGTCACCCGCTCGGGATCGACCCCCGAACCGCGGAGCGAGTCGGCGAGCAGCATTCGGACCTCTGGCGTGTCGCCGCCGACCTCGGCGGCAAAGCGCGCCGCCTGCACCGTGGCGGCGTCCTGGGCCAGCCACCGCTGGAAGGCGTCGCCGAATGCGACGATGCCAAAGAGCAGCGGCACGAGGATCGTCACCGTGAGCACGGTCTCGATCGCGGCCATTCCGCGCTCATCGCGCAGGAGGTCCCTCAACGGACCGCCTGGACCTGGACGACGAGCGCCTCGAGCCGGGCGACCATGCCGTTGTTCCAGGCGGTCACGCCGACCGCGAGCGTGCCGAGGACGACCGCCGCACCGACGACATACTCGACCGTGGCCAGGCCGCGACAGTCACGAAAGAGGAACTCGCGAAGCACCCGCATGACGAACCTCCCACACCGAAGTGCCGTAAAGGTCGCGCGCGGCGTGCGGGGGCGCGATGGCCCCTGGGCCTAGTACCCGGGTACCGCTCCGGCCCGCGCTTTCGCGAGCCCACTCGCGATCGTCTCGGCGCTCATCGGCCCGCCGATATGGACGTCACGGATCACGCCGTCGGAACCGATGAAGAACGTCGTCGGGAGGCTGAAGACCGCATAGCGCCGCGCGACGCCCCCGTCCGTATCGAGGAGCGGCTGGAGTCTGGTGAGCGACAGCGACTCGAAGAACCCGCGCACCCGCTCCCCCTCCTCCATGAGGTCCACCGCGAGCACGGCGACGCCGCTCTCCGCCGCGGCGACCCGCTCGAGCGCCGGCATCTCATCGCGGCAGGGAATGCACCAGGTGGCCCAAAAGTTGATCACGACCACCCTGCTGCGGAGGCTCGCGAGGGTGCGCGTTGTGCCGTCGGGAGCATTCCACTCAAAGTCCGGCGCGGGCGTGCCAACGCGTCCCGCGGCGCCGGGGGTGTCGATCTCGCGTCGAATGACGCCCACCGCGGTGGGCCGGTCGGTGCCGCGCACGCGCTCCGCGAGCGCGGGATAGACGAGCGCGGCGAGGGACGCGAGGGCGATCGCGCCGATGATGAGGCCGGCGATCGCGCGCGGAAGCGCCGGGCGCCCGGAGACATCGTCGGGAGTCACCCCGTCAGCCTACGACGGCAACGAGCCACGCCGCGGCGGGTCGTCCGCCGACAGTCAACCCAGGAGCGGGAGGAAGTTGAAGAACTGCGCGAGGCGTGCGAACTGCCCGCTCATGATGATGAGCCCCATCACGATGACGAGCGCGCCACCAACGAGGTTCACCGCGCGAACGTGTCGCCGGAGGAACGCGAGCGGCCGACGTGAGCCGAGGCCGCCGGCGACAAGGAGGAAGGGCACCCCAAGCCCGAGCGAATAGGCAAGGAGGAGCGTCGCTCCCGCAGCGAGGTCCGTGTTCAGGAGCAGGTTGAGGATGAGCGCGAGGTAGGGCCCGACGCAGGGCGTGAAGCCCGCACCGAACGCCACTCCGACGAGCACCGACCGCGGGTAGCCCGTCGTGCTTCCCTCGAGCCGCA
>SHYN01000080.1 GCA_009692785.1 Chloroflexota bacterium | reverse complement strand
ATCCCGCGCTCGGGAGCACCGCCGGCATGGCTCGCATGGCCGATGTAGCGGACGAACTTCGCGATCATCCCGTTGCCGCTCCCGCCGACGGAGAGCAGCCCGTCAGACCCGAGCGACGTGGAGTGGACCATCATCGCCATGTCGACGTCATCGAGGACGCCGAGGCGCGTGAACTCGGCCTTCCCGCCGAGGAATTCAAGCTTCCCGGCGTCGCGGAGCGCGAGCCGCTCTTCGAGCTCGACATATTCCTCGGCTGGGACGGCGAGGAGCGCGATCCGCCCCGCGAGGCTCGGAGCGACCTCCTGCAGCGCGAGCCCGGCGCCGATGAGCATTGCCAGCTGAGCGTTGTGGCCACAGGCGTGGACGGCGCCGGTCACGAGGTCGCGGTCCGGATGGTCCCAGCACAGGAGCGAGTCCAGCTCGCCGAAGATCCCGACCGTCGGCCCCGGCGCGCCGCCGACGATGTCCGCGCGGCTTCCGGTGATCGCGAGCCCATCGCGATGGGGGAGCCCCATCCGGTCGAACCACTCGCGGACCACCGCGGCGGTGCGGTGCTCCTTGAAACCGAGCTCGGGCATCGCGAAGAGCTGCCTTCCGAGAGCCTCCAGCTCACCGGCGTGCGCATCGATGACCCGCGCCGCTCTGGCCTTGCACTCGGCAACGTCGGTCATGGCTTCCCTCCGATGGCTTCTGCATCTGACTCTGGCACAGAGCGGCCGGCCGCCGCAAATGGAGCAGGCGCCATCGCGAATGGAGCGGGCGGCCATCGCAAATCGAGCGGGCGGCACCGCGAATGGTGCGCGCCCCGCCGAGAAAACGAAACTCTATTCCGCTCATACTGCGCTGATGTTCGGACCTGTGATTGCCGGAACCCAGGTCACGCTCCGCCCACCGGACGAGAGCGACCCCGAGCGATTTGTCACCTGGTTCTCCGACACCGCGGTGACCCGCTATCTGACACGGCCGTTCCCACTCGCGATCGACGAGGAGCGCGCCTGGTTCAAGGCCACCGGCGAATCGAAGACCATCGTCTACTGGGTCATCGAGGCCGAGGGCAGGGCCATCGGCGCGTCCGGAATCCACAACATCGATTGGCTGAATGCTCACGCGACGACCGGCACCGTGATCGGCGAGCGATCGCTCTGGGGTAGGGGGTATGGCTCCGAGGCGATGCGCCTTCGCACCGATTACGCCTTCCGCGAGCTCAATCTCCACAAGCTCACCTCCGGCGCCTTCATGGAGAACGAGCCAAGCAAACGTGCGCTCCAGCGGACCGGCTACCGGGAGACGGGCATCGAGCGGCAGCACCTCTGGCGCGAGGGGCGCTGGCATGACCACTGGCGTTGCGAAATCCTCCGCGCCGACTGGGAGGCCTTGTCAAGGCGAGCACCCTAGCGTGCGGATGAGACGCGCATTCGTCATCCTTCTCGTCGTCATCGTTGCCGCAGGGGTGTTCCTCTACTACCCGCGCGCCACCGGCACCTCGGTCGCGAACGCCGCGACGATCGCGGTCTTCAGGGGCGACGTGGACTCCCAGCACGGCTCTGCGACGTTCGAGTGCGCGCTCGACGGCGACGTTATCGCGGCGGGCGACGTGGTGCGCGCCAACAGCACCGGCCGAGCCGTGCTCTCGTTCTTCGACGGCTCCTTGCTGACGCTCGAGCCGGGGCGCAGATCAAGGTGAACGCGCTCGCGCGGACCGCCGGCGACGGGCTTCAGGTCGATCTCGAGCAGGTCATCGGGACCACCTGGGCCTCGGTCAAGAAGCTCAGGACCCCCGACTTGAAGTTCCAGCTCAGGACCCCGACGACGACCGCGATCGTTCGTGGCACATCGTTCGTGACGACGGTCGAGGTCGTGAACGGTCAGACGGTCACCACGGTGCGGACCGCGGAGGGCGAGGTCGTCGTGCAGGCCGTTGCCGGGTGCCCGCCCGTCACCGTCGGCGCGAACCAGCAGACCCAGGTCACGCAGAACGGCCCACGTCGCCGCCGGTCGCTCAGCCGCTCAGGCCGCGGCTGCGCTTCACCGGGACCGCGGAGATCGGATTCGTGGTCAGTGATCCCCGCGGACTCTCCTGCGGCTCGACCGGCGGAGCCACGACGCGACAGATCCCGAGTGGTGGCACGCTCCTCATGAAGGTGCGTGCCCTCGATCTCGGCCCGGTCCCCGCGCCCGTCAAGGACCAGCTGATCGGCGCGATCGAGCGGAGCCTGAACGAGTTCGCCGCCTCCCTGCCGATCGCCGTCGAGCGCGTCACATTCCGGAGCGGCTGCATGGCAATCAGCGGCACGACCCGCTGATCAGGCGCGGACCGCCTGGCGGCCGAACCCGTCGCGCACCGCGAACGTGCCGTCGTCGTAGATCGATTCACCGCGCAGGAACGTGTACACCGGGACCCCCTGCACCTTCTGGCCCGCATACGGGGACCAGCCGCACTTGCTCAACACCTCGGCGTCGGTGATGGTCTTTTTCTTCTTCGGATCGACGAGCACGATGTCGGCGTCGGCACCGACGCGGATCGCGCCCTTGCGCGGGTAGAGTCCAAAGAGCTTGGCCGGCCTGGTCGCGGTCGCGTCTGCGAGACGCTCGTACGAAAGCTTGCCCGCCGCGACGTCGGTCAGGAGCAGCGAGAGGTAGAACTGCGTGGACGGCGTTCCGGTGTGTGCCTTCCAGCCATCCGTCCAGCCCAGCTCCTTCTCCTCGCGCAGGTGTGGTGCATGGTCGGTCGCCATGATGTCGACGGTCCCATCCAGGAACCCCGCGTACACCGCCTCGGCGTGGTGCGGCGCAACGTAGTACGACAGCGCATACGACCCGAGGCGCTCGATGTTTGCCCAGTCGTTGGTTAGCCAGAAGCACCAGGGGTTGACCTCTGAGGAGACCGGGCGCCCGGCGGCCTTGGCCGCACGGAGCATCTCGACGACCCGGTGGGTCTGGGTGTGCAGGAGGTGGAGCCGGACACCGGTCGCCTCCTGGAGGCGGAGCAGCACGCCGACCGCGGTGTCCCAGATGACGCCGTCGTCGTGCGCGTAGGCCTTGGCGTAGGCTCGGAAATCCCGTTCACCGCGGGCCCAGTACTGCTTCTCGATCGAGTCCATCAGTGATTGATCGTGCGGGTGCACCATCAGCGGAAGGCCGGTCGCCTTCACGCTCTGCATCCGCTCGTAGAGCTCCCCGTGCTCGTGCAGGCCGATGCCCGGCATGTGCGGGTATGACCGGCCGGTGTCAACGACCATGAACAGCTTGTAGGCCAGAATGCCGCGCTCGGCGAGTTTCGGAATCTCGTCAATGAGCACGGCGGACGCGTTGACGTTGTAGTCGATCATCGAGCGCTGCCGGTAAAGGTCGAGCATTGCGTCGAGGTCCGTGGCGGTCGTGGGTGGCGGGCTGACATTTGGCATCGCGACCGAGACCGTGACGCCGCCGGCGGCGCATTGCCGGCCGATGTGCGCGAGGTCCTCCTTGTGCGTGAACCCGGGCTCGCGGTGATGGGAGTGCATGTCGATCATGCCTGGAAGCGCGACGAGATCGTCGGCCGCGATCTCACGCTTGCCCTTCGGCGCCGAGCCGGCGTCATGGATCGCGGCGATACGGTCGCCATCGATGCCGAGGTCAGCCCGGCGCACCCCGTCCTCGAAGACCACCGTGGCGCGGCGGATCACGATGTCGTAGGTCATGTCTTGCCTCGCCCGGCCGCCCTGCCTCCGATGTAGTGCACGGTCTCCTCCTGCGCGCGGTTCTCGCGGATCTCGATGTCGTCGTCCCGCAAGACTAGGGCTCGTAGCCACTCGACCATCATTGGGATGACCTCGCCGGCGTACTGCTTGTAGGCCGCGTAATGGGTCGTGTTGCGTTGGAGCACCAGCTTCTTCGGCCGCTGGGCCGCCGCGTACAGCTGCTCGGCGTGGTCGGTCGGCGTGACGGCGTCGTCCGCGACGCCGATGACGAAGAGCCCCCGCACGCGGCCGGCGACGTCGAGCGGGCGGTATTCGAGGATGCCGTGCGCCGCGCTCAGCGGGACCGCGCTGGGAATGCGCGCATCGACGTCGGACTTCACGGCGCTCGCCCGGCGCTCCGGCGTCTCCACCATGATCCCCTCGCGTGGGTGCACGGTCGTGCCGGTGCCTGTGGCGGCGCGGGTTCGCCGTTCGGCGTCCACGCTCGCAAGGAATGCGATCCACTCATGCTCCTGACGCATCCGGTGCAGCCAGTCGCGGCCGTCGGCGACGGGCACCTGGCTGATCGTCGCACGGACGGCCGGCTCATATCCCGAGACCAGCACGGCATTCCCTCCGCCGGTCCCGCCGCTCCCGAAGATGGCCGCGCGCGCGGGGTCCATGTCCTCCCGCCCGCGCATGTAGGCGAGCGCGTTGCGCCAGTCCTCCAGCTGCCAGGCCGGCGAGATGGTCCCGCGATCGCCTTCGCTCCCGCCGAAGCCGCGGTAATCGAAGATGAGCACCGCGAAGCCCGCGGCGGTGAAGGCCTGGTGGTACGGCTGATACAGGTTCGCGTCGGCCAAGCCGAGCCATCCCGGTCCCTGGACGATGAACGGCAGGCGGCGCTCCCCGTCGTCGTCGTTCGCGGATGGGTCGGGACGGTGGAGGAAGCCGCTGAGGCGCGACCCCTCGCTGTAGAACGCCACCTGCTCGGTCCTCATGCCGACGCTTCCCGCTCGAGCACCAGGACGAGGTCGGCGCAGGCGCGGCGGAGGTGCTCGCTCTGCACCTGGGCGGCCCGCTCGGCGTCCTTGATGCGGCTGCACTCCCTGAGTTCCGCGTGATCGTGCAGCGAGCGCTCGACGTTCTTCATCACGTGGTAGCGCTGCACGTCGTCGCGGAGCCCGATGATGAACCGATGGGTCCGCGGACGGTCGGCGTTTGCGTACAGCTCGCTGTGGAAGCCGCGACGTGCCCGACGCCCCTCGGTGGGCTTGTCGACGCGCGCGTCCATCTGCTCGGACATGTCCACCAGCCGCTTGATGTCGGCGGTCCCGAGCGCTCCGACCGCGGTGACGACCTCTTCGATGCTGTGGACGTCAGGGCGAACGAGCCGTGGGAGGATGCCCGGCGTGCTCGCGTTGCTGTGCGGCATCGTTGAAGTTTACGGTATCCAGGCACAGAATGGGCTCAACGGTAAGTCCGTCCCCAGATTGAGGATGGTGACAGTGGGGCGTCCATTCGTCATGGTTTTGATCGTGGCGGTCGCGATCACGACGACCAAGGGGACCGCCGAGATCTTGTACCCGCCCTATCTCGCCGGCTACGGCTACTCGCTGTCACTCATCGGGATCCTCACCTCCCTCTTCGCGGTGCTGCAGCTCGCGTCGCGCGTGCCGGTCGGGCTCGCCTATCGCGCGGATCGCGCGAAGCGGCAGTTCGCCCTCGCGCTCGTCGGGCTCGGCGTCTCCACGTGCGGCTTCGCGTTCGCGAATGGCCAGCTGG
>SHYN01000079.1 GCA_009692785.1 Chloroflexota bacterium | reverse complement strand
GGCGAGTGCTCGTCGACGCCGTCGAGGCGCCCGGCGCCTTTGCCGCCGGTGCGCGGGTGACCGGAATGCGGGTCGGCGGCAAGACCGGCACCGCCGAGAACCCGAGCGGCGCGCCGCACGGTTGGTTCGTAGGGTTCGCACCCGCGGAGGCGCCGACGGTGGTGGTGGCCGTCATCCTCGAGCACGCCCCTCGGGGCGGGGAGGACGCGGCCCCGGTCGGCGCTGCAGTCCTGAAGGCCGCCGCGGCCCGCGTGCGTTGAGTACCATCATGCGAACCTACTCGGGTACAACGGGAATGAGGAGCGCCGATCCGTGGACACATCCGTCCTCAAGCAGCGCGTCGACTCCGTCGTTGCCAACGTCGAGCGCGCGATCTTTGGCAAGCACCACGAGGTCGAGCTGGCCGTCGTCGCGATGCTCTGTCGCGGACATATTCTCATCGAAGACGTGCCGGGCACAGGCAAGACCGTCCTCGCCAAGTCGCTCGCACGATCGCTCGGCTGCACGTTTCGCCGCATTCAGTTCACGCCGGACCTCCTGCCCTCTGACGTGACCGGCGTCGCCATCTACAACCAGCGCACGCAGGAGTTCGAGTTTCGCGCCGGCCCGGTCATGAGTCAGATCGTCCTCGCCGACGAGATCAACCGAGCGACCCCCAAGACGCAGTCGGCCCTCCTCGAGGCGATGGACGAGCACCAGGTGACGGTGGACGGGACGACCCATCACCTGCCCAAGCCCTTCCTGGTCTTCGCGACGCAGAACCCGATCGAGTACGAGGGCACATTCCCGCTGCCCGAGGCGCAGCTCGATCGATTCTTCCTGCGACTCCAGCTCGGCTACCCGAGCCTGAAGGAAGAGGTGCGTATCCTCGACGCGCAGCGCATCGCGCATCCGGTCGACTCGCTCGAGCAGGTCATGACCGAAGCGGACCTGCTGGAAGCACAGATCATCGCGCGCGACGTCCATCTCGCTGAAGGCGTGAAGACCTACATCGTGAGCGTCGTGAGCGCGACCCGATCGCATCCCGACGTGTACCTCGGCGCTTCGCCACGGGGCTCGCTCGCGCTGGCGCGCGCCGCGCAGGCCTACGCGGCGATCCAGGGTCGCGACTATGTGATCCCCGACGACGTGAAGTCGCTCGCCGGACCGGCACTTGCCCACCGACTCATCCTCCAGCCTCAGGCGCGGCTCAAGGAGCTCGCCGCCACGACCGTCGTCGCCGAGGTGCTGGCGAGCGTCCCGGTGGATGTCGCGGCCACCGCGGTCAGGCGTTGACCATCGGTCGCCGGTAACGAGGGCACCTTGACCCTCTGGCGCTTCGGCGCGCTGTGGCTGGCGCTCTTCCTCGTCGCCCTCGCAAGCGGCGTGGAGCTTCTCGCGTACCTCGCGTACCTCATCGGATTTGCGGCGGTCTTCATGTGGGGCACCGCTCGCCTGTCGATGGAAGGCCTCTCCGTGAAACGAGTGGTGGGTCTGACCTACGCGCACCTCGGCGACACGATCGAGATCGAGTACGACCTGCAGAATGCGCATCGTCTCGGCAAGCTGTGGCTCGAGGTGTTCGAGCGCTCGGACTGGCCGGAGCCGCTTCCCGGACGGGTCCTCTCGATTGGCGGCGGAAAGACCCGTCGCTGGAAGGTCCTCGCGAAGGCGCTCCGCCGCGGGCGCTTCACCCTTGGCCCGATCGTGCTGCGGAGTGGCGACCCCTTTGGACTGTTCGGGACCTCGCGCGAGATGGCAAGCGAGCGAGCGCTCATCCTCGTCTACCCGCGGGTCGCCGACCTCGTGCACTGGGCGCTCCCCGGCTCGTTCCTCGAAGGCAACGTCCTCACCGGCAAGCGATCGCTCCAGGCGACCTCGATGGTCATGGGGATCCGCGAATACCAGCCCGGAGATCCCGTGAATCGGATCCACTGGCCGTCGTCGGTCCGTCATCGGAGCCTCGTCGTGAAGGAGTTCGAGCTCGACAAGACGGCGGACCTTTGGATCTACCTCGATCTCGATGTGCGCTGGCACCGCGGGGCGGGGGAGGACGCGACCGAGGAGCGTGCGGTCACCGTTGCGGCCTCCGTTGCCGCGAAGGCGTTGCGCCAGCACCGGAACGTCGGATTGGTGACCACCGGAACGCGGCCGCAGGTGTTCCAGCCCGATCGCGGCGCGAAGCAGTACGGCAAGCTCATGCTCTACCTCGCTGAGATCCGGGCCGGGGTCACCCAGCCGCTCGCCGAGACGCTGGTCGAGACGTTGCCGCGTCTGCGGCGCGGCTCGTCGTGCATCATCGTGAGCCCCTCGCTCGATGTGGCCTGGGTCCGTCCGGCCAGCACGCTCCGCGAGGCGGCGATCGCAGTGCAGGCGGTCGTCGTGAGCGCTCCGGGTGAGGGCGATCCGCATGATCCCGCGCGACGGAACGCGCTCCTCGGTGAGCTCGCGATCGCGGGCATCCGCGCGGCTTACCTCGCCCCCGGCGAGCGGGTCGAGGAGCTCTTTTCTGATCGGCTGGTCGCGAGGGCCCACGTTGCGTAGGGGCACTCTGCGAGCTCTCTTCCCCCGCATCGGCCGCGGCCGCCTCGCGTTCCGTGGTGGGATCTTCGCGCTGCCGTTCTTCCTGCTGCTCCAGCTCCTCTATCCGATCTCCATCCAGCAGGCCGAATGGGTCGAGACGAGCGGCCAGCTCACGGCCCTCGCGATCTGGGCGACCATCCTCGGCACGCTTGCCGGTAACTCGCGCCTGACGCGGAGTTCCGCGACGTGGGTCGGCGCCGCCATCGGCGCGTTCGCCGTCGTCATTTTGACGATCCAGGCGACGGCGCCACTCGACGCCACGGTGCGCGATCGCGCCACGCGGCTCGCGATGAAGGTCAACGATTGGATCACGCAGGTCGTGTCGGGCGAGGCGGCGAGCGACCGCACGGTCTTCATCCTGCTGCTCGGCGCCACCGTCTGGGCCGCCGTGTACGTTGGGTCGTTCGCGCTCGCACGGGACAAGCGCCCCTGGGAGGCGATCCTGCTGAGCGGCGCCTGCCTCGTCGTCAACGTGTCGCTCGCGCTCGTCCCGCTCACCCTTGACCTTGTCGTCTTCAGCCTCTGCGCGCTCGTGCTCATGGTCCGTCTCCACATCGTGTCGCTCGAGGAGCGGTGGGAGCGGCTCAACATCCAACCCTCGGGCCAGATGTCGCTGCGGCTGCTTCGTGGCGGCGTCACCTGGACGCTCGTCCTCGTGTTCATGGCGCTGTTCACGCCGCGGGTCGGGGCCACCGAGGCGCTGTCCGGCGCGTTCACGAGCTTTGAGGCGCCGTATCACCGCGTCGAGTCCGAATGGCAGCGCTACTTTGCAGGCGTCACCGGGCCGAGCCGGATCAAGGGCGTGTCGTTCTCCGACTCGGTCCGCCTCGGCCAGGCGCCGAACCTCTCCGACGGGGTTGTGATGACCGTGCGCGCGGATCAGGGTCGATTCTGGCGAGGAGTCGCGTACGACTTCTACACCGGGGCGGGCTGGCGGGTCACCGAGGATGAGCGGGCGGACAAGATCGTGCCGCTGACCGCGGGACGCGAGAAGCTCGACGCGACGTTCGAGATGCAGGCGGCCTACGCGACGCTGCTCTTCGCGGCGAACGAACCGGTGCGGGCGGACATACCGCATCAGTTCCAGAGCGGTGGCGACCGCTCGTATTCGATGTCGTTGCGCGCGCTCAACCGCTTTCAGGCGGCGGGCACCTACACCTCGACCTCATACATCTCCACCGCGAACAAGGCCACGCTGCGGAAGGCGACCACCGTCTATCCGGAGCTCGTGAAGCAGCGTTACCTGCAGCTGCCGTCGAGCCTTCCGCAGCGCGTCCGCGATCTCGCGCAGCGTGTGGCCGGCAGCCTCCCCTCGTCCTATGAGAAGGCGGAGGCGATCGAGAACCATCTTCGTGAGCGCTACCGGTACACGATCAACGTGAAGTCGCCGCCGGTCGGGCGCGATCCGGTCGATTACTTCCTCTTCGACCTCAAAGAGGATTTCTGCGAGTACTTCGCCTCGGCGATGGTCGTCATGCTGCGCGACCTCGGGGTGCCTGCTCGGCTCGTCGAGGGCTTCTCGCTCGGCACGTACGACCCCGCGCGGGGCCTCTACGTCGTTCGCGAGCAGAATGCGCACGCCTGGGTCGAGGTCTATTTCCCCCAGTACGGCTGGGTCGAGTTCGAGCCGACGCCCTCGGAGCAGCCGTTCGCCCGTTCGGATGACGTCGTCACGCCGGTGATCGGTCCCGACGGCGTTGCGGTCGACACCGGGATCGACGAGAACGAGCGCCTCGGCCTCCTCGACCGGGACCTCGATGAGCCCGGGGGTGGCACTTCGGGGGGGTTCGGGGAGATCGGCGGGATCGCGATCGATCCACGGCCCCTCCTCGCACTTGCGACGCTTCTCGTCCTCGCCGTCCTCGCGTCATACCTCAGCTTCGAATGGCGCTTTCGCGGCGTCGGCGCGATCGGCGCGGCCTGGGGCAAGACGCGCCTTCTCGGCGCTTACGCCGGACTCGGGAGCGATCCCGCGCAGACCCCCTACGAGTACGCGCGCGCCGTCGGTGCCGCGGTCCCCAGGATCGCCACCGCTGTGGGTCACATCGCCCATGCCGAGGTCCTCGAGCGGTACGCTCCGCTCGGAGCTTCCGCTGTGGAGCGCGAACGGGCGCGCAGCGCATGGCGGTCCGTGCGCGGTCGGCTGCTCGGCTACCTTCCCGCTCGCGTCGGCAGTGCCCTGCGCGCCTTCCTGCCGTGAGTGACGGTCCCGAGCATCCTGCCGTCGCTCGGGTGCGCGATCACGCCGCGGCGCGGGGCCTTGACATCCGGACGCTCCGCTTTCCGGTCGGCACCCATACCGCCGTGGATGCCGCGCGCGCCATCGGCTGCGAGGTCGGGCGCATCGTGAAGTCGCTCGTCTTTGAAGCCGACGGAGCCACGATCGTCGTGCTCTGCTCCGGCGCCGACCGGATCGACGAGGCGCTGCTGCGTGCGGCGGTCGGTGCCGCGCACGTGCGGCGCGCGACCGCGGACGAGGCACGCCGCGCGACCGGCTACGTGATCGGCGGTGTGCCCCCGTTCGGCCACGGCTGTCCCGTGCTCGTCGATCAACGGCTCCTTGCCTTCGACCTCGTCTGGGCCGCCGCCGGCCTTCCCGACACGGTCTTCGCCATCGCGCCCGCGGACCTGGAGCGCGTGTCCGGCGCACGAACCGCAGCGGTGGCGCGATGAAGGTCGCGCTGACGGGAGCGTCGGGCTTTCTGGGCGGGGCCATCGCTCGCTGCCTGGCCGAACGCGGCGACGTGGTCATCCGTCTGGGTCGTCGCGAGACCGCGGATGATCGAGCAGCGACCGCGGCGCTTGCCGGTGCCGATGCCCTCGTCCATTGCGCCGGCGTCTCCGAGGTCGGCATTTCCAGGGCGCGCCGCCACGTGCTGCAGGAGGGCAACGTCGATCTCACCGCCCGCGTCCTTGGCGCGGCGCGCACCGTGGGCCTCGCGAAGGTCGTCTACGTCTCGACCGTCGCCGTCTTTGGTGACACGCACGGCGCCA
>SHYN01000078.1 GCA_009692785.1 Chloroflexota bacterium | reverse complement strand
GTTCGGGATGCTCTCGATGCTAGGGAATATCAGACCCGGACGCTCGGACCAGGTTCGCCTATTTCGCTCCGAGTCTCGCACCGAGCACCGCACGCGCGGTGGCGCCGGCATCCTGGGACCCGAGAAGGCCCGGCTTCTCTTCGTACACGACCGCGATCACCACCGTCGGTTTCTCGTACGGCGCGTAGCCGACGAACCAGGCGTTCGGTGCCCCGGCGCTCGTCTCCGCGGTACCGCTCTTGCCCGCGGTGGGAACCGTGAAGGTACGGAACGGGAAATACACGGTGCCCTGCGGATCGGCGACGACTCCGCGCATTCCGTCCTTGATGAGTGCAAGCTCCGCCGGCGTCGTGAGCGCCTTGCCCGCCGTCGCGACGTCGTAGGTCTTCGTGGTCTTGCCGGAGCGGTCCTGCAGCGCGATCACGAGGCGCGGCTTCCAGACGGTGCCGTCATTCGCGATCGCGGACGCGTAGTTCGCCATCTGGATCGGTGTCGCAACCAGGAAGCCCTGGCCGATCGCGAGGTTCGTCGCGTCGCCCGGGTTCCAGCCACGCAGCGAGGGATCGTTCGCGAAACGTTGCAGCTTCCAGGCCGGGCTCGGCACGATGCCTTCGCTCTCGAAAACGAAGTCGATGTCGGTCGCCTTGCCGAGACCGAAGGAAGTCGCTCCGGCGGGCAACAGGTTCGGATCCTTGTCGTTCAGGCGTTTCCCGAGCTCGTAGAAGAAGGTGTTGCACGATCGCGCGAGCGCGGTCCGCAGGTCGATGAGCCCGAGATCGGCCGACTCGTGATTGATCTGCACGAAGCTCTCGCCATAGCCGGTCCAGCGGAACGGGCAATTCACCCGCTCGCCCGGCTGGTAGACCCCGGCGCGGAGGGCCGCCGCCGCGGTGATCATCTTGAACGTGGAGCCGGTCGTGTACTGGCCGAAGGTCGCGCGATTGAAAAGCGGCTTGGCGGCATCGGTGTTCAATCGTGCGATCACCGCGGTGTCCCCGCGCACGAATGCGTTGAGGTCGAAGGACGGCCGGCTCGCGAGAGCAAGGATCTCGCCGGTCAGGGGATCCTCGACCACGACGGCACCCTTCTGGGTCCCCAGCGATTCTTCGGCGGCGCGCTGCGTCGCCGGGTCGAGCGCGAGCACGACATCGAGCCCCGGGACCGGGGCCACCTCACCGAGCAGGTCGAGTGGCTGCTCCCCCGCATCGACAATCGATAGCCGCCACCCGTATGCGCCGCCCAGCACGTCGTCGAGCGTGGCCTCGAGCCCCGCCTTCCCGATGAGCTCGCCGGGCGCCACGCCTGCGGCCGAGCGCTTCGCGGCGTCGGCGTCGCTGGCCACGCCGAGGTAGCCAATCGTTTGCGCGGCGAGGCCGCTCGGGTAGGAACGCGCGCGCTCCACCCGCACCTGCACGCCTTCCATGACCGTGAGCCGCTGGCGCAGCTCGGCGTTCATGTCGTACACGGTTCGAACGGGAACGAATGAGTCCACCTTCACCCACGACTGGGCCATCTTCGAGCGCACGTCGTCCGTGGCGATCCCGACCGACGCGAGGCTCGCGAGCGTGGTCGCTTCACTCCGCATGAGCCGCGGCACCACGCCCACCACGGCCGCATCGGCGAAGGTCGCGAGCTCCGTGCCGTCGCGCGCGAGAATGCGTCCTCGGCTCGTCGGCACGCGGGTCATCCGAACGAGACGTCCGACGGTGAGGCGCGGCAGGATTGCCTCCGGCGTCCAGGCAATGCGCCACGTTGCCTGCGGGCCTTCCCCGACAAGCGTGAATGCGAGGCTTGTCTCGCGCCTCACGTCGCCGACGCGAGCAGTGTGGAAGACGAGCGAGAGCGCGATCGTGGCACGCCGCGGGTCCGGCTTGCCATCAGCACCGAGCGGATACGTCGCCACGCCCGCCGTCGCGTCGAGCGATCGAAGTGTCATCTCCTCGGCGATTCGCGGGAGGCGATCGATGAACGCCGCTTCCCCGACCTCGGTGCGTGAGGCTTCGCTGAGCAGCTCCCACATCCCGCGCACGTCGCCCTTCTGCCAGGCCGTGGCGTACGCGCGCGCGACGGGCTCTGGCGCGGGCGGCGTTGGAGCCTCGCAGCCACCGACGAGCACCGCGAACACCAGCAGGAGGGCGAGCCAGCGACCGCGCACGGGATGGCCGGTGGCCACCAAACCGTTCGCCGCGCGAACCGTGCCGGTCACACCGACGATGCTAGAGCGAGCCACCGCACGCTGAATGCCGAAACGGTGGCAATGAGCACGCCCCAGGCCAACGACTCGCGCGGGCGTGGCGCAACCGTGATGAGCGCGATGGCGAGGGCAAGGACGAGCACCTGGGGCTGCGCGGTCGCGAGCAGCCCGGCGTACAGGATGTAGCCGATCGCGGCCCACGCGATCACCGGCGGACCGGCGAGCAGCACAATCACGGCCACAAGTCCGGCGGCGAGCGTCGAGCCCCAGAGGACGCGGAGCTCGAGTGGCGAACCGGGTTGCCCACCGGTCGCGGTGAACGCAGTCAGCCCCATCGCACCGGCATCGAAGACCGCGATGAGCGACCGACTGAATCGCCCCACCGCTACAGGCTACGGGAAGCCTGCGAACCGTAGCCGTATGCAAGGCGCGAAGCGCCGAAGCTTACAGGCCGAACGCGGCCCGCGCCTCGGTCAGCGCCTCGCGCACGCGCATCGGCGCAGTGCCGCCCGGCGAGGTGCGGGCCGCGAGCGAGCGCTCAACGCGGATCTCGTCCACCGCGCTGTCGGCGAACTTCGCGTGGAAGCGGCGCAGGTCCGCGCCGCTCAGCCCCGCCAGATCCGCGCCGGCCGCGAGTCGCTCGCGCACGATCTTGCCCACGGCTTCATGCGCGTCACGGAACGGCACGCCCCGTTGTACGAGATGGTCGGCGAGATCGGTCGCGCCAAGCATGCCGCGCTCCGTCGCGCGCAGCATCGCCGCGCGATCGAAACGAAGCCCACTGATCACGAGACCGAGCGCCTCGAGCGCCGGCGCGATCGCCGCCGAGTCGTACACGGGAGCGCGATGCTCCTGGAAATCGCCACCGAACGCCAGGGGCATGCCCTTGATGATCGTGAGCACAGCCACGAGATCCCCGATCACCCGGCCCGATCGGCCGCGGACCAGCTCCGCGACGTCGGGGTTCTTCTTCTGGGGCATGATGCTCGAGCCGGTTGCGTGCGCGTCGCTAAACTCGGCGAACCCGAATTCGGCGGAGCACCACAGGACGAGCTCCTCGGCAAGACGCGACGCGTGCACCGCCGCGAGCGCAGCGACGAACACGTATTCCGCGAGAAAGTCGCGATCGGCGACCGCGTCGATGCTGTTGCGGAACACCGCCGGCAGGCCAAGCGCCGCGGCCGTCGCCTTTGGATCGATTGGGTATGGCGATCCCGCAAGCGCCGCGGCACCGAGCGGCGAGACCGCGGCACGTGTCCGCGCCTCGGCGATGCGCGCCCGATCACGACGGAGCGCCTCCGCGTGCGCGAGCAGATGATGAGCGAGCGAAACCGGCTGCGCGCGCTGCAGGTGGGTGTAGCCCGGAAGGATGGTCTCGACTTCATCGGTCGCGCGGCTCACGAGCGCCCGGCCGAGCCCGAGGAGCGCGGCGTCGAGCCCATCGAGGAGCTCGAGCGTGAGGAGCCGCAGGTCGAGCGCAACCTGGTCGTTCCGGCTCCGCCCGGTGTGCAGCGTCCCGGCGACCGGTCCGAGCCGTTCGGTCAACACCTGCTCCACCGCGGAGTGCACGTCCTCCGCGTCGGCCGGCCACGGGAAGGTCCCTGCGGCGAGCTCACCCGCGATGTGCTCGAGGCCGCCGAGTACGGCGGCAACGTCCGCGGTCGGGAGGATGCCCTGCGCACCGAGCATCCCCGCATGCGCGATCGAGCCGCGGACATCGAGCTCGGCGATACGCCGATCCCAATCGAGCGAGCTCGTGAACGATCGGATCCGCGGATCGAGCCCGTTGGCGAAACGCCCCGACCAGAGCGGCTTTCCCGAATCACTCATTGGACGCTCAATGTCATTTCTTCCGGGGACCGGACCGCGACGCAACCTGCTTCGGCACCTGCAGCAACGCCGCGTTGTCCTCGCCCCACAGCGCCTGGGTGCGGGCCTGGTTGCGGAGCGGCAGGCCAAACACGCCGATGAATCCCTCCGCCGCTTTGTGGTCAAACGCGTCACCCTTGCCGTACGTCGCGAGAGCAACGGAATAGAGGGAGTGCTCGGAGCGGCGGCCGACCGTGACCGCAGTGCCCCGATGGAGGCGGATACGCACCTCGCCTGATACGAAGCGCTGCGTGTTGCGCACATACGCAGCGAGATCCTGGTGATGCGCGCTGAACCAGAGCCCGTTGTACACGAGGTCGGCGTACTCCGATGCCACCTTTGACTTGAAGCGAAGCGCTTCCTTGGACAGGACCAGACTCTCGAGCTCGCGGTGCGCGAGGTGAAGCACCACGGCGGCGGGCGCCTCGTAGATCTCGCGCGACTTGATGCCCACGAGGCGGTTCTCGATCTGGTCGATACGGCCCACGCCGTGCTTGCCCGCGAGCTTGTTCAGCTGCTCGATGAGCGTGACCCCGTCGAGATCCTTGCCGTCGAGCGCGACCGGGATCCCCTCGCGGAACGTGATCACGATCTCACGTGCCTTCTCGGGCGCCTCGTCCGGGTCAACGGTCCACTCGTAGACGTCGCGCGGGGGCGCGCCCCACGCGTCCTCGAGCACGCCGGCTTCCACCGAGCGGCCCCAGAGATTCATATCGACGCTGTACGGGCTCTTCTTCGACACCGGCACCGGAATGCCGCGCGCCTTCGCGTAGTCGATCTCCTCATCGCGGGTCATGTTCATGCCGCCCCGCATCGGCGCGATGACCGTCAGCTCCGGCGCCAGCGCCCCGACGGCAAGATCGAATCGCACCTGGTCATTGCCTTTGCCGGTGCAGCCGTGCGCGACGTACCGCGCGCCTTCTTCGCGCGCCGCGTCCACGAGGAGCTTCGCGAGAAGGGGCCGTCCGAGCGCGGTCGCGAGCGGATACCGCTCCTCGTAGAGCGCGCCTGCCTGGAGCGCGGGCCAGACAAAATATTCGACGAAGATCGCGCGCACGTCCTGCACGATCGCCTTCTTCGCCCCGCTCTTCAACGCCTTCTTCTGAATGACGTCGAGATCCTTCACCCTCCCGAGGTCGCCGGTGGCGGTCACCACCTCGAAGCCGTGTGTCTCGCGCAGCCACGCCACCGCTACCGAGGTGTCGAGACCCCCGGAATAGGCCAGAACGACCGTTTCGCCTTTGTACTTCACGTCAGCTGCTCCATCAGTTAATGCACTTCGGCCGGACGGACGATGCCGAACGCATCAAGCCGGCCGAGCAATGCGTTGCCGGCACGTTCATGTCCGACGGCCACGAAGACAGTGTCGTCGCCCGCGATCGTGCCGACGATTTCCCCGAAGGCCGAGGCGTCGAGGGCGGCGGCCAGCGCGTTCGCCGTTCCCGGAAGCGAGCGCAGCACGACCAGGTTGCCCGCGAGCGCCGCCTCCACCGGATAGT
>SHYN01000010.1 GCA_009692785.1 Chloroflexota bacterium | reverse complement strand
CGTGACCGGCGCCTCGACGACAAACACCGGAACGGTCCTTAGACCAGCGCCGTATGAGCGCTCCTCGGTCGCCATCAACGTTTCCGCTTTTGGCCACCGACCCGAGGCACTCACGTTCGCACTCACGCCCATCGAGCTTGAGGTTCTGCTGACCCTACTCGACAAGGCCGGGGGGATTTACCAGCCCGAGGAAGGGCCGCTAGCCCGGGGCATGGCGCCGGCGGGCACGCGCGACCTCCGCGGCGAATGGCGCGGCCAGCAGATACGAGAGGACGAGCGCCGTGAGCACGGAGGCTGCGGCTTGGAGCTCGCTACCGACGCGGTCCGCGAGAATCCCCTCGACGAGGCGCGGAACACCCAGGAGCGTCAGAACGTCCATCGACACGATGTAGAAGATCACGGCGAGAACATAGAGAACGAACCCCTTGTGTAGGCGGCTCGCGGGCCACTGCGGCCGGGTCATCAGGTCGCCGAACACATAGGCTAGCGCCTTCCCGCGCAAGGCGTTGATGTTGGTGAGGTCTGAAAGGACGTAGTACCCGTCGTACTCGAGGAGTGGCGAGAGATTGAAGGCCACGCTCACGAGGTTCACCACCCCGAGCCAGATCGCGAGCTGGTGGGCCTCCTCGTTGAACGAGGATCCGGCGAGCGCGACGAGCCCGCACACCCCGGCGAAGGCGAAGTTGAAGAGTGGGCCCACGGCGTTCACAAGCGCACGTCGCTTTCGATCCACGAGCCACGCGTCCGACGTGTCGACATAGATCACGGGGGTGAAGAACATGAGGCCGATCCCTGCCCGTCCCACCCGACGGCCCACCGCCTTGGTCGCGAGCGCATGCGCGGCCTCGTGGCCGACCCCTGCGACAAAGAGCCCGCCGAAGGTGACGGCGAGGCCGGCGAGGCCGAAGTCGCTCGGCGAGGCGCTGCGAAAGGTGAGCGCGAGGGCGACGGTGCCGATGACCCCGATCAGGAAGGCTGCCAGCGCGCCCCCGGCGGTGAAGACCGGCCGCAGGACCCGGTAGAGCGCCGCCGCGAGCGGGTCGGCGTCTGCGAGCTCGAGCCGTGGGGCGAGCACGAGATCCGCCACCCGCAGGAGCCGAGCGTCCGGCTCGTCGCTCACCGCGAGGCGGGGCGCGCTCACCATCCCGGCGGCCTGGAGTGTGGCGACGGTCGCGAAAACGCCCTGAGGGTCGAGGGCGCCGGTCCGCGCGAAGTGCGCCATCGCGAGCTCCCTGAGCGTTCGCTGACCATCGAGGTCCTCATAGATCGCGTGGGCGTCGCGCGTGAGCCGAACGTAGGTGCCCTCGTGCTCGTCGCGCAGGATCACGCTGTCGGGATCATCGGGGGCGGGTGAGACCGAGACCGTGCCGGAGCGCTCGGGCCGGTGGCGCGACTGCATCATGGATTCGAGCCGGTCGAGCACCTTGCGATGCCGCTGCACGATCGGCCGCACCTGCTCGCCGGCTATCCGGAAGGCCTGCACCGCAGTCGTGGCGCGGACCGTTGCCTGCCGGGGGGCGCCGGTGAGGACCGAAAGCTCACCCAGGAGCGTGCCCGGGCCGAGCGTGTTCAGCGTGCGTGTGCCCGACTCGTCCTCGCGGATGACCTCGATCTCGCCGCTTCGGATGAGGAAGGCGTCGTCGCCACGCTCGCCCTGCCGGACGAGTTCCTCGCCCGTCGCGAAGCGTATCGATTGCAGCGCCGCCGCGAGCTCGTCGAGCGCCGCGGAAGGCAGATCGGCGAACGGGCTCGACCGGCGAAGGAAGTTCGTTGAGAGGCGTTGCGCCGCGAATGCCCGCAGCTCTTCCGCGAAGGCGGGTTCCTCCCGGATGGCCGCATGGAGCGCCGTGGCGGGGATCTGCAGGGCGACGACGGTCTGCGCGGCGTCAACGCTCGCCGAGCGTGGCTCGCCTGAGAGCACGGCCATCTCGCCGACGAGGGCGGGTGCGGCGAGGACCGCGAGCGTCTTCGTGGCGTCTCCTGAGGTGATGCGGACCTTGCCGCGGATGACGGCGAACGCGTCCTCCGGGGGGTCCCCCTGGCGCATGAGGTGATCACCCGTTTGGAAGGTCAGCGGGGTCGATGCGAGCGCGAGACGATGGCGTGCTTCAACGCTGAGTAGCAGAAAAGGGCCGAAGTCAAGGGGCGTGGGCATTCGCGAAGGGTAGCCCAATGGCTGCTACAATCCCATAACGTGGTTCGAGCGGGCACGAGTAGCCGGTGCGAGCCGTGAAGCGAACCGGGGATGGTACAAGCCGGGACGTGCGGACACCGGGGAATGGATCCCGCAAGACGGGACCCTGAACGAGCGGTCAACTAGGGGTCGCCGGCAGTCCGCCGTTATCTCCGGACGCTCCGCTTCTTGACGAGACCGAACTTCGGTCGGCTGACACGAGGCGGAGGCAGAGGGTCGCTTCGGTGGTGTGAGTGCCAGTGGTGACCGATATCGGGTGGCACCACGAGCCCTCGTCCCGAGCATCGGGCGAGGGCGTTCGTTTCGCCAGCGGCGAGCGAAGGGAAACTCCCTCCACTGCGCTAAGGGAGGAAGGAAAGGTGCCGTGACAGCGACAGAGCGGAGGGTCCGCGAACTGATCCCCATGGTTCGCGAGCGCCTCGCCGACCTGGAAACGCCGGTCTCCGCCTTCGCGAAGCTCCGCGCGCTGGGCGGCGCGTTCCTCCTGGAGTCGGCCGAAGGCGGGGAACGGATGGGCCGCTACTCCTTCATCGGCATCGCGCCGCGCGCCACCATGATCTTTCGCGACGGCATCGCGAGTATCAGCGGCGACGGGGCCACGCGCGAGGTCCCGTACAGCGATCCACTCACGATCCTCCGCGGCGAGATGGCCGGCTATCTGCGCGCGCCTGCCCGCGACCTGCCGCGCTTCTCCGGGGGGGCTGTCGGCTATGTGGCCTATGAGGCCGCACGGCGGTTCGAGAACCTTCCCCTGGCGAGGAACGAGGTCCACGATCTACCCGAGGCGGCGTTCGCGATCTACGACACGGTCGTGGCCTTTGATCACGTGCGGCACACGCTGCTCGTGCTTGCGCACGACGTCCGCGGGGAGCCCCCGCAGGCTGCAGCCGCGATCGACCGCGTCTTCGCCGCGCTTGACGCGCCGCTCTCACTCCAGCCCCCGGGCCCACCGTCTTCGCGCACCATCGTCGCGAACGGCACTCCCGCAGAGTTCGAGGACCGCGTGCGGCGCGCGATCGACCTCATCCGGGATGGCGACTGCATCCAGATCGTGCTGTCGCAGCGATTCGACGTTCGCCCTTCGCCCGAGCCGCTCGCCCTGTACCGGACCCTCCGCCACGTGAATCCGTCTCCGTATATGTTCCTCCTCGAACTCGCCGGGGCGACGCTTGTGGGTGCCTCGCCGGAGCCCTTCGTCCGGGTGGAGGCGGGAGAGGTGATCATGCATCCGATCGCCGGGACGCGTCCGCGCGGCGCGACGGCGGAGGAGGATGCGGCGCGGGAGGTCGAGCTCCTCGCTTCCGAAAAGGAGCGCGCCGAGCACGTCATGCTCGTCGACCTCGCGCGGAACGACATCGGGCGGGTGTCCGCGCCGGGCACCGTGATCGTCAGGGAGCTCATGCGGGTCGACCGATTCTCGCATGTCATGCACCTCACATCGGTCGTGGTCGGAAGGCTCGCGACGGGCCTCGACGCTCTCGACGCATTCCGTGCCTGCTTCCCGGCCGGGACCGTGTCCGGTGCGCCGAAGATCCGCGCGATGGAGCGCATCGCCGAGCTGGAGACGGACCGCCGCGGTCCCTATGCGGGTGCGATCGGGTACCTCGGCTTCGACGGCACGCTCGACACCTGCCTTGCGATCAGGACCGCGGTGGTCCAGAACGGCGTCTGCTCGATCCAGGCCGGAGCGGGCATCGTTGCCGATTCGGATCCGGCAATGGAGGAGGCGGAGACGCGCGCCAAGGCCGGAGCGCTCCAGCGCGCGATCGAGCTCGTCGACGGTCTGGGGCGTCGGCTATGACGACCGTTCTTCTCGTCGACAACTACGACTCCTTCACCTACAACCTCGCGCAGGCGCTGGGCGCCCTGGGCGCGACGGTCGACGTGGTGCGAGCGGACGATCCGGCCCTGGACGCGAAGCTCGCCGCGCGACCGGACCGCGTTCTCATCTCGCCGGGTCCCGGTCGACCGGAGGTCGCCGGACGGTCACCGGAGCTCGTCAGAGCCGCGCCCGAGGCGGGAATCCCGACCTTTGGCGTCTGCCTGGGCCTTCAGTGCATGGCCGTTGCCTTTGGCGCGGCGGTGGTCCGAGCGCCCGAGGCGCGCCACGGTAAGACGTCGAGCATCCGGCACGACGGTCGTGGCGTGTTCCAGGGAGTTCCGCTGCCGACGATCGCCACCCGCTACCACTCGCTCATGGTCGATCCGGCTTCGCTCCCTCCGGACCTCGAGGTGAGCGCGACCAGCGATGATGGAGTGGTGATGGGTCTGCGCCACCGCCGCCTGCCACTTGAGGCCGTGCAGTTCCACCCCGAGTCGGTCCTCACCGCCGACGGAGCGCAGATGCTCGCCAACTTCCTCAAGGGCATCCGGCGCTCGTGAACGCCCGTGAGGCGCTCTCGGCGGTGGTGGGAGGTCGCACCCTCACGCGCTCCGAGACCGAGGCCGTCATGGGGCTGATCATGGAAGGCGAGACGACGCCGGCAGTACTGGGCGCGCTCCTCACGGCGCTCCACCTCCGCGGCGAGACCATCGAAGAGGTCGCGGGTTTCGCGGCGGGCCTTCGTCGCGCGGCGGTGAAGGTGGAGGCACCGGCGGACGCGATCGACGTCGTGGGGACCGGCGGCGATCACTCGGGAACGTTCAACATCTCGACCGTATCCGGAATCGTCGCAGCGGCCGCGGGCGCGAAGGTCGCGAAGCACGGCAATCGAGCTGCATCGAGCGCCTGCGGCTCCGCGGATGTGCTCGAGGCTCTTGGTGTGAAGATCGACCTGGGACCCGCCGGCGTCGCGGCGTGCATCGCCGAGGTCGGGATCGGCTTCATGTTCGCGCCGCGCTTCCACCCCGCGCTCCGTCATGCCGGGCCGGTCCGACGCGAGATCGGGATCCGCACGGTGTTCAACATCCTCGGCCCGCTCGCGAATCCGGCGGGGGTGGGACGGATCGTTCTCGGCGTGCCCACACCCGCGATCGGCGGAACCGTCGCCGGTGTGCTCGTCGAGCTCGGCTTCGAGCGGGCCCTCGTGGTCCATGGGGCGGACGGTCTTGATGAGATCAGCCCGACCGGACCAACACGCACCTGGGAGGTCCGTGGGGGCCACGTGCGCGAGGGGATCATCGATCCCGCTGCCCTGGGCGTTCCCCGCGGAGCGCTCGCCGAGATCCGCGGTGGCGATCCGACACGGAACGCGGCAATGGTGCGCGAGGTCCTGGGTGGGGCGTCGGGCGCGGCGCGGACGGCGGTCCTGCTGAACGCGGGGGCGGTCTGCATGGTCGCGGGGCTCGCGACCGACCTCTCGAAGGGCATTGTGCTCGCGGCTCTGGCGATCGACTCCGGCGCGGCGGCTGCGGTGCTGGAGCGATTCATCGGCGCGAGTCAGCGGCTCGGGGAGCAGGAGGCCGCGTGACCGAGCTGACGTTCCTGGACATCGTGACCCTGGAGCGGCGACAGGACGCGGCGGCCCTCGATCGTGGAGCGCTCGAGCGCGCGGCACGCACGGCGCCCGCGGTCCGTTCCCTTTCCGCATCCCTCCGCGCCGCTCGCGAGCGGGGTCGGCGCGGCGTGATCGCGGAGGTCAAACGCGTGTCGCCCGCCCTCGGGACGCTGTCGGCGATCGCCGACCCAGCGACCCTGGCCCGCACGTATGCCGCCGCCGGCGCGGCCGCCATCTCGGTGCTGACCGAGCCCCGCCATTGGGGCGGCTCGTTCGAGGACCTGACCTCGGTGCGCGCAGCGGTCCAGGTACCGGTGCTGTGCAAGGACGTCATCGTCGATCCGCGGCAGGTGCTGGCGGCGCGGGCCGCGGGAGCGGATGCGGTGCTCCTGATCGGCGAGGCGCTCGACGACGCGACGCTCACCGAGCTCCTCATCCTGACCGCGGCGCTCGGGATGGAGGCCCTCGTCGAGGCGCACGAAACAGAGGCATTTCGACGGGTCCTCGCGACGGGTGCGCGGATCGTGGGCGTCAACGCGCGCGACCTTCGTCATCCGGAGACCCTCGACCGGCAGCGGATCGAGCTGCTGTCCGCGCTCGTGGGACCGGAGCGCATCCTCGTGGCCGAATCGGGCATCGGGAGTGTCGGCGACGCCGAGCGCCTGCCCTCGCGGGTGGATGCGCTGCTCGTCGGAACGGCCCTTGTGACCGCATCCGACCCGGCGCCGCTGCTTCGCGCGCTCGCCGCCGTTCCCGTCGCGGCGCGTCGATGACGCCCTCAGGACGGTACGGCGAGTTCGGCGGCCAGTACGTCCCGGAGACCCTCATGCCTGCGGTCCACGAGCTCGAACGCGCCTGGGAGGAGGCGCAGCGCGACCCGGACTTTCAGGCCGAGCTTCGCCGCCTTCACCGCGACTTCATCGGCCGGCCGACGCCCCTCACGGACGCGCGACGGCTCGCCGAGGCGGTCGGGCTGCGGCGGGTGCTCCTCAAGCGGGAGGACCTTGCCCACACCGGCGCACACAAGATCAACAACGCGGTGGGCCAGGCCCTGCTCGCGGTCCGAATGGGGAAGAAGCGGATCGTCGCGGAAACGGGGGCAGGGCAGCACGGCGTGGCTGCCGCCACGGCCTGCGCGCTCCTTGGTCTCGAGTGCATCGTGTACATGGGCGCGGTCGACATCCGCCGGCAGGCACCGAATGTGTTTCGGATGAAGCTTCTCGGCGCCGACGTCCGCGAGGTCGTTTCGGGAAGTCAGACGCTGAAGGATGCCGTCAACGAGGCCATCAGGGATTGGGTCACGAATGTCCGAGCCACGTACTACATGCTCGGCTCGGCGATCGGACCGCACCCGTACCCCGCGATCGTCCGCGAGCTTCAGACCGTGATCGGAGTCGAGGCGCGCGCCCAGACCTTGGCGCTGCTCGGTCGCCTGCCCGATGTGGTCAGCGCCTGTATCGGTGGAGGCTCGAACGCGATCGGCATCTTCGCGCCTTTTATCGCGGACACCGGCGTGGCGCTCCGTGGTGTGGAGGCGGGGGGCGAGGGCGTCGCCACGGGAAGGCACGCCGCGTCCATCGGCGCGGGCCAGATCGGCGTGCTCCACGGAACGCGGACCTACGTCCTCCAGGACGGCGACGGGCAGATCGCCGAGGCGCACTCGATCTCGGCGGGCCTCGACTACCCCGGAGTCGGACCCGAGCACGCGATGCTCGCGCAGACCGGTCGCGCGCGGTACGTCTCCGTCACCGACAGCGAGGCCCTCGAGGGCTTTCGCCTCCTCGCTCGGACGGAAGGGATCATTCCGGCGCTCGAGTCGGCCCACGCGATCGCGGATCTCCGCGCCCTCGCACGCGCCCACGGCGCACAGAGCGAGGTGCTCCTCTGTCTTTCCGGACGCGGCGACAAGGATCTCGACACCGTGATCGCTGCGGCCGAGCACGTCCCCGGCGCTGACTAGACTTCGACCGATGACCGTCGCCGCACCCACCGGCCTCGAACGGATCGCGAGAGCCTTCGCCCGCGCCCGTGAGGAGCGGCGGCTCGCGGTCGTCATCTACCTCACCGTCGGCTACCCCGATCGCGCTTCGACCGCGGGACTTCTTCGCGCCGCGCTCGATGGCGGAGCGGACCTCCTGGAGCTTGGCGTGCCGTTCAGCGACCCGCTGGCCGACGGGGCCACGGTGCAGCGTGCGAGCGAGGTCGCCCTGGCCGGCGGCACGAGCCTCAGGGACTGCCTCGCGGAAGCGCGCGGCCTGATGGCGGAGTACGACGCGCCGGTCATCTTCATGGGATATCTGAATCCGTTCCTCCGCTACGGCCTCACGGCATTCGCACGGGACGCCGCGAGCGCGGGCGCCGTCGGCGTGATCGTCCCTGACCTGCCTGCCGAGGAGAGCGCCGACCTCGACGCCGCCCTCGCCTCCGTTGGCCTCACGCGGATCGATCTGTACGCATCGACCACGCCCGAGGACCGTCTGGCCCGTCTCGTGCCGAGGTCGCGCGGGTTTGTGTATTGCGTTTCTGTCACTGGCGTCACCGGTGCGCGCGCCGCGCTGGCCGAGGACGTCGGCGCCTTCGTGGCGCGCGTCCGGGTGCACACGGCGTTGCCGATCGCCGTTGGCTTCGGCATCTCGCGGCCCGACCAGGTGGCGTCGCTTCGCGATGTCGCGGACGGCGTCGTCGTGGGAAGCGCTGCGATCGATGTCGTCACGAACGCGCCCCGCAGTGAGGGTCAGCGTGCCCTTCGTGAGTTCGTGGCCTCGCTCGTCGCGGCCGGGCGCCGATGAGCGTCCGATGAGCGTGCGGGGCGTTCGCGGCGCCACGACCGTTGCCCAAAACGACCGTGAGGCCATCCTCGGGGCAACGCGCGAGCTGCTCGAGAAGCTGGTCCTGCTCAACGGTATCGGAGCGGAGGACGTCGCCTCCGCCTGGTTCACCATGACCGAGGACCTCGATGCCGAGTTTCCCGCGTTTGCGGCCCGCGACTTCGGTTGGACCGAGGTACCGCTCATGTGCGGTCGGGAGCTGCCCGTGCCCGGTGCCCTCGCCCGGTGCATTCGCGTCATCCTCACCTGGAACACGGACAAGACCCAGGCGCAGGTCCGCCATGTGTTCCTGCGCGGCGCGCGCGCGCTCCGTCCGGAGTGGGCGGTCGACCTCCCGGGCGACCGTTCGCGGACCTAGCGGGTCCGGCGGTGCGCATCGCGATCGCGGGTCTGGGGCTCATCGGCGGATCGCTCGCGCTGGCTCTTCGCGGCCGCTACGACATCGTTGGCTGGTCGCCGAGCGCGGCGACGCGCGCCCGCGCCGGCGCGGCGGGCATCAAGATCGTCGCGGGCCTCACCGCGCTCCTTCCCGCTGACGCGGTCATCGTCTGCGCTCCGCTCCCGCAGGTCGTGCCGGACCTGGAGGCCATCGCCGCCGCCGGCGCGGGCGCCGCCGTCCTCCTCGACGTCGGTTCGCTCAAGGGGCCGGTCGCGGCGTTCGCCGAGCGCGCGCCGCGGACGGTCCGGATCGTTGGCGGTCACCCGATGGCGGGCACGACGGGGAGCGGTTTCGCAGCCGCCGATGAGGCGCTCTTCAGAGATCGACCCTTCCTCCTCACGCCGACCGCGCGGAGCGACGAGGCGGCGCTCGCGCTCTGCGGCGATATCGCTCGAGCGACCGGAGCGGTGGTCACGGTCGTTGGTGCGGAGGCGCACGACCGGATCGTCGCGGCGCTCTCCGCGCTGCCGCTCGTCGTCGCGACCGCTCTGAGCCGAGTCGGGGTCGAGGTTGCCGGCAGCGCGGTGTCCTCCTTCGCGGGGCCGGGTTTCCGGGACAGCACCCGTCTTGCCGCGACCCCGGCCGCCCTCGCCGCGCCGATGCTTGCGGGAAATGCCGCGAATGTGCGAGAGGTCCTCGGGCGCTTCCGCGCCGCACTCGATGCGCTCGAGGCGGCGATCACGAGCGAGGACAGCGTCGTCGTCGAGCGGGTCCTCGCCTCGCTCCGCCGGAACGCCGGGGACTGAAGCCAGCGCGAGACCGACGCGTCAGCGGGTGAGGCGCCCCAGCAGGTCGAAGAAGCCGGGGAAGGTCTTGGCGACACAGTCCGGATCGTCGATGACCACGCCTGGCACCTGCAGCCCGAGGACCGCAAAGGCCATCGCGACCCGGTGATCTCCGGCCGCGCTCACGGTGCCACCGTGAAGGTGTGGTGGCGGATCGATGCGGAGGCCGTCCGCGAGTTCCTCTGCTCCCGCGCCGAGCGCCCGCAGGCCCGCCGCGACCGAGGCGATGCGATCGGATTCGTGGCGCCGGGTATAGCCGATCCCGCTGATCTCGGTCGGTCCTTCCGCTACGGCCGCGACGACCGCGAGGGTGGGGAAGCTGTCGGCAAAGGCACGAAGGTCCGCCCGAACGCCGCACAGCGCTCCGACGCGACGCACGGTGACGCCGGATGCGGTCCGCCGCACGGTGCAGCCCATCCGCTCAAGGACGTCGAAGAACCGAGCGTCGCCCTGACCACCGGTCACGACACGCGCGTCGACGTTGTCGATCGTCACCTCGCCACCGAGGATCGCGCCGGCGGCGGCGGGATAGGTGGCGGTGATGACGTCGCCCGCCACAGACGTCGACCGGGCACGGACGCGCTGGTGGCCGACCACGAAGCGATCTGCCGAGGGACGATCGACCCGGACGCCCCGCGCTCGGAGCGATGCGGCGGTCAGCTCGATGAACGGGGCATTCACCGTCGAGCCGGCGAGGCGCAGGTCGAGACCGTCGCGCATCCGGGGGCCCGACAGCAGGAGCGCAGACGCGAACTGGCTGGACTCGTTTCCTGGGACGACGACCGCTCCGCCCGTCAGCGGGCCGCGGACGAGCAGGGGCAGGTGCTCGCCCTCCACCGTCGCGCCAAGATCACGCAGCGCTCGGGCCAATGGACCGATCGGCCGCTGACGAAGCCGCTCCGCTCCGTCGATCCGCACAGGCTCGCCGCCGAGCGCCGCGAGGACGGTCACGAAGCGCGCGACCGTGCCCGACATGCGCGCATCGACGACGCCACGGGGCGGCGGTGGTGTGGCGCTTCCAGCGACACGCGCGTTGCCGGGTCCATCGGAGCGAACGTCGTAACCCAGCGCGACGAGCGCACCGCACATCGCTCGAACATCGTCGCCGGGGTCGTACCCGCCGAGATCGAGGTGGGAGACGCCGTTCGCGACCGCCGACAGGACCAGCTCGCGGTTCGCGACGCTGCGTGAGGCGGGCACGGCAACGTGCGGGCCAGTAAGGGCATGGCGGACCGGGTTGATCAGGAGAGACGTCACGGGTACAGGCATTATCTTTGTTACCGTGACCACCCGGGGGGAGCGCGTCGGTCAGCTCGTGATGCTCGGTCTGGCAGCGCTCTTCGCCTACGCCGTCCTCGAGTTCCTCACCGGCGGTCTACCGGGCGGCGTGGCCTCGAGCAGCTCCGGGCTCGCCGCGACGCCAACCGCTTCGCCAACGCCCCCCCCGGCCCCGCCTAGGGTCACGGTCGCCCAGGACACCTGCTGCGATCAGTCGGCGCGCTTCCTCCGTGCCACCTGGGATTCGAGCGAGCCGGTGAAGGTGGCGGCCGTCGCGGTCGTGCCCGATCCGGGCTTCGCCTGTGAGGCGACATTTGACGCGAGCGCGAAGAAGGGTGCGTTCGGCTGTGTCGGACTCCTCAAGGGAGCGACCCCGTACGTCGCGACGCTGCGGCTTACGACCGCCGCCGGCACATTCCCGTTCGAGCACCGCTTTAAGACGATGGGCGACAAGCTCGAGAACGTGAAATGGTTCACGGAGTTCGAGGACGTAAAGGGTGAGCCGCTCGCCTGCGCTGCGGCGTCGTGCCGGATCATCCAGAACTACACGTCAGGGGGCAAGGATCCGATGACCGCGGAGCAGATCCTCGCGCTCGGCATGACCCTCAATCGTTCGAACGATCCCGGGCTCGACCCGGTGGGCGTCGCCGCGGTGCTGAAGCGTCTGAACCCGGCGAACAACTACCACTACTACCGCTACGGCACGCGGGAAGAGGCCACGACCGCCGCTGTCTACTGGCTCCTCCGCAGCGGAAAGCCGGTCGTGACGATCACGCTCGCCGGACAGCACGCACCGCTCCTGATCGGCTTCCGCGGCGCCTTCGGCACGTTCTACGACGACCCGGTGAACACGGTGAGTGGCGTGGTCGTGCAGGATCCCCAGCGCGGCGATGTCCGCCCTGAGACGGCGAGCCGGCGGCCCGATAAGTACCGCACCCCCGGCTTCCAGACCGGGCAGCTCATCGGGCTCGGCGAGTGGTACACGGACGAGTGGTGGTTCGCGTACTCCTACGCGACCTCGCTCGCCGGATACGGGAACATCGACCGCAACGACGGCGCCTACCCAACGCCCCACTGGGCACGCACGTTTGTGCTCATCGTCGACGACGGCGACGCCGATTCGCCATCCGACCGAGAGGGTCGGGTGAAGTACCGCTAAGGCGGACCGTCGTCCGGATCCTTCTCCCGTGAGCGCAGGGACGCGCGATCCGGACGGATCCAGCCGCGGCGGTTCGGGAGGTCCTGCGACAGTGTCAGAGCGCCTTTCCGGCTCGCGGAGAATGCGCTTCAGCAGATCCGAGGCCTGCGAGGAGCGCGCCTAGACTCCGCTCATGCGCCCGATCGTGCATTCGAGCATCGCCCGCTGGGCTGCTCGCGGCTTTTTCGCGACCATGATCGTCGCCGGCGTCGCCGGACTCTCCGCGTCGGCGGTGGCGGCCGAGCCACGACGAGTCGTGGTGGCGAAGATCGAGGGCGCGATCAATCCGATCACCGCCCGCTACGTCGATCGGGTGGTCGAAGCGGCCGAGCGCGACCCGCGGGTCGTGGCCGTGGTGTTCGCCATCGACACGCCCGGCGGGCTCATCGACTCGACGTACAAGATCACCGGGCGCTTTCTGAGCGCACGCGTCCCGATCGTGACCTACGTCGCGCCGGCCGGCTCGCGTGCCGCATCCGCCGGCGCGTTCATCACGCTCGCCGGCCACGTCGCCGCGATGGCACCCACCACGAACATCGGAGCGGCGCATCCGGTGGACTCGTCCGGTGGGGACATCCAGGGCGATCTACGCCTGAAGGCAGAGAACGACGCGGTCGCGAGGATCCGCGGCATCGCGGAGGCGCGCGGCAGGAACGCGTCGTGGGCCGAGGACGCCGTGCGAAAGAGCGTGTCGATCGGAGTGACGGAGGCGGTGAGGATCGGTGTGGTGGACCTCGCCGCGAACGACATCGCCGACCTTCTCGCGAAGCTCGACGGCCGCACGGTCCGGCTCCCCCAGGGTGAGGTGACGCTGCAGACGGCCGGCGCCGCCCTTGACGACGACGGGCCGAATCTGCTCGAGACGCTGCTGCACCTTGTGGTCGATCCGCAGATCGCCGTGCTCCTCTTCACCCTCGGCACCTACGGTCTCATCTTCGAACTCCAGAGCCCCGGCCTCATCCTCCCGGGAATCGTCGGCGTCATCGCGATCGTCCTGGCGCTCTTTGCGTTCGGCACGCTCGACGCGAACGCGGCCGGGATCGCGCTCATGCTCTTTGCGGTAGCGCTCTTTGCTCTGGAGATCAAAGTCGTGAGCCATGGACTCCTCACGGTCGGCGCGATCGTCTCGCTCGTCATCGGGACGATCGTGGTGTTCCCGCCGGTGCGGCCGACCTTCCCCGGGTTCCGCGCAAGCGTTGATCCGGTGGTCATCGCGGTCATCGTGGGCGTGACGGCGCTCTTCTTCGGCATCGCCGCGCGCGCCGCGGTCAGCTTCCAGTCTCTCCCGGTCCACAGCGGGATTGGGCTTCTCGTCGGTGCGATCGGCACCGTGAAGCGCGACCTCGCCCCGCGGGGCATCATTAGGGTCGGCGATGACGACTGGACCGCGGTGACCCTGGCCGCGCATATCCCGAGCGGCGCGCGGGTGCGCGTGTGTCGCGTTGACGGCGTTCGCCTCTATGTCGAGCCGGAGTCGGGCTCCGGCAGAAAGGATTCCTGATCATGGATCGGTTCGTGCTTGTTGGATTCCTGTTCGTGCTGGCCATCCTCGTTCTTCGCACGGTCGTACATATCGTCCCGGAGTACCAGCGCCTCGTCGTGTTCGCCCTGGGGCGCTACCAGAAGACGTCTGGTCCGGGGCTCATCCTGCTCCTGCCGCCGCCGCTCCAGAGTTCGGTCACCGTGGACCTGCGAGAGTTCAGTGTCGAGATCCCACAGCAGACCTGCATCACCAAGGACAACGCGACGATCTCGATCGACTTCATCATCTTTCAGCAGATCATCGAGGCGTCGGATTCGGTGATCAAGGTCCAGAACTTTCGTCAGCAGGTGCAGCAGATCGCCTCGACGACCCTCCGGGCGGTCATCGGCGATCTCCCGCTCGACGATTGCTTCGCCAAGCGCGAGCAGATGAATGAGGTGCTCCGGATCAAGCTTGACGAGGAAACGCACCGCTGGGGCGTGAAGGTCAACCGGGTCGAGATCCGGGAGATCATTCCGCCAAAGGACATCCAGGATGCGATGAACCGCCAGATGACTGCTGAGCGGACCCGCCGCGCCTCTGTCACCGAAGCCGAGGGCAAGCGCGCCTCGGCGATCCTCGTCGCCGAGGGCGACAAACAGTCGAACATCCTGCAGGCGGAGGGCGCGCGGCAGTCCTCGATCCTTCGCGCGGAGGGCTTTTCGCTCGCGCTCGATAAGATCAACGACGCGGCAAGTCACGCCGATCAGCGGACGATCACGCTCCAGTACCTCGACGCGCTGAAGGCGCTCGGCGCGTCGCCCGCGACGAAGTTCGTCATCCCGACCGAGTTCACCTCGCTGCTTGCGCCGCTCCTCGGGCGAGGGGTGGACTCGGGAAAGGGCTAGCCCGCGTTTCGCCGCCAGAAGGCGAGCCCTCGACGGACGAGACGCCACCGCGCAAGGCCAGGTCGCGCGGTGGACGTCTCGGCCGCGATGGGAACCGCCATCGGACGCGTGCGCCGGTGGGGCCTGAAGGGTGTGTAGACCTGCGGGGGCTTCTGCCACGTGCTGACGACCACGGGGACACCTCGCTCTTTACGCCTTCGTGACGGCGGGCTCCGCCCGATCCAGCCTTGCCAGTGCCGTGCCGGCGGTTCCGTGTGGTTCCGCTGGTCCGACGCTCGCTCCCTCTCTGGATAGAGCAGGCCTGGGCACTATATCGAACAGATGTTCTGTCTGTCAAGGGTCTTGCGCAAGGTCCTTTCGGCTGGTCCGAGTAAGCCCGTGATGATGAGGTCCTCCCGCGCTGAAGTCGGTGCCGTACGGCAGGAGCCCGCCGTCCCTCCGGATGTGATACTTGGACACACGAACGCCTCGACCGCACCGGGTACGCTTCTCGCCCCCCAACGGCCAAAGTCCGTACGGGAGCATGCGGAATCGGCCGGCCACCTGCTCGAGCCCGAATGGGTCGGGCAGCGCGTGCTCGTCCGGCTGGGGCTCGGGGAGCCGCACTTTCTTGGCTACGCCGGTCCGGTGGACGGTCCGGAGGATCTCTTCCTGGCCGTCGCGGCCGAGGCGCGCTGCGAGACCGCGGTGCTCGATGGCGTCATCGTTCCAGACTTCCAGGACGAGCTCGAGCTCGAGGTCGACGGTCAGGGCTCGGTGGTCGTGCGCCCCACGGCGGGTCGGACGATCTTCGCGGCCTTCGACCTGCTCGAGGTCGACGGGGTGTCGCTTCTCGCGACGCCCCTTCTGGAGCGAAAGCGCCAGCTTGGAGGTCTCCTGGTGCCCTCGTCCAGCGTTCGCATCACGCCGTTCGTCACGCGGGGTCTCGCGGCGTGGCACGACACCTTAAAAGAGCAGGGCTTCCGCCGGTTCGTCCTCAAGGACCCCAACAGCGTCTATTCATCGGGTCAGATCGCGGGGTCTTGGCTCGTCATCGAGAAATTCGGCACGACTGCTAGGAGAGGCATGTGACCACCGCACAGGTCATCGACCATACGCAGCGGGACCCTTGGGAGATCGCCGTCACCCAGTTCGACAATGCCGCGGACGCGATCCATCTGGACCCGAACATGCGCGTGATCCTTCGGGAGTGTCAGCGCGAGCTCGTCGTCCACTTTCCGGTGCGGATGCAGGACGGCACGGTACGGGTCTTCACCGGCTACCGCGTCCAGCACAACGTCTCGAGGGGGCCGGGGAAGGGTGGCATCCGCTACCACCCCGCGGCGACGCTCGGCGAGGTGAAAGCGCTCGCGATGTGGATGACCTGGAAGTGCGCGGTCGTCGGGATCCCCTACGGTGGCGCGAAGGGCGCGGTGGTCTGCGACCCCAAGCAGATGACCCTCCAGCAGCTCGAGACGATGACCCGTCGGTACGCGACCGAGATCATGGTCCTCATCGGACCGGAGCGTGACATCCCCGCGCCAGATGTGAACACGAATTCCCAGACGATGGCCTGGATCATGGACACGTACTCGATGCACCACGGGTACACCGCGCCGGCCGTCGTGACGGGCAAGCCGATCTCGATCGGGGGCAGCGAGGGCCGCAACGAGGCCACCGCTCGCGGGGCGGTCTTCACGATCATCGAGGCCGCCAAGCACCTCTCCCTTGACCTCGAGGGCGCGCGGGTCGTGATCCAGGGCTTCGGCAACGCCGGCTGGTTCAGCGCGAAGCTCATGCACGAATTGGGCGCCACGGTGATCGGCCTTTCCGACACCCAGGGCGGCATCTTCTCAAAGAAGGGCCTCGACCCGAACCGGGTCGAGGCGTACAAGCGCGAGACGGGCTCGGTCGTCGGCTTCGCCGGCACCGACCGGGTGTCGAATCGCGAGCTTCTCGAGCTCGATTGCGACATCCTGATCCCCGCGGCGATCGAGAACCAGATCGACGCGACGAACGCGCCCAAGATCAAGGCGCGGCTCATCGCGGAGGCCGCGAACGGGCCGACGAGCCCGGAGGCAGATCGTATCCTGCGCGACCGTGGCATCTTCAACATCCCCGACATCCTGTGCAATGCCGGTGGAGTGACCGTGTCGTATTTCGAGTGGGTCCAGGACCTGCAGAATCTCTTCTGGCGGGAGAACACCATCAACGCCCGCCTGAAGGAGATTATGGTGAAGTCCTTCGGCGACGTACTCGAGACGAGCCTGAAGCACAAGGTCGACATGCGCTTGGCGGCGTACATGCTGGCCGTGGGTCGAGTGGCCGAGGCAACGCTCACTCGCGGCATCTACCCGTGAGCGAGTCCCGTAGCAAGTACCGGTAGGCTCCTCGCGGCCAGACTCGGGCCGGGCTAGCTGCTCGGATGGAGCACGCGATCATCGCGGTCGATCTCGAAACGACGGGATTCGACCCTGCCTCTGAGCAGATCATCGAGATCGGGGCGGCGCGGGTCCGGCTGACCGCCGCTGGGCGGATCGAAGTCGGCGAGCGGTTCCAGATCTTCGCGGCGCCGGGGCGGGGGATCCCCGCGGTCATCACGCGTCTCACCGGGATCCGCGACGCCGACGTCTCGGGCGCCGTGAGCCCCGAGGTCGCGGTCGCCGCATTTGCCGCCTTCGTCGGTGAGGGCGATGCCTGGCTTCTCGGTCACAACGTCGGCTTCGACGTCGCGTTCCTGGAGCGCTCGGGCTTTCCGGTCGGCTCCGGACGGCTCGACACCGCGGACCTCGCCTCCATCGTGCTTCCTGCGGCGTCCTCGTACGCGCTCCAGCGTCTCGCGATGGAGGCCGGCGTCGCGCCGGGCGCGGCCCACCGTGCCCTTGATGACGCCCTGACCTGCGCGCACGTCCTTGGCTGGCTCGCGGGGCGTGCTCGCGCGCTCCCGCCGGCGGTGCTCGAGGAGGCGCGCGGCCACGCGTCGCTGCTTGGGGAGCCGCTCGCGGCGTTCTTTGACGACGCGCTGCGTGCCGCGGTGCGTGGCGCATGGACCGCGGCGGAGCTCTTCCCGCCTCCGGCGCCGCGCGCGGCGTCCGCCACGCGGAGCGAAGTGCTCCCGTCGCCGCGCGAGGCACTCGCCCCCGATGGACCGCTCGCGCGCGCGATGGTCGGCTTCGAGCGTCGCCCCGAGCAGGTCGCATTCGCGGTCGCAGTCGAGCAGGTGATGGCCGAGGGAGGCGCGCTCCTCGTGGAGGCCGGTACGGGCGTGGGCAAGTCTCTGGCCTATCTCCTCCCGGCACTCGTTCGCGTCGGTCTTGGCGAGCGGGTGATCGTGAGCACGCACACCCTCCCGCTCCAGGACCAGCTCGTGCGCAAGGACCTTCCGGCACTCCAGGCCGCCCTTGGGACGGATATCCCGGTGGCGGTCCTGAAAGGGCGGAGCAACTACCTCTGCCCGCGGCGTTGGCAGCTGTTTCGCACGCAGGTCGCGACGCGGGAGGAGGCACGGCTCGCGCTGAAGACGCTGGTCTGGCGGACGGTAACCCTTACTGGCGACCGTGCCGAGATCAATCTGCTTGGTGGTGAGGGTCAGCTCTGGCCGCGCGTCTCGGCTGACGACGAAGCCTGTACGGCGCGGCGCTGCGGCGGTACGCCGGGGGGCTGCTACCTCGATCGCGCCAGGAAGGATGCGGCAAAGGCGGGACTGGTCGCCGTGAATCACGCCCTGCTGCTGCACGATTCGCTCGCCGGGAACACGCTCCTTCCTCCCGCCGAGCACGTCATCGTTGATGAGGCGCATCGCCTCGAGGACGTCGCGGCGGAGGCGTACGGCTTCCGCCTCGAGGACTGGCGACTGCGACGCGACCTCGATCGCGTCTCGCGCCGGCCGCTCGTCATCGAGGCGCTTCGCGATGAGCGGAGCGAGCACGCGGAGACCCTGCGGCGCGAGGTCGGTGGCGCCCACGAACGCGCGGCCGAGGTGTTCGAAGCGCTCCGGGCGCTCGCGCGGGATTCAGGTGCCGCTCGCCTCCGGATCACGACCGGCGTGCGCACGCGCGACGATGCCTGGCTCCCGGTGGAGCTCGCCGGTGAGCGACTCGTTGATTCGCTCGCCGCGATCGGGACCGCGGTGGAGCGCATCGTGGGCCAGAGCACGGACGAAGACCAGATCGCCGAGCTGCTGAACGCCGCGGCGGAGCTGGGCGGCGCTCGCGCCGCGGTCCAGCGTGGCGTTCACGCTCCGGTGGCGGGGGATGTGGTGTGGCTCGAGGTGAACAACGCCGGCGGCTCGCTCGCGCTCCGCGTGGCGCCATCGCACGTCGGCGCGATCATCCGCAGGGCGATCGTTGACACTCACCGCTCGACGACGTTCACCTCGGCGACGCTCGCCGTGGCCGCGTCGCTCGACCACGTGGCGGAACGGCTCGGCGTCGCGGACGTGGCGGGTGCGCTGGTGCTCGGCTCGCCATTCGACTTCGCGAGACAGGCGGCGCTCGTTGTGCCGAGCGACATTGCGATGCCGAACGATGAGCGCTTCCCAGAGGATGTCGCGCAGGTCATCTTGGATGTTGCGTTCGGCATCGACGGGCGCACCCTGGTCCTGTTCACCTCGCACGCGGCCCTCAAGGAGGTTGCCTCGCGACTGAGTGCGTTGGAGGAGGCGGGTATCGCGCTTCTCGCCCAGGGCGACGGCGGCTCGCGGCGTGCGCTCCTCGATCGGTTCGCGCAGGGCAAGGCCGTCCTGCTGGGGACGCAGTCCTTTTGGGAGGGGGTGGACCTTCCGGGCGACATTCTGCGCTGCGTCATCGTCGCTCGCCTGCCGTTCGCCGTGCCGGACGACCCCCTCGTCCAGGGCCGCGCCGAGCGCTACGACGACCCCTTCCTCGAGTACCAGGTGCCCGAGGCCGCGCTCCGCCTCCGCCAGGGGTTCGGCCGGCTCATCCGCACCGCGACGGATCGCGGCGCGGTGGTGCTCCTCGATCGGCGGGTGCTCGAGCGCGACTACGGCGCGACGTTCCTGGCGTCGTTGCCACCGGCGCGCCTCCGCCGCGTGCCCCTCGAGGACGTCGGGAACGTTGTGGCGGCGTTCTGCGCGGCGCGCGGGTAGAGAGCGGCGGCCGGCGCTCGCTTGGTACTGTGGCTTCCGATGGATGACGCGGGCCGGACGGTCGTCGCGACGTGGCTCGGAGGGCTCTCGCCGAGCGCCCGCCTCCGCCTCTACGATCTTCTCGACGAGGTCAACGCGGGACTCGATGTGAGCCGGCACAACCGCTTCGGTTTCCAGAGGCTCCGGGCCGAGTTCGAGACCTCGGGCGAGCTGTTCGGCTGCTCGCTCGCGGAGCTTCGGGACGCCGTGGGGGCCACGTTCGGTGAAGGGGAACACCCGACAGCGTCCCCGCGAAGCGCGCTGGACGCCCTCCGGACCGAGATCGCACGGCAGGGCCACCCCGACTTCCGCTGAAGGTAGCGATCCGGTGGCGGTCGGGGCCGGGCACTTGCCACGCTCGACCGCATACCTAGACTGTGGGCGCAGCCGCAGGGCTGTCAGCCACCGGGACCAAGGCTGGAAAGGGGGTCGAGAATGATCGAGTTCTTCCGTGACGACGAAGGTCAGGGCCTGGTCGAATATGCACTCATCATCGCGGTTATCGCCATCGCGGTCATCGTCGCCATGGTCTTCCTCCGCGGCCAGCTCCAGAACATCTTCAGCAACATCGGCAACAACCTCACCTAGGACGCGCCCAGCGACGAACCTCCGCTCCGGCCCGGACCCCTCCAGGGGGACCGGGCCGGAGTTGTGCTGTGGCCGCGGCGCCCGGCGACGCACGCTCCGCTACCATGGAGGTGCACGCGTCGCACCGACGTGGAGTACGCACGCTCCCCGACCTGCGGGACCTGGCCATCCGGCCACCGTGCGGGAATGACGGGAGCGGAGGAAAAAAAGGGAGGCCCACGTGGCCGTCATCACGATGAAGCAGCTTCTGGAGTCCGGGGTCCATTTTGGGCATCAGGCGCGCCGCTGGAACCCAAAGATGCGCCGCTTCATCTTCATGGAGCGGAACGGGATCCACATCATCGACCTTCAGCAGACCCTCACCCGGGTGGAGGAGGCGTACGCGTTCGTACGCGATATCGCGGCTCGCGGGGGGCAGGTCCTCTTCGTCGGCACGAAGAAGCAGGCCCAGGAATCGATCGCCGAAGAGGCGAAGCGCTGCGGGATGCACTTCGTCAACCAGCGCTGGCTGGGGGGCTTTCTGACGAACTTCGTCACGATCCAGAAACGGATCCACCGCCTCAACGAGCTCATCGAGCGCAAAGACCGCGGAGATTTCCAGGCGTTGCCCAAGAAGGACGCCCAGCGCCTGCAGGACGAGCTGACGCAGCTCGACCGCTTCTTCTCGGGCGTGCGCGAGCTCAAGCGCCCGCCCGCCGCGATCTTCGTGGTGGACCCGCACCGCGAGCACATCTCGGTGACCGAGGCCCGCCGCCTGGAGATCCCGGTCGTCGCGATGGTCGACACGAACTGCGATCCGGACCTCATCGACGTGATCATCCCCGCGAACGACGATGCGATCCGCGCGGTGAAGCTCATCTGTCAGAAGATCGCCGACGCGATCATCGAAGGACGCACCGCCCAGGAGTCCATGAACAAGGAGGCGAGCCCGGAGGAGATGGGGTACGTGGTCGCGAACGCCGACCCGCTGGACTTCGACTCCGTTGGCGTGCCGCGCGCCAAGCGCACCCCGCGGGTCTACGAGCCTGAGGAGGACGAGTACCCGATCGGCGGCTATGAGGAGGACGCCGCGGCAGCCGCTGCAGCGGCCGTGGGTGGCGACCCGATCCCCGATCCCGTGCCCAACCCGACGACCACGAGGGACGGCTAGAGGTGGCAACCATCCGTGCAGTCGAGGTGCAGCGGCTCCGCGCCGAGACGAACGCAGGGGTCATGGAGTGCAAGCGCGCCCTTGAGGAGACGCAGGGCGACTTCGCCAAGGCCGTGGCGCTGATCTCCTCACGCGGTCTCGCCAAAGCCGCGAAGAAGTCCGATCGCGAGGCGAAGGAGGGACTCGTCGCCTCGTACATCCACGGGGGGCGCATCGGCGCGCTCGTGGAGCTGTCCAGCGAGACCGACTTCGTTGCGCGGAACCCGCAGTTCCAGGATCTCGCGAGCGAGATCGCAAAGCAGGTCGCGGCGATGGCACCCGCGAACGTCGAGGACCTCCTGAAGCAGTCCTACATCCGTGACTCAAAGAAGACGATCGGCGAGCTCGTCACTGCGGTCGCGGCGACGACCGGCGAGAACATCCACATCCGGCGGTTCGTCCGGTTCCAGCTCGGCGATTGATGCTGCCGGCGGCTGCGCCAGCTGGCTAAACTCAGGACGGTGGGAACGCCGAAGTATCACCGTGTCCTGCTCAAGCTGAGCGGCGAGGCCCTGCTCGGCGATCAGAAGTTCGGCATCTCTCCCTCCTATGTGCGGTACCTCGCGGAGGAGATCCGCAAGGTCCGCGAGGTGGGGGCGCAGGTCGCCGTCGTCATCGGTGGTGGGAACTTCATGCGTGGCGCGGCGGTCGCGGAGCACGGCATCGATCGCGCGACCGCCGACTACATGGGGATGCTCGCGATGGTGATCAACGCCCTGGCGCTCCGTTCGCAGCTCGAAGCGGTGGGCGTTGAGACGCGAGTGCAGACCGCGCTCGCGATGAATGAGGTCGCGGAGCCGTATATCCGGCTCCGGGCGATCAGCCATCTGGAGAAGGGCCGGGTCGTGATCTTTGCCGCCGGCACCGGCAACCCATTCTTCACGAGTGACACCGCCGCGGCGCTGCGCGCGGCGGAGGTCGGTGCCGAGGTGATCCTCATGGGTAAGAACGCCGTGGACGGTGTGTACGACTCGGATCCAAAGCTGAACAAGAATGCGAAAAAGTACGATCAGATCGGCTACCGCGAGATGCTCGAAAAGCGCCTTGGGGTGATGGATGCCACCGCGGCGGCGCTCGCCGAGGAGCGGGCGCTGCCGATCATCGTCTTCGACAACGCGCAGGCCGACGCGATGGTCCGTGCGGTGATGGGTGAGTCGGTCGGCACGCTCGTGCACGTGGGAGGGTAGGAATGGCGCTCGAAGAGATCATCCTCGCGGCCGAGGAGCGGATGAAGAAGGCCTTGGATGCGGTGCGCAAGGATGCTGCATCGGTGCGGACCGGGAGGGCATCACCGGCCCTCGTCGAGCAACTGACCGCCGACGCGTACGGGACGCCGACCCCCCTCATGCAGCTCGCGTCGATCAGCGCGCCGGAGCCCCGACAGATCGTCATCCAGCCCTGGGACAAGAGCCTGCTCAAGGCAATCGAAAAGGCGATCCTCGGTTCGGACCTCGCGCTGACGCCCTCGAACGATGGGACCCTCATCCGGCTCAACATCCCGGCGCTCACCGAGGAGCGCCGGAAGGACCTCGTCAAGCTGCTTCACAAAAAGGTCGAAGAGGGACACATCGAGGTGCGCACCCTTCGCCGCCACGCCCACGACGAGCTCCGCGCGAAGGAGAAGACCGCCGGGGTCTCGGCCGACGAGTTCAAACGTCTCGAGCAGCAGCTCCAGAAGCTGACCGACCGCTACATCCTCCTGGCCGATGAGATCGGCGCGAACAAGGAGAAGGAGATCGTCGAGGTATAGGCGCCCCGGACGTTCCCCGTCACATCGCGATCGTCATGGACGGGAATCGGCGCTGGGCCAGGCAGCGGCATCTGCCCGCCCTCGCCGGTCACCGCGCGGGCGCGGAAACGATCCGCCGCACGCTCCGCGCCGCACGCGAGCGCGGGGTGGAGCACCTCACGCTCTTCTCATTTTCGACCGAGAACTGGGGGCGCGACTCCGATGAGGTTGGCGGGCTCATGCGCCTACTCGAGGAGATGATTCGCCGTGAGACCTCGACCCTCGTCGACGACGATGTGCGGCTCCAGGTCATCGGCAGACTGGGCGAGCTCGACGAGCGTGCGCAGAGCGCCATCTCCGCGGCCGTCCAGGCAACCGCCCGCTGCACTCGCGGCACGCTGACCATCGCCTTCAACTACGGCGGTCGGGCCGAGATCGTGGATGCGGTGAAGCGCCTCATCCAGGACGGCCTCTCCGCCGTTGAGGTCGACGAGTCCGCGCTTTCGGCGCGGATGTACGCCCCCGATCATCCGGATCCCGACCTGCTCATCCGCACGGGAGGCGAGCTGCGGATCTCGAACTTCCTCCTCTGGGAGGTCGCCTACGCCGAGATGTGGGCCACCTCGACGCTCTGGCCCGATTTTTCGATCGCCGATCTCGATCTCGCGCTCGCCTCGTACGCCACTCGCGAGCGACGCTTCGGCCGTTGAGCTCGTTGCGCAGGCGCGTGCCCACGGCCGTCATCTATGCCGCCCTCGTCCTTGGGGCTGTCGCGCTCAGGCCCGCCGGACTGGCTGTCTGGGCATTGTTCGCCGCACTCGCGTATCTGGAGTTCGCGCGCCTCGTCGGCGCCTCGGCGCCTGGCGGGACCATGCTCGTCCTTGGGTTCTGGGCGGCGCACGCCACGAGCTTCATGCCGTTCCCCGGCCCGGCACCGCTGTTCCTCGCAGGCCTCGCAGTGCTCCTCCTTGATCTGCTGCTCGGCGGCCTGCACGGCACCCGGCCGCCTGACGTTGGCAGGGGGGGGCGTCCTGACTGGCCGCGCCGTGCGCTCTGGACCCTGGGGGGAGCGGTCTGGATCGGCGGGCTCCTCGGCTACCTCGTGGATCTCGGTGTTGCCGGCGCGGCCGGTACACAGGCGGCCCCCGGGTGGCCCGTGTGGCTGCTCCTCGCGCTCGTCCTCACCTGGGCCGCCGATATCGCCGCGTACGCCGTCGGCTCGCTCTGGGGGAGCCGACCGCTTGCCCCGCGTATCTCGCCGGGCAAGACGTGGGAGGGCACCTGTGCCGGCTTTGCCGCCGCGGCGGTCGTGGCGCTCGTCTTCGCGGCGGGCGCGGGCCTTCCGCCCGCTTCGGCGATGATCGTTGCCGTTCTGGCCGGGCCCGCGGCGCTCGGAGGAGACCTGGCCGAGTCGGCGCTGAAGCGCCGCGTCGGCGTCAAGGACTCAGGGTCGCTGCTACCCGGCCACGGAGGGATGCTCGATCGCATCGACAGCCTGATCGGGGTCGCGCCGGTGGTCGCTTTCGCGCTGGCCGTCTCGGCGCGGGCGGTGTGAGTCGGACCTGCGCCTGGGACCGTCCAGCGGTCATGATGGACCGGTGATCACGCGCCTCGCGATCCTCGGCGCGACCGGATCGGTCGGCACCCAGGCCCTCGACGTTGTCCGGGCGCACCCCGACCTCCTGCGGGTCACGGCACTCCAGGCGAAACGCCGGGGCGCCAGACTCGATGGGCTTGCCGCCGAGTTCGGGGCGCGCTCACTGCTCGGGGAGACGGACCTGGACACCTTTGTGACGGCGGACGACGTCGACCTCGTGCTCGTCGCGACCCCCGGCATCGCGGGTCTCGTGCCGACACTCGCGGCGCTCGAGGCGGGCAAATCCATCGCACTCGCCAACAAGGAGGTGCTCGTCACCGGAGGCCACCTCGTTCGCGCCGCCTGCGGTGGAGCCGGACCGCGCCTGCGGCCGATCGACAGCGAGCACTGCGCGCTCTGGCAGTGCCTGGTGGGCGAGCGGTCGAGCGAGATCGAGCGGGTGACCCTCACCGCGTCGGGCGGCCCCTTCCGCGACCTCCCGCAGGCCGAGCTCCGGCGGGTGACGCCCGAGCAGGCGCTCCGCCACCCGACGTGGCGCATGGGCCCGAAGGTGACGATCGACTCCGCCACGCTCGCGAACAAGGGCTACGAGGTCATCGAGGCGCGGTGGCTCTACGACCTGCCGTACGAGCGGATCAAGGTCGTCATCCACCCCCAGTCGATCGTTCACGCCCTCGTCGAATTCGTCGATGGCAGCGTGAAGGCCCAGCTCGCGGCCCCCGACATGCGGCTCCCGATCCAGTACGCGCTGCTGAACGAGCGGCACCTCCCCGGGCCGGCAGCGCGCCTCGACCTGGTGAGCGCCGGACGGCTTGACTTCCGCGGGGTGGAGCCCGGTCGCTACCCTTGTTTCGAGGTGGTGCTCGAGACCGCGCGCTCGAACGATCTTGGCGCGATGATCGGCCTCTCCGCGGCCGACGAGGTGGCCGTCGAGCGCTTTCTCGAGGGTGAGTTGGACTTTCTGATGATCGCTGATCTCCTCCGACGTGGCGCCGAGCTGGGCGCGCGCCTCGCGCGCACTGCCGCACCAGGCCTCGCGGAGATCTTCTCCATCGATGCCGGCGTGCGTGCGGCGCTTCGGGCCGTGCCCGCCTCCGCGTGAGCACGATCCTCGAGTACTTCGGGGGGCATCCGACCGCCCTCCCCGTCTTTCTTCTCATGTTCTCTCTTCTCATCGCCGTGCATGAATTTGGGCATTACCTCACCGCGCGTCTCCTCGGGATGCGCGTCCTGGAGTTCGCCTTCGGCTTTCCACCGCGCGCGTTCGGTATCCGGCACGCCGGGATCGATTACACCGTGAACTGGATCCCCTTCGGGGGGTTCGTGCGGATCCTCGGCCAGGATGACTTTGCCCTGCAGCAGGACGGCAAAAACGCATCCGACGCCTTCACCGCGCGCCCGTGGTGGGCGCAGGCGATCGTGCTCGTGGCCGGCGTGACGATGAACTTCCTGCTCGCGATCGTCGTCCTGACCGCGGCCTTCGCGCTCGGCACTCCGGGGCCGACCGGCGATGTTCGCGTCGCCGAGCTCGTGGTGGGAGCGCCGGCCGAGGTCGCCGGCCTGCGCGTCGGCGACATCGTGACGGCGGCCGATGGGACGAGGCTGACCGGGGTGCGCGACCTCGTGGCCTACACCCGCGCCCACGCCGACAGGACCGTGGTCCTGGACATCCAGCGGAGCGGCCAACCGCTCGCCCCGGTACGCGTCGTGCCGCGCGCTGCTCCACCGGAGGGGCAGGGGCCGCTCGGCATCCGCATCGAGGATGTGCTCGCGCCGGTGCCGGCGACCGCGGATCAGGCGTTCGCGCAATCCCTGCGGTTCTCGGGTGACGTGATCACGCAGATCATCCAGCTCCCCGGCCAGCTCCTCGCGCCGAAGGTGCTCGCCGCGGCGCCGCAGGTCGGTGGGCCGATCGAGATCTTCCGCGTGACCGCCGAAGTCGCGCAGCGAGGCGTCGCCTCCACCCTGCTGCTCGCCGGTGCGCTTTCGCTGAACCTCGGCGTGCTCAACATCCTGCCGTTCCCCGGTCTTGACGGCGGGCGTCTCTTCTTCGTTCTCATCGCGGGCGTCTTCCGAAGGCAGCTTCGGCCGCAGGTCGAACAGGCAATCCACCTCGCGGGCTTCTTCATCCTGCTCGTGCTGCTCGTGGTGGTGAGCATCGCCGACGTGCGCCGCGTCTTTGGCGTGTGACGCGCCCCTCGGTCCGGTAACGTCAGGGCGCATGCCGCCCGTCGTCGTCGTCCGCGACCTCGCGAAGACCTATCGCGTGAGCGAACGCCAGGAAGGCCTCGGTGCCACGCTCCGCTCGATCTTCGATCGGACATACCGCGATGTGCCCGCGGTCGCCGGCATCTCCTTCGAGATCGAGGCGGGCGAGGTCGTCGGCTTTCTGGGGCCGAACGGCGCCGGGAAGACGACGACCCTCAAGATGCTCTCCGGGCTCCTTCACCCGACCGCGGGTGCGGCCCGCGTGCTGGGACATGTCCCATGGGAGCGCGCGCACGCCTACCTCCGGCTCATGACCCTGCTCATGGGCAACCGCACGCAGCTCGTCTGGGACATCCCGGCGGCCGACTCGCTCCGCGTGCTGCAGGAGATCTATCGCATCGATGACGTCACGTACCGCCGCGTTCTGAGCGATCTCGTGGAGCTCCTTGAGCTGGGGCCGCTGCTCCACAAGCCGGTCCGGCAGCTCTCGCTCGGCGAGCGGATGAAGGTCGAGTTCGCCGCCGGCCTCATCCACTCGCCGGCGGTCGCTTTCCTCGACGAACCGACGATCGGCCTCGACGTGACGATGCAGGTTCGCATCCGTCAGTTCATTCGCGAGCACAACCGGCGCAGCGGCGCGACGATCCTCCTGACGAGCCATTACATGGATGACATCGTCGCCCTCTGCAAACGGGTCCTCGTCATCCATCACGGCCGGCTCCTCTACGACGGCGGCCTGGCCGACCTCGCCGAGCGCATGGCGCCCCACAAGCTCATTGCCGCCACCCTGCACGACAGCGCCGCCGGGACGGACCTCTCGCGGTACGGCACCATCGTTGGCAACGAGGCCGGTCGGGTGACGCTCCGCGTCTCGCGCGCGGAAGCGCCGGAGGTCACCGCGCGGCTCGTCCACGACCTCGGCGAGGGTCTCGCTGATCTGTCGCTCCAGGACCCGCCGATCGAAGAGGTCATCGATCGGGTGTTCAGCGGCGAGGCGCTCCCGACATGATCCGCGCCTACCGCGCGCTCTTCGTCGCCGGCATCCAGCAGGCGGCGCAATATCGGATCCAGTACACGCTCTACGTGCTCTTCTCGGTCATCCGGCCGATCATCTTTCTCGCGGCGTGGGCCGCGGTAGCCACTGGGCAGGGTGGACGGGTGGGCGACTTCACGGCGGAGGACTTCGCGGGCTACTACATCGCGCTGACGATCGTCATCCATCTCACGACCGCCTGGAACTCACTGGAATTCGAGCTCGAGGTCCGTCAGGGCCGCCTCTCGCCCAAGCTCCTCCGACCGCTCCACCCGCTCCACTATTCGGTCGTCGAGAACATCATCTGGAAGGTCACGACGCTGCCCCCGCTTGTCGCCGTGCTGGCGCTCATCGCGTGGACGTTCGGCGCACGGTTCGCCACGACGCCCCTCCACCTCGTTCTCTTCGTGCCGAGCATCGTCCTGGCCGCCGCCCTCCGCTTCCTCGCGGGGTGGTGCGTCGCTTCGCTCGCCTTCTGGTTCACGCGGATCCAGACGGCCAACACGCTGTTTGACCGCACGGCCTTCATCTTTGCCGGCTCGATCGCGCCGATCTCGCTCCTTCCGCCGATCCTCCAGACCGCCGCCTACGTGATGCCGTTCGGTTACATGCTCTTCGTGCCCGCCGAGATCCTCCGCGGCGGCGTCACGGCCTCGGTTGCCCTCCTCCTCATCGGCGGCCAGGTGCTCTGGCTCGCGGCCACCTTTGCGCTGCTGCGCGTGGTCTGGCGTGCGGGCGTCAGGACCTACAGCTCGGTCGGCGCCTGAAGTGCGCTACCTCCGACTGTGGCGCCTCTTCGCGCTGACCGAGCTCCAGTTCGAGCTCGCCTACCGTGTGAACTTCGTGCTGGGCTTTGTCGAGATGTTCCTGGTCGTCGGCACGAGCATCGCCGCCGTTCTCGTGCTGTTCTCGCACACGACCGCGCTCAACGGCTGGAGTCTCGACCAGATGCTCGTTCTGCTGGGTGTCTACTACCTCATCCAGGGGGTCGTGAACCTGGTGCTCACGCCGTCGTTCGAGCGGCTCATGGAGCACGTGCGGCTGGGGACCCTGGACTTCCTCCTTCTGAAGCCGGTGAACGCGCAGTTCCTTGTCTCGACCCGCCACCTCCGGGTCGTTCGCGGGATGGACCTCCTGCTCGGAGTCGCCGTCTTGCTCGTTGGCCTGTCCCGGATGGACGACCAGCTGGGTCTTGGTGCGGCCTTCCTGTTCGTCCTCACGCTCGGGCTCGGACTCGTGGCGGTGTACGCGATGCTCCTCGCCCTCGTCACCCTGTCGTTCTGGTTCGTCCGTGTCGAGAACCTGCTCGCGATCTTCTGGGCCTTCACCGACGCTGGCCGCTTCCCGGTGGACATCTACCCGGGGTGGCTCCGACTCACGCTCTCCACCGTAGTGCCGATCGGGATCGCGGTAACGGCCCCGGCGGAGGCGGTCGTCGGGTCGCTCACGGTGGGCACGTTCGCGCTGCTGGCCGCGGGTACCGCGGTGGCGTTCGGCTTCGCCGCGTGGTTCTGGCGGCGCGGGCTCCGCTCGTACACCGGCGCCAGCGCCTGAGCGTGGAACAGGACGCAGGGCGGGGGCTGCTCCGACCGGCGACTAGACTGAGGTCGTGAACCCCTCTGTCCCGCTGCTGGTCGATCTGAACCTTCCCGAGGACCGGGTCGGCCCAAAGGAGCGGCGTCGCTCGAAGCGGGTCTACGTCGGCGGCGTGTCCGTTGGGGACGGCGCGCCGATCCGCGTCCAGTCGATGTGCACGACCCTCACCCACGACCTCCCCGCGACCCTCCACCAGATCGAGCGGCTCCAGGAAGCCGGGTGCGAGATCGCCCGGGTCGCGGTCCCCGACAAGCGGGCGGGGGAGGCGCTGCCCGAACTCGTTCGGCGCTCCATCCTGCCGATCGTCGCGGATATCCACTTCGACTACCGCCTCGCGCTGCTGGCACTCGACGCGAAGGTCCACAAGCTGCGCCTCAACCCCGGCAACCTCCACAACAAAGCGGGGGTGCGCGAGGTCGTCAAGCGCGCGAAGGTCCAGGGCACACCGATCCGGATCGGCGTGAACCACGGTTCGATCGGTGACCGCCAGCCTGGCGAGCTTCGCGACGAGCCACAGCGGATGGTCGACCTCGCCCTCTCCGAGGTGAAGATCCTCGAGGACCTCGACTTCAGTGACATCGTGATCAGCGTGAAGGCCTTCGACGTGCCGGTCATGGTCGCCGCTTACCGCCGCCTCGCGAAGGCCGTCCCATACGCGCTCCATCTCGGGGTCACCGAGGCCGGGACCCACGTCACCGGTTCGATCCGCTCGAGCTCGGGGATGAGCGTGCTGCTCTACGAGGGCATCGGCGACACGATCCGCGTCTCGCTCTCCGAGGATCCCGTCGCCGAGGTCCACGCCGGCTTCGACATCCTGAAGGCACTCAACCTGCGCGACCAGGGCCTCACGCTGGTGGCCTGCCCCTCGTGCGGCCGAGCGGATATCGATCTCATCCCCCTCGCCAAGGTGGCGGAGGAGCGCCTCCGAGCACTGCCCTTCCCGATGAAGGTCGCGGTCATGGGCTGCGAGGTCAACGGGCCCGGTGAGGCGAAGGATGCCGATGTCGGCATCGCCGGAGGCGTGGGCAAGGGCGCGATCTTCCGCAAGGGGAAGGTCGTCGGCACCTACGCCGAGAGCGAGCTCCTGGATGCGCTCATGCTCGAGATCGACAAGATCCTCATCGAGAACGGCCGCGAGCCGTACAGCGACAAGGCG
>SHYN01000077.1 GCA_009692785.1 Chloroflexota bacterium | reverse complement strand
GGTTTGAGCGAGCTCCAGAGGGAGGCGATCCACGCGTGGACGTCGGCCGGAGGCCTATTGGTCATAGCCGGCGGACCGGGCTGGCAAAAGACACTGGCCGGGTTGCCGAAGGAGCTTCTGCCGGTTGACGTGACCGGCACGCTTCCGCTCCGCTCCGCCCAGTCGCTCGTCTCTTTCTTCGGCGAGCCAATCGAGGATCCGGGACCCTGGCTCGTCGCCCAGGCCGTCCCAACCGATGGCGCCATTATTTTGCGCGAGGGCGAAACACCCCTACTTATCGCGGCGAGACGCGGGCAGGGTGCGGTCTTCTTTCTCGCCTTCGATCCGAGTCTCGAGCCACTGCGCTCGTGGCGCGGCTCCGCCAACCTCTGGCGCTACTTGATGGGGTACGTGTCAGGACAGATTCAGGTTCCGTCGAACGTCGTGCGTCAGTACGTCGGTTGGGGTCGGTTCCCACGCAACGCCCTCTCGGACCTGTCGCCGCTGCGCCCTCCGACGGCGGAGAGTCTGCCGTGGATCCTGCTGTTCTACGGCCTCACGGTCGGTCCCGGTTCCTATCTGGTCCTGCGCCGCGTGGGGCACCTCGAGTGGGCGCTCTGGGTCATGCCCCTCCTTACCGTCGGCGCAGCCGCCGCCGCGTTCGCGACGGCGCGCACCTCCTCCGAGAGCGAGGTCCTGTTCAACAAGCTATCGCTCGTGCGCGCGTCGGATACGGTCGCGGACGCGTACTCGCGCACCTACGTGTCCGCCTTCTCGCCGCGCGATGGCACCTACGACATCGAGATTACGGGACGGGACGGACCCGCCGAAGGTCTGGTTTCGGCGCTCTTCTTCCCGTTCCCGGCCCCCAGTGGGACGCCAACTCCAGGGGCTGGCGCGATCAGGTCGCAGCGGGGCGAGTCGACCGTCCTCAAGAACTTCAGCCTCGACGCCCGAGCGCTCGGAACATTCCAGATCGATGCTCGGGTACCCGCCGACGGCTCCATCAAGAGTCACCTCAAGCTCGGCAGCCAGGGGCTGGCCGGGACGGTCAGCAACGGCACACGAGGCAAGATCTCCAACGCCGCCCTGGTCGTTGGCCAGGAGGTCGTCCGGCTCGGCGATCTCGCTCCGGGAGAGGTGCGCAATGTCGTCGTCCCGATCGGTGAAGGGTCGCCGATCGGCTTCGTCGACATTCCGAGCACGGTGCGGCAGCTCTATCCCAATCCCGGACTGGCGACCCCGGTCTCAACCAGCGACGCGATGACGCGTGACATCCTCGATTCGGCCTTCAACTCGTCGTTCGCACTCGCAACGCGACTCGACCTCAATCCGGTTTCGCTGGTGGGCTGGCTCGATCAGTCGCCAATCACTCTGCAAGCCCGCAATGCGCGTACATCTGAACTCGACCGCACGCTCATGGTCGCCCACCTTACCGTGGACCCGACCTCCGGCGAAGATGTGCGTATTCCCTCCGCCATGATTGAGCGGCGCAATCTGGTCGCCGGCACGGGTCGCATTTCTCAGACTGCGCTCGTGATGTCGAGCGGCGAAACGATTCTGTTCGAATATGCCCTGCCCCATCGCCCAGATCGCTTCACGATCGCAAATCTCGCGCTCGATCTCGGCGGAAGCACGCCCGCGAACGTGCCCTTGCAGGACGTCGCTCAGGCCGCGATCTACGACTGGCCGTCGGCCGAATGGCGCGATGTCCCGCTCGTGCCCGGATTGAACGGGCTCGGTGACCCGGCCCGCGTCGTCTCCGCGCTGGGACACCTTCGCGTTCGCTTTACCTACCGCCAGACGAGCGCGGCCGCCGGCAGCCTGAACCTCGACCGTTTCGGCCTTTCCGTCTTCGGCCGTGGCGTGTGAGCGAGGCGACCGAGGAAGCCGCGGCCGTCCCGGCCCTCGTCGTCGAGCGATTGACCAAGCGCTTCGGCGCAACCCTGGCGATCGACGACCTCTCGCTGGCGCTTGAGCCGGGGACGATCTACGGATTAACCGGCCCGAACGGTGGAGGCAAGTCCACCTTCTTGCGGGTCCTCGCCACGCTTGAGCGCCCGACCAGCGGCCAGGTGCGTGTGCACGGACGCGACCCCCTCGCCGATCCGCGGGCAGTTCGCCAGATCGTCGGCTACGGCGGTCCGCCGAGGGGAACGCCCAACCTGACCGTGGCGGAGGAACTCGCCTTCGTCGCTCGTTTGGCCGGACTCGGCCACACCGAGCGCGAGGAGGCGGTCGCGGTGATGCTCGAGTTGGTCGACTTGCACGATCGTCGTCATCGGCCGGTTGGAACACTCTCCCGCGGGGATCTCCGCCGCTTGTCACTCGCGCGCGCGCTGGTGCACGATCCGCTCCTCGTCCTCCTCGACGGGCCCTTCGACGGCCTCGACGCGGCCGCGCGGGCCGAACTGCGGGCTGTCCTGGCCGAGCTCGGTCAGATAGGGAAGACCCTGATGATCGCGGCGTCCGGGTTGGCCGAACTGGCCGGCCTGTGTCACGCCGTGGGAGTGCTGGACCGCGGGCGCCTGGTGCTCTCCGGCACGGTCGAGGAACTACTGGCCGCCAGCGGAGGTCGACCACTTCGGCTCACGACCGCGGGCGGCCTCGAGCGCGCCCTCGTGATTCTGGCCGGTCAGACGACCGCGCGCGATCCGATCGAGATCGACGACCGCACGTTGCTCTTCCGCTTCGACGGCGATGCCGACGCGCAGGCCGCCTTGCTTGCCGACCTGGTCGCGGGCGGGGTTCTTGTGACGCAACTTTCGCCCGCGCTGGATGACGCGGAAGCGGAGCTCGCCCAACTGGTCCGAAGCGGCCAATGATCGCAGTCCTACAGCGCGAGCTGATGGTCGGCCTGCGTCGCGGGACTCCGTACGGTCTTCTCGGCGCCAACGCCTTTATCCTGGCCGCGCTGGCCATCGGGGTTAGCGCGGTGGCGGGAACGATCTCGCCGTGGACCGCGCCCGCGATCGGGGCGACCAGCGCTCCGTCCCCAACCGGTCTCGGGCCGACCCTGATCGCCTGGCGCGGTCCGGTCCTCTTCTTTGTCTTAACCGCCTGGATCGCGATCGTGGCTAGCGCGACCGCGCCTCTGAGCGGTGCGCGCTCGCTGACGGCCGAGCGGTCGGCCGGGACGCTCGATGGGCTGATCGGCTCGGGCACCGGCTCGTTCGCGCTGCTGCTCGGCAAGGCGTTGGGGGCGGGCGCGCAAGTCGTGCTGGTTCTGCTCAGTGGGGCCCCAGCGTTTGCCCTGGTCTGGCTGTTCGGCGGGGTTTCGGTACGGGTCGTGCTCCTCGCGTCAGGGCTGCTGCTCGCGTACGCGGGTTTTCTCGTGGTGCTCGGGCTGCTCTTGGGCGCTGTGCTGCCCGGAGAGCTCCCGCCCGCGATAGTCGGCGGCACAGTCGGCTGGCTCCTCATGGCTGGTGCCCTGGTCGGCTTCTTGGTCGCGTTGGCGTCGGGGTTCGTAACGACCGCCGGCGCGCTGGCGCTCGCATCCCCGGCCGTTGGGCTGCTGGCCGCCAACCGCGAGCTCGCCGAAGCGCTCGCACGGGCTTTCCCTGGTCTGCCCAGTCTGCCCTTGCGACCGACTCTGGAGATCGCGGGGCAGTCGTTCGGTGCGCCGCTGCCATTCGTCGCGGGCTTGCTCTATGGCCTGCTCGCCCTTGCGCTGTTGTCGCTCGCCGCGGCGCTCGTCGATCCGTATCATCCCATCAAGACCCTCCGTCTCCGGCAGAGGCAACCCTGAGCACCAACGCCTCGCGATACGCCGCTCTCCAGACCACGAGCACGCTGATGCGCGCTCTGGCGGGCTATCTGCGTGCCTACCAGTTTCAGGCCGCCTTGCGGTGGGCGCTCCGCCTGTTCGCCCTGGGGCTCGCCCTCGACCTGACCGCTCTGGCGGCCGGACGACTCTCCCTCCGGGTGCCCGTGCCCACCGACGCGCTCGCGCTGCCTCCGATGCTTGGTCTCGTGTTCGGGGTTGCGCTCGGACTCTCCCGACGACCGAAGGTCGAGTGGTTGGCCAGACAGGTCGACCGGCGCCTGGGCCTCCACGAGCGGACCGTGACGGCGCTTGAGCTGGCTCGACGGGCGCCCACCGCCAGCGCAAACGCCCCGTCACCCGCGACCGTTCATCTGCGGCTGGCACAGGACCAGCTCGCCGACTCGATTCATCATCTCCGCCGCGCCGAACCTCTCGAGGCCTTCCCGCTCCGAGTCCCGCGGCGCGAGCTCGCGGTCGCGCTCGCGCTCGCAATCGCGATCGTGCCGCTGGTGTTGATCGCACCATCGGTCCGCTCAGGAGTCACGAGTCCACGGCTCGATGGGGTCGCGCGCGGCGAGGCCGAGCGCATCAGCGCTCTGGCCGATGAGATCGAGCGCGAGGATCCACTCGATGAGAACCCTGAGGCGAGCGGGCAGGTCGCTCAACTCCTACGGGAGGCCGGTGCCGACCTCCGGGACATGGCGGCCGACCCCGATCGCGCCATGGCCCAGCTATCGGGCGCCGAACGTAAGCTAGCGTCCACGCAGAGTCCGCGGGCTTTCGACGCCGCGGCCGCGCTCTCGCGGGTCGCCGACGCCCTCGACCGCGATGCGCGCACTCGATCGGTCGCCAGCGCGCTCGATCGACGCGACTATCGCAGAGCCGCCGAGGAGATGCGCCAGCTCGGAAGCAAGACGGCCGGGATGCCTGAGTCCGATCGCCAAGCAGTTGCACAGGCGCTGCGTCAGAGTGCGAGTGCGGCCGGGCGCTACGATGAAAAACTGGCCGAAGCGCTGCGCGAGGCCGCTGAGAGCGCGGCGGCCGGCGAGCAGGGCGCGACCGAGCAAGCGTCCCGGGAAATGACGCGCACCGGCGGACAACTGCAACGGCAGGAGACGCTCGAACGCGCGCTTAGCCAGATTCAGAACAGTCGTCAGGCGCTCGGCACGGCCGGCAGCCGATCGAGTGGGCAAGGCAACGAGGCGGGCGGTCAGAGCGGCAGCCGACGGTCCGCGACCGGCCAGGACACCGGCACCGGGCGAGGAGACGGTGAGGGCTCCGGGCGCGGTCAGGGCCAAGGGCAGGGCGATGGCCAGGGCGAGTCGATCGGTCCCGGCGCCGGAACCGGCTCGACGGGGCGCACGACTGACCTGTACGACCCGGCGGCGGTTCGGACGCGCCAGGTGCAGATCCCGGGTGGTGACTTTGATCGACCCCAGATCTCAGAGGGCGACGCGCAATCGGACGGCGGTGATGGCGAGGCGCGCGTCGACTACCGCGATGTCCTCCCGACCTACCAGGAGCGCGCGACTCGCGCGATGCAGGATCGCTACATTCCGCTGGGGATGAAGGAACTGGTTAAGGAATATTTCTCATCGCTGCAGCCGAGCGGAGTCGGCCGATGACCCCGACCGAGTTCATTGAATCGGCACGCCGGATCGAGCGGGAGGTCGGGAAGGTAATCGTCGGCCAGCGGGATGTCGTGCGTGGCGTCCTGACCGCGATCTTCGCCGGTGGCCACGTTCTTCTCGAAGGTGTGCCTGGCCTCGGCAAGACCCTGCTCGTGCGAACGCTCGCACAGGCCCTTCAACTCGACGCCAGCCGCGTCCAATTCACACCTGATCTGATGCCGGCCGACATCACCGGCACCAACCTGATTGTCGACGAGGCGGGCAGCCGCCAGTTTCGTTTCCAGCCGGGGCCGATCTTCGCCAATCTAGTCCTGGCCGACGAGATCAACCGAGCCTCCCCGAAGACCCAATCAGCACTGCTCGAGGCAATGCAGGAGCGGCGCGTCA
>SHYN01000076.1 GCA_009692785.1 Chloroflexota bacterium | reverse complement strand
CGCTCGGAATGTGGCGGGCCACCAATTCGTAGGGATCGTCGGTCTCGCCCCAGGTCGCGAGCATGAGGCCCGGGGCGGCGACGGAAGCTCGGGGCGCTTCGAGTCCCGGCAGAACGAGCGTCGCCGTGCCACTTTGATCCAGCACAAGGCAGGTGAGCCGCTCGCTCGGGAAGATCCGGTAGCCGGTGAGGTAGGTGAGGTCCGAGCCGGGTGCGAGGAGAAAGGCATCCAGGCCCGCAGCGCTGAGCGCAGCGGCGGCACGCTCGCGACGGGCCGGGAACGGTGCGGCGACGGCACTCATCGGTCAGCCGAGGATAGTGGTCCGCAAGCCAGAGCCGATATCTCTCATGTGTTCATACGGCTGCTCGTTGCCTTTGCCTGCGGCACCCTGGCCGGCAGCCTGGTCGCCTCCAGCGCTTCTTCGGCGGCGCCGCCAAGAAGGAGGAGCGACGGGCTGACCGATCGGCAGCGTGAGATCCTCCAGCTCGTTGCCCGCGGCCTGACCACAAAGGAGATCGCCACCACGATGCACCTCTCGGAGAACACCGTGCGGACCCACCTTCGCCGCGCTCGCGAAACCCTGGGGGTCAGCACGCGGGCGGCCGCGGTGGCCGCGCTCGCTCAGGCGGCGCCATTGCCGGCGAGACCGAGCTGGTCGGCGGCTCCGCTCAGGGCGCTCACGACATCGCTGATGAGGTCGTCAAAGGGGACGCCCAACGCCTCGGCGCCGCGCACCATCATCTCGCGATCGATCGCGCGAGCGAATGCCTTGTCCTTCATTTTCCGTCGCACGGCCCCGGCGTCCACGTCGCGCACCGCGCGCGAGGGGCGGACGAGAGCGACCGCGGTCACAAAGCCGGAGAGCTCATCGACCGCGTAGAGGGTTTTCTCGAGCGCGCTGTCCCGGCTCACGCCGGTGTGGTCGCCGTGGCTCTGGATCGCGCGGATGATGTGCGCGGGCAGCCCCGCCGCCTCGAGGATCGGCCGGCCGTTCTGCGGGTGTCCGGCGGGATCGGCCTCGTAGTCGAAGTCGTGGAGCATCCCGGTGATCGCCCAGTCCAGGACGGTGGCCGGATCGAGACCGGCGGCGCGTGCGCGGTGCCGCATGACCGCCTCCACCGCGAGGCCGTGCTTGCGAAGGCTGTCCCCCTTGGTGTGCCGGCAGAGGAGGCTCCAGGCGTCCTCGCGCGCGCCGCCGTTCATCTGGTGGATGTTACGCTCGACCAATGATCGAACTGACCCCCCTTGCCGCCGAGAAGCTTCAGGCCCTTCGCGCCGCAGACCCGAGTCACCAGGTGCTCCGGTTGTATGTTGCCGGCAAGAGCTGCTGCAAGGTGAACTACGGACTTGCCTTCGACGTCGCCGCCGATCCCGAGGACACGGTCATGGAGCGGTCGGGTATTCCGATGGCGGTGGACCCGGCGAGCCTGGCCGTCGTGGACGGCTCGACCATCGACTTCGTCGATGCGGTCTCCGGTGGCGGTTTCGTCGTACGCAACCCCAACTCCGGTGGCGGGTGTGCCTGCGGCCGCTGACCCCCGGCATGTGATGTCTGATCCTCCGGCCGCCGATCCCCGGCATGTGATGTCTGATCCTCCTGCCGCTGACCCCCGGCAGGTGACTTCTGATCCTCCGGACGCCGATCTCCAGCACGTGCTTCCCGATCCTCGGCTGAAGGCGACCCGCGTTCCGTGACCGGCTGCGGCTGTCTCGTTCTGGTCGCGGCGCTGGTGGCCTTCCTCGCGATCTTCCTGCGCGGCTCCACCGACGCGGGCGAGCCCTACGAGCAGATCCTCGCGCTCCTCGCGCTTGTCGCGCTCCGCGCACTCTTCGCGCTGATCGCAACGGCGCTGGCGGTCGGTCCTCAGGCGGTGCGCGCGAGGGCGGGGACGAGATCAAGGCCGAGCGCCGTTTCGATGGCCGCGCCGACGCGGAGGACGGTCGCCTCGTCATAGGCGCGGCCCACCACCTGGAGCGAGATCGGGAGGCCGTTCCCGTCGACGCCGATGGGGATCGCGAGCGCAGGATGTCCGCTGAGGTTGAACGGCGCGGTGAATCGAACGAGCAGCTCGCGCTGCGACTGCCGTCGCCCGGCAACGACCGCGTGCGTCGCGCCGATGGGGATCGCTCCCGTTGCGGTCGTTGGGACGATGAGCACGTCGCTCTGCTCGAGTGCCGCGTCGGTCTCCGCCACGAGGAGTGCGCGAGCCCGCTGCGCCTGGAGGTAGTCGACCGCGCTGATGTCGCGCCCGAGGGCGAGTCGCGCGCGCACCTCCTCGCCGATCCGCGCCGCCCGCGCGGGAACGAGATCCAGAAGGTGCACCGCCGTCGATTCGCAGCGCGCGACGAGGTATTGGATCGAGCCACTCTCCGCGACCATGGGGATCCGGGTCTTCACCTCTCGCAGCCCCGCGTCAATGAGCAGGTACCGTACGTGCCGCAGCGCGCTGACGATCGACGGGTCGATGTCGCGGTGGAAGTACGGATCCGTGAACGAGAAGCGCAGACCGCGCACCGGACCTCCTCGCCCGAGCCGGAGCGGTGCGGCGGTGGTCGTCGGATCACGCGGGTCGGTGCCCGCCATGACCGCGAGGAGCGTTGCGACATCCGCGACCGTGCGCGCAAGGGGGCCGACGTGGTCGAGCGACCATGAGAGCGGGACGACCCCCGCCCGGCTGACGCGACCGTAGGTCGGCTTCAGCCCCACGACACCGCAGAGCGCGGCCGGGATGCGGATCGATCCGGCGGTGTCCGTGCCGAGCGCGCCCGCGGCGAGGCCCGCGGCGACCGCGGCAGCGGAGCCGCCGCTCGAGCCGCCGGGGATGCGACCGGGGTCATGCGGGTTGCGGGCCTGACCGAAGGTCGCATTCGCGTTGGTCGTCCCGGCGGCGAACTCATGAAGATTCGTCCGTCCCACGAACACCGCGCCCGCCGCGCGCAACCGCGCGACGACCGTGGCGTCACGCGTCGGGACCACCTTGAGGCGCAGCGCGCTTCCGGCGGTATTGGGCAGGCCGCGTTCGTCGGCGATGTCCTTGAGCGCGATCGGTATCCCGCGGAGCGGCGCGGCGTCGCCGCGGGCCAGCGCGCGGTCGGCCGCGCGCGCCGCACGCCGCACGCGATCAGGATCCAGGAGGATGAACGCGTTCAGGTAGGGCTCGAGTCGCTCGATGCGTACGAGATGCTCCTCGGCAAGCTCCAGCGCGCTCACGGTGCGTCGCGCGAGTGCGCGCCGCTGGGCCGTAAGCGACGCGAGTGCGAGCCCGCTCACCGGGCCGGTCGCTTCGGCAGCTTGGGGCGGAAGGTGATGACGGGCTCGACGCTCTCGAGCCGGCGTCCGAGACGCGCGATCACCTTACGCGCGGAGTCCGTGTCCTCGAAGCGTGCGGCTTTCTGCGGTCCGTTGCGAGTGGTCACGTCCTGAGGGTATGCGATAGCACTCGGGTGAGGGGCGCCGCCGGCGCGAGCGCCGTGTGCCCGCCACGGTCACGAGCTGGCGGGCACGGTCACGGCGGTCCTCGTCGTCACCTTGGCCACGATCTCCTCGGCGATCCACTGCAGATACTCGATACGCGCTTCCACCGACGGCGGAAGGCTGTAGATCGTGAACCCGACCCGTTCGAGGCCCTCGTCGCGAGCGCGCAGAAGGACCTCGACGCAATCGCTCGGCGAGCCGTAAATTGCCCAGTCGTCGAGGCTCATGCCCGAATCGAGGCGCAGCGACGACATCGTCAGCTCCTGCATCTCCCACGTGCGGTACATGCTGAACGTCTTCTCGAGGTACGCGCCGGCCTTCCGCGCGGCGTCCTCCTTGCTCGCGCCGACCATGAGGCTCCGTGACGCCCCGACGATGCCCTTGGACTTCCCGAGTTTGCGGCGCTCGTCCCGGTAGACGGTGGCGAGCGGCACGATGTCCGACCAGCCGACCTGTGGCCCGAAGAAGACTGAATCGGCGACGCGCGCGGCGCGCCTGCTCGCGCCCTCGCTTTGCGCGCCCATCTCGATCGGCGGGTGCGGCAGCTGGAACGGCCGGAAGCCCATTCGTCCCTCGGTGATCTTCGCGTAGCGACCCTCGTAGGTCACCGTCTCACCGCTCCACAGGCGCTTCATGAGCTCGATCGATTCGAGGAGCTTGGGCACGCGGTCCTTGCGCGTGAGGAAGGCCGCGGCGAGCTCCTGCTCCCGGTAGCCGATCGCGATCCCCAGATCGAGCCGGCCGTGACTGATGTGATCCAGCGTCGCAACGTTCTCCGCGAGATCGACCGGATTGAGGAGGGGCGCAAGGACCATGGAGGTCTTGAGCCGCATCGCGCCGGTCTCGGGCGCGAGGCGCGCCAGGATCGGGAACGGCTGCGGCCACACCGTCGGATAGGACATCCAGTGGTGTCCGACGGACACCCACGAGTAGCCCATCGTCGAGCTGGCGGCGACCACCCGAATGGCCTCGTCGATGATCTGCGTGGCGGGGCGATCGGTGGGGCTCCAGAACGGGGTCAGATGAAAGCCGATTTGCATGGATGCGACCTCCCAATAAGCTGGATCACAGCGCTCGAGCGGATCGTGGACGCGCTCGCGATGGCATCAGTAGGTGTCGAACATGCGCTGGATCTCGGCCGGATCATTCACCCGGCTGAGCGCGAGCGCGAGAAGGATCCGCGCCTTCCATGGCTGAAGGTTGTCCGACGCCACGAAACCGCGTCGGATGAGCGACGGCGAACGCACGACGCGTCCCGAACCGACCCGTGTCGCCTGGCAGACCACGACGCCGCGCTCGCTTGCGCGTGTCAGCGCCTCGTCCTCGGCGGGTGTCGCCCGGCCGGCGCCCGTCCCCGCGCTCACGATGCCGCGAGCTCCCGCGGCGACCGCCGCGTCGATCAGCGTCCCGTCGGCGCCGACGTAGGAGACCACGATGTCCACCCGGAGGAGGGTGGTCGTCTGGCGGACGTCGAATTCGGTCTCGGTCGTATGGCGTCGGGTGGTCCGGTGGTAGTACACGACCCGACCGTCGGCGTCGGCGTAGCCGAGCGGCCCGAGATCGCGGCCGCGGAACGTCTCGACCCGGTAGGTCGCGGTCTTTGTCACGTCGCGAGCGCCATGGATCGTGTCGTTGAGCACGACGAGGACGCCGCGGCCCACCGCGTGCGGATCGGCGGCTACGCGCACGGCGTTCAGCAGGTTCAGCGGCCCGTCGGCGCTGAGCGCGGACGCCGGGCGCATCGCGCCGACGAGTACGACGGGCCGGTCGGTCTTCAGGGTCAGGTTAAGGAAGTAGGCCGTCTCCTCGAGCGTGTTCGTGCCGTGCGTGAGGACGAGGCCATCCGCACGACCGCTCGCGAAGACGTCGTGGATCAAGCGGACCAGGTCGATCCAGTCCTGCGTCACAAGCGCGTGGCTCGACAGGCGCCGGAACGGGACCTCCTCGATCGTCGCGATCTCCGCGAGCTCGGGTACCCTGGCGCGCATCTCGCCCGGCGCGAGGCGCTCGCCTCGTTCCTGGTACGAGGCGAGGTCGAGCCGGTCGTTGCCGAGCGAGTCGATCGTCCCGCCGGTGGCGATGAGCGCCACGCGCGGCAGTGCCCCCGTTGCGCCTCCGCCCTTGGCCACCGAACCCCCTCGCTCGCCCGCGGCCAGCCGAATCGGCGTCGTTTGCTATACTGGATGCTACGGCATACAGTCGCGCGCAGCATACTCCAACGCCTCAGGGGGATAGCAGATGCCGCAGGATCTCCGCACGTACCTTGATCAGCTCCTGGCGACCCATCCTGACCAATTCAAGGTCGTCGACGCCGAGGTCGACCCGGTCTTCGAGGCCACCGCCATCGTCGACAAGATGCAGAACGACTCGAAGTATCCCGGCTT
>SHYN01000075.1 GCA_009692785.1 Chloroflexota bacterium | reverse complement strand
AATCCAAGTCACCTCGCAGGCGTCGTGGTCAACGACTGAAGTTCCATTGAAGAAATGAATAGGACGAGTGCTGCGGCATTGCGAGTGCGGCGAATTCTGACCGTCGTGTTGATGCTGTCGCTGGTAGTTCTCGGACAGCCACCAATGCAGATTGCTGCCGACGCCGGCGCGCCGACGGTGACCGCGATCTCGCCCACCGGTGGCCCGCTGGCCGGCGGCACCGCCGTGCTCATCACCGGTACCGCCTTCTTCACGGGGGCCACGGTGACGATCGGCGGCGCCTTGGCGACCAGCGTAGTGCGGAAGAACGCGACCTCGATCACCGCGGTCACCCCCTCCGGCACCACCAAAGCGAAGGACGTCGTGGTGACCGTCTCTGGCCAGAGCGGCACCGGCAGCCGCCTGTACACCTACGCCGCCGCGCCGTTGGAACGACGGCGCTGGACTAAGCCGTCCAACACTCCAACGGTCACGACGCCAATCGACACGGCCGCAACCAGCACGACGGTACCTGGAACCGTGATCCTCTCCACATACACGAGTGGCAGTCTGTCGAACGTCAATCTCACGGTCGCACAGAATGTCGGCGACGCTGCCGTGACGGTCACGCAAGTGACGGAACTTGTCGCAGACGCGCCTGGAACGTCGATCACACTGCGCAACGCAGCGCTCCCCGCCGTTTCCGTGCAGATTCCCGACGCGACCACCATCCTCGCTCCAGCGGGCTGGAACGGAATTATCAATCCGCCATCTGCTGGATCCTCGTCGGGTACCGTGCCCTCAGGGTTCAGCCTGGGCGGCACCGTTGTGGAAGTCGGATCGTCGACCGCGGTCCTCCTCTTCGACCGAGAGGTCACGATCGTCCTGACCGGGGTCACCGGGACCGTTGGCTATCGGTCAGCGGGTTCGAGCACCTGGGTGGTCATTAGCCCGTGTGGTGGCGGGGGCCCGGTGTTCCCGGGTTCCTGCTCCACGTCCGACGGAACCAGTACCACGATCCGCACCTACCACTTCACGACCTTCGCCGGACTCATCGCCGTCGGCGGTGGCGATGAGTCCGGCGGTGGCGATGAGTCCGGCGGCGGCGGCGGTGCCTCGGCGCCCGCTGCGACCGCCTCGACCTTGACCCCGACCAGCGCGAGCATCACCGCCGGCGGCGCGATGACTCAGCTGCTGACGGTGACGGCCAAGGACTCCCGGGGCACCAACCTCACCAGCGGCAGGGCGATCGTGACGATCACCAAGTCCTCAGGCACCGGCACGATCAGCGCGGTCACTGACGTCGGCAACGGCACGTACACCGCGGTGGTGACCTCGCCCACCACGCCCGGCAGCGGCGTGTTCGTGGCGACCCTCAACGGCGCCGCGGTCACCAGCGGTAGCACCAGTCAGACCCAGGCGACGGTCACCTACGCCGCCCTGGCGAGCTGCACCTCGAGCGTTGGTCCAGGGATTGCGCCGCCGACAAGCGTTCCGTCCGGCATCCCCGGATTCCACGCTGCCTGGTATGGCCAGAGTGGCTACATGACGCTGTGCCCGGGTGAAACGGCGACCGCGACCGTCGCGATGTACAACTCTGGCTCGCGCGGCTGGGTGAGCGGCGTCATGGGCGAGGTCGCCTACCTCGGCACCTCGAACCCCAGCCCGGGGCAGGATCAGCCCAGCACCTTCGGTGGCGACGGCACCCTCGGCTCGCCAAACACGGGCTGGCCGCAGTACAACCGCGTCGCCAGTCAGCCCGCTGCTTACGTCGGTCCGAACCAGGTCGCGTGGTTCCAGTTCAGCGTGAAGGCTCCGACCACGCCGGGCACCTACGGCTTCCACATCCGGCCGCTCATCGAGGGCGCGCTGTGGATGGAGGACTACGGCATCTTCTGGCAGATCACCGTGCCCGAGCCCTCCAGCCCGGGCGCCTAGAAAGCGCTGGCAGCCAACGGGGCAACTTCAGTGAACCGAGCGACAGACGTCAGGCGGGCACCACCACCGCGGCGATCGTCGACAGCAACGCGTTCGCTTGCAGATGCTCCGCGAGATGCCGCGCTTCATCGAGCTCCATCGTCGCGTCAACGTCGCGTCCGAGCCTGCGCAGCGCCTGCGCGTGGTCGACGGAGGCCACGGCGCGCTCGTGGTCGAGCTGGAGGCTGGCGAAGGCCTGGGTCGCGTCGAAGAGGAGCTTCTCCGCACGAGCGTTCTCGCCCTGTCGGAGGGCTCGCAGCCCCTGGGCCTGCACGAGGAGCGCGCGACCCCGCGCGTGACCGGTCCGCTCGATCGTCGCCGCAACGAGCTCGTCGTGCGCTTCGTCCTCGATGCCCCAGCGTGCCGCGGCGAGCACCACGAGCGGCCCCCACAGCACGCGGTTCACGATCGTATTCGGCCAACCCGCGCTCCGCGCTGCCCGGTATGCACTCGCGCTCTCACGCTGGCCATAGATCGCGGAGAGGAGGTCGCCGGCCGCGACCGCCGATGGGTTGTCCCCCTCACGGAGGCGTTCGCGGTAGCGCTGCTCCTCGTCGCTCGTGAGGGCGGCGGCCGCCGCCATCGCGATGACCATCACCTGCGTCGCGGGGCGGTCCCAGAGACCTGCGGCGAAAAGGTCGATCCCGGCGGCTGCGGCCACGGCGGGAAAGAATTCGCCGGAGACGAGGTGTGCGAGCGCCTCAGCCTCGACCGCGTGCATCCCGAGACGGGGCTTTTCGGTCTCGCTCGCGAGCTCGCGCGCCGCCGTCGCGTGCGCGGTCGCTTCGGCCGGGTCACCCATCACGAGCGCCGCCTGGCTGACCATCGTGTGCGCGTCGATGAGCTCGTCCGAATCCTGGAGCGATTCCGCGATCGGGAGCCTGCGGCGGTGCGCGGCGAGCGCGTCGCGGAAGCGGCCGAGCTCGCGCTCGGCATACCCGACAGCGTCGAGGCAGAGCGAGACCTCACGGAACAGGCCGAGCTCCTCCGCGATCGCGAGCGCCTCCTGCGCCGTTCCGAGCGATTCTTCCCAGTCCAGGTCGGTCGCCGTGGGCTGCCGGCGTGGCGCGAACGCGCGTGCGGCGAGCAGGCGCGCGCGCTCGCGCGAGGGCGCGGGACCCGCGAGCTCGAGGCCCTTCGCGATGAGGCCCGCGAGGTCGGGATGCTTCGCCCCCCAGCGCGTGCAGAGCTCCCCCATGGATGCGATGAGGCGGGCCTTCTCCGCCGCACTCGCGTTCGCCCCCTCGAGGAGCGCGAGGGCGCGCTCGTAGACCGCGAGCCCCTGATCGGTCTCGCCGCGATACCGGCGGACCCGACCGATGAGATAGACGGCCTCGACCGCCGCGCTGACGTTCCCGAGCTTCTCGTAGAGCTCGAGCGCCTGCTCACCGAAGCGGATCGCCTCGACATGGGCGTGGATCGCGAGCGCGCTCTCGGCCGCTTTCCAGGAGTAGTCCGCCGCTTTCGCCTGGTCCTCGCCGAGGAGGTAGTGGTGCGCGAGCGCGGGCGCGAACTCCGAGACCTCGTCCCCGAGGACCTTCTCCATCGCCGCGGCCACACGGCGGTGGAGCTCCGCGCGCCGGCGCACGAGGAGCGTGTTGTAGGCGACCTCCTGCGTGACCGCGTGCTTGAACCGGTAGCGACCTTCGCGCCGCTCGCCCGGCGCGGCCTCGACGACGAGATCGGCGGCGATGAGCGTGTCGACCGCCTCCGCGAGGCGCGTGCCGCCGGCTTCGCGGAGCACCCGGTCGCCGAAGCGCTGGCCAATGACCGAGGCGAGCTGAAGGCTCTCCTTGGCGGCTGGCGGCAGCCGGTCGATGCGGGCGGCAATGACCGCATGGAGCGTCGCCGGGACCTCGAGCGCGCTCGCGGCATCCCGCATCCGCCACTCGCCGCCTTCGTCACGCGCCACCGCGCCGGATTCCACCAACGACCGGATGGATTCTTCGATGAAGAACGGGTTGCCGCCGGCGCGGGAAACGATCCGGTCGCGGAGCGCGTCCGGCGCCCAATCGAGCGCGGATTCAACGATCCGAGAGGCCTCCTCGTTGGTGAGCGGCTCGAGCACGATCTGGCTGAAGTTCGTTCGCGATGGGCGCGGCTCGGGTGCCCCCTGGCCGAGACGTTGGGCGAGCAGGAACAGCATCGGCACCCGCGAGGGGCGGGTGGCGACGAACCAGAGCAGGTCGAGGGACGCGGAGTCGGCGAAGTGGAGGTCCTCGAGGACGTAGAGGAGCGGGCGCTCCCGGGCGAGCCCGGCGAGGAGATCGAAGACCGCGATGTAGAGCGAGCGCTTCCACTCGTCGGATTCGTTCTCGGGCTGCGGCGCACCGGAAAGGCGGAGGAACTGCGCGAGGAGCTCCGGCATCGTGGGCGACGGGAAACCCATCGCGGCGAGCCTCGCCTTGAGTGTCGCCACCGCGTCCGGCGAGGCAGGGTCGACATCAAGCGCGTCGCGCAGTGGTTCGACGAACCCGGCATACGACCGCTGGTTCACCCGCGAGAACGTCCAGCGGAGCACGCGCGGCAGCTCGGCCGGCCCCGCGCCCTCGGCGGAATCGGTCAGCCCGACGAACTCTGCGAGCAGACGGCTCTTGCCGATCCCTGCCTCGCCCGCCACGAGCACGACCTCGGTGCGCCCGATCCGCGCCGACTGATAAGCGAGATCGAGTCGCGAGAGCTCCATCCAGCGGCCGACGAGGGGGGCATTGAGCTCGAGCCGCTCACGCGCCTCGGTGCGCTCGGAGGCGAGCGCGTAGGCGAGCACCGGCTGCTCCTTGCCTTTCATCGTGATCGGGCCGACCTCGCGGAACGAGAACTCCCGATTCGTAAAGCGGAAGGTCGCCTGAGTGACGTAGATCTCGCCGGCCCCAGCCGCGCTCTGCAGGCGCGAGGCGATGTTGACCGTGTCGCCCATCACGCCGTACTCGGGTCCGGACCGGACGCCACCACCCGCGACGACGAGCCCAGTGTGGACACCGATGCGCAGCCCGATCGTGATCCCGCGTTCCTTCTGGAGGCGCGCCGCGTGCGCGGTGAAGACGTGCTGCATGGCGAGCGCGGTGCGGAGCGCGCGTTGCGGGTCGTCCTCGTGCGCGATCGGCGCGCCGAAGATCACGAAGATCGCGTCGCCGATGAATTTCTCGATGGTCCCGTCGTACCGGATCGCTTCCTCGGCGAGCGCCTCGAAGATCCCGGACACCAGCTCCTGGAGGAGCTCCGGGTCGAGCTCGTCCGCCAGGGCGGTGAAACCGACCATGTCCGCGAAGAGGACGGTCACGAGGCGGCGTTCCTGCTCGAGCATTTGTACGAGCAGCCTATGGCGGTCGGGTGGATCGAAGAGCAGGCTCCGCACCGGCCGCGTTGTTGGTAGGTCGGCAGCGGTCGAGCCCCGCGCAGTCCCCTTCCCCATTACCTACCGGTAGGTAGTATTTGAGGGCGATGCCCCCCAGACAAGCCACGAAGACCCGCGAGCGCATCCTCCGTGCAGCTGACCGGCTGTGGGGCGAGCGGGGTGTGCACGGCGTTTCGCTAGCGGAGATCGCGGGCGAGGCCGCTGTGACGAAGCCGACCGTCTACTACTACTTCGCCGACAAGGACGCGCTCCTGACAGCGGTCGTCACGACCGTGCTCGAGCACCATGGCGCCGCCCTGCGGCGCGCGGCGCGCGGAACGAATGCCCGCGAGCGCCTCATCGCTGCACTCGCCTACCTCGTCGCCGCACGCTGCAACGGTCCGCGACTGCTCCGGGAGGGCGGTGCGGGGCTGACCGTGGATCAGACCAGCCAGGCACGCGGGGCGTTCTTTCGCCAGTTCTTCTCGCCGGTGCAGCAGATTCTCGACGACGGCGTGCGGACCGGCGAGCTCAGGCGGGTGGATACCGCCTTCACGACCCAGGCTCTGTTGAACCTCGTC
>SHYN01000074.1 GCA_009692785.1 Chloroflexota bacterium | reverse complement strand
TCCGTCAAAGGGTCGGCGGACCTGCGAACAGTGCTCCTATCAGGCGATCTGTCCGAGTTCGCTCACCCTTCGCGGTGTCGCGGGTACGACCGTCGGCTGAACGCGGTCCGCTCAGCCGTCTTTGCAGAGATGTCTTTCTACACAGACAGCAGAGGAACGCTCTCCGAGCGTGCGAGAATCCAATTCTCATGAGGAACCTGCTTCTCCCGATCGCGGCACTTGCCGCCGCCGCCATCGCCTTCACCGTGGTCACGCGGGATCCCGAAGATCCGCGAAGCGTCGCATTCGTGGTGGTCTCGTTTGCGATCCTGGTCGGTGCCGTCGCCATCCGGATCTTTGGCGGTCCGGAGCCGAAGCGGGGGAGGCCCAGACCGGTCCCCCTGGCGGCGATCCGTCGCGGTGGTCTCTCCGGACTCGTCGCCGGCGCATTTCTCTTTCTGCGCGTGATTGACGGCCTGACGCCGCTCTCGGGTGGTCTGCTTCTCGTGGCCCTGCTCGGGGCTGAGTACGTGCTCTCACCTCGCCGGGTACGCTCGCGACGATGACCCCTGATCAGCTCGAATCGGTCAAGATCGCGCTCGGTGTGGCCGTCGATGCGCGGGCGCCTCACCTTGACGCTCTGTCGCTCCGGATCCATGGGACGCCTGAGCTCGCGTTCGCCGAGCACGAGGCGGTGGCGGCGCAGCTTGCCACGCTGCGTGCCGAGGGTGTTCCGGTGACGGAGAGCGCAGGCGGCCTTCCGACCGCATTCTCCGCGGAGACGGGAACCGGCACGGGGCTGGTCGCCATCCTTGGGGAGTACGACGCGCTTCCGGGGGTCGGGCACGCCTGCGGCCATAATCTCATCGGGGCCGGCGCGGTCGGCGCGTTCCTGGCGCTACGCGAGGTCCTTCCTGCTGGTCTCGGCAGGGTGCGCCTCATCGGGTGCCCGGCCGAGGAGCTTGGCAACGGCAAGGTCCACCTCATCAAGGCAGGGCTCTTTGCGGACGTGGACGCGGCGCTCATGTTCCACCCCGGAGACCGGGATATCCGCGACCCGCTGATGCTCGCGCTCGTGACGCTCGACGTGACCTTTCTCGGGAAGGCAGCCCATGCCGCAGCCGAACCGCATGCCGGGATCAACGCGCTCGATGCCCTCATGCTCGCCTGGGCCTCCATCTCCGCCCTTCGCCAGCTCATCCGATCCGACGCGCGGATCCACGGTGTGGTGACCGAAGGCGGCCTGGCGCCAAACATCATCCCGGACCGCACCGCAGCCCGGTTCCTCATCCGGGCGGCGGACAACCGGTATCTGGAGGATCTGGGACAGCGCATCGTTGCCTGCTTCGAAGGCGCCGCCATCGCCACGGGCTGCACGATGGAGCACGCCTTCGGCGAGACGTCGGAGCTGGTCCGCACGAACCAGGCGCTTGCCGCTGCGTTCGCCGCAAATGCGCTTCGGCTCGGTCGCACCATGACCTCCCGGCGAGCCGGCGAGACCCGCGGCTCCACCGACATGGGGAACGTCAGCACTCTGGTCCCGTCGATCCACCCGTACCTCGCGATCGCCGACGAGCCGACGCCAGGTCACTCACACGCTTTCGCGACCGCGAGCGCGACCGCACGAGCACACGCGACCATGCGCCTCGCGGCGAAGGCGCTCGCGATGACGGCCCTCGACGTCCTCGCGGGTCCAGCGCTCCAGCGCGAAGTGCGCACCGCGTTCGCGATCAGGTGAACGACCTCCTCATCCGAGGCGGCACCGTCATCGACGGCACCGGCGCACCGCGGAGCATCGCCGACGTCCTGATCCACCGCGGGCACATCGTGCGGGTGGGCGACGCCTCGGCCGAGCCGGCTCTCCGGACCATCGAGGCGGCCGGTCAGGTCGTCGCGCCGGGATTCATCGATATCCACGCGCACTCGGACGAGGCCATGTTCCTGAACGACGCGCTGGAGAGCGCGCTCCACATGGGGGTGACCCTCGCTGTCAACGGCAACTGCGGAGGCTCGTCCGCACCCGTTTATGGTTGCGCAGCGTCCGATCTCGATCGCGACCTCTCGCGGTCAGGTCTGGTGCGTTCGTGGGCGACCTTCGCGGAGTACGCGGACGCAGTCGAGCGGGCGCGCCCGGCGATCAACGTCTGCTCGTTCGTCGGCCACGGGACGTTGCGGTCCTCGGTCATGGGCCCGGTCGCGCGTGCGCCCAGCGGGAAGGAGCTCGCGGCGATGCGGGAGCTGCTCCGGCAAGCACTCCTCGAGGGAGCAGTGGGCCTTTCCTCGGGACTCATCTATCCGCCGAGCGCGTTTGCCGACGCCGCGGAGCTCGCGAGCCTCTGCGCCGAGGTCAGGTCGCTGGACCGCCTCTATGCGAGCCATATCCGGAATGAGGGGGCGGGGCTCCTCGAGGCGGTCGAAGAGAATCTCGAGATCGGCCGACGCTCCGGAGTCCGGGTGCAGCTCTCGCACCACAAGGCGGCGGGGGAGGGGAACTGGGGCCTCGTGGAGCGCTCGACGGCACTCATCGAACGAGCCCGTGCCGAAGGACAGGACGTCGCGGCGGACCAGTACCCGTATACCGCCTCCTCGACGGGGCTTTCGGTCGTCATCCCGAACTGGGTCCACGAGGGAGGGCCGTCCGCGATGTGCCTTCGCCTCGCAGATCCGGTGATCCTGGGCCGGATCGCTGCGGAGGAGACCGAGACCGGCCGGGCCTGGGAGCGGATCGTCATCGCCCGCGCGCGGCAGCGGCCTGACTGGGCGGGGCGTTCCGTGGCCGATCTCGCCGGCGCCGCCGGCAAGGATCCGCTGAGCTGGGCGGCAGAGGCGCTCATCCTCCACGAGGGGGCTGTGGATATCATCCATCACTCGATGGACGAGGGGGACGTTCGCCTCGTCATGGCAAAGCCGTGGGTCTGCATCGGAAGCGACTCTCGGGCGAACGCGCCGTACGGGCCGTTGTCGTTCGGTAGGCCGCACCCGCGCTCGTACGGCACGTTCCCGCGGGTGCTCGGCCGCTACGTCCGCGAGGTCGGCCTCTTCAGCCTCGAGGAGGCGGTGCGCAAGATGACGATGCTCCCCGCATCCCGCCTGCACCTCGAGGGCCGCGGGGTCGTGCGCGCGGGGGCCTGGGCCGATCTCGTGATCTTCGATCCTGACCTGATCGGCGATGTCGCAACGTATGACGATCCGCACCGCTACCCCACCGGGACCCTGCAGGTCATCGTGAACGGCGTGGTCGTCCTCGACGGCGGTGAGACGGTGGCCGGGGTGCGACCCGGTCGCTTCCTGCGCCTCGGGCTGGCCGCCGCGTGAATGGCCAGCCGCGGGTCGCGCTGCTCTGCGAGGGCCTGTTCACCACCACGACCGCGAAGACCGCCATCGGCGCGCTCCGCTACGCCCCCTACCGGATCGTCGCGGTCGTCGACTCGACCCGGGAGGGGGTGGATGCGTCGGCAGTGCTCGGCAGCGGTGTGGGATCGGGTGTCCCCGTGGTCGCGAGCCTTGCCGTCGCGCGCGGCCTCGGCGTGGACGTGCTGCTCGTGGGGACCGCAGCGGCAGGAGGTCGGCTCCCGGCTTCCTATCGGCCCATCCTCGCCGAAGCCCTCGCCGCAGGCATCGAGGTCTGGAGTGGGCTCCACGAGCGCGTGTTGGACGACCCCGACCTGGCGGCCGCCGCGGACCGCGGCGGCGCGCGCGTTCGCGAGCTTCGCGAGCCACCGCGTGAGCTGCCGGTGGGTGGACATCGGACCCGCCGGGGGGGCACCCGGGTGGTCCTCACCGTGGGCTCGGACGCCTCGGTCGGGAAGATGACAGCGTCACTGGAGCTCGCCAGGGCGCTCGCGCGCGCCGGCCGGCGAGCGCTCTTCGTCGCGACCGGCCAGACGGGGATCGCGATCGCCGGCGACGGCATCAGCGTGGACGCCGTGATCTCTGACTTCGTCGCGGGCGCGGCGGAGCAGATGGTCTGTGATGCCGCAGAGCAGGCGGACTGGGTGATCGTGGAGGGACAGGGTTCGCTCACGCATCCCGGGTTCTCCGCCGTGACGCTGGGGCTCCTCCATGGAAGCGCACCGGACGATCTCGTGCTGTGTCACGACGCGAGCCGCGTCCGAATGAAAGGCCACGACGACCTGCCGCTGCGATCACTCGATGAGCTTGTGCGGATCTACGAGACCGCGGCTGCCTGGTCTCGGCATCCGGACGCGGAACCGGCCCGGGTCCGTGCCGTTGCGCTCAACACGGCGGCGCTTGCGAGCAGCGCGGCGAGTGCGGCGGTCGCGGCCGCCACAACGCTCACCGGCCTGCCGGCCGCCGATCCGGTCCGTGAGGGCAGCGCCGGCGCGGACCGCATTGCGCGAGCGCTCCTCATGGGGGCGCACGCGGGGTGAGCGACCTTCGGACCACGGTGCGAACCATCGACGTGCATCTGGAGGTTCCCTTCGCGATCTCCCGGCACGTGCGGACCGAGAAGCGGGTCGTCCTCCTCGAGGTCGACGACGGGACGATCGTCGCACGCGGGGAGGCGTCGGCCGACCCGTACTTCGGCGAGACGAGCGAGCAGCTTGAGCATGAGCTGCGGGCTGCGGTCATGCTGCTCCCGCGGGACCCGACCGACCTCGGCGACCTCCGGGCTCGGCTCGATCGGCGCTTTCCGCATGGCGGCGCGGCGTCGTGCGCGATCGACATCGCGGCACACGATCGTGCCGCGCAGCACGCGGGCGTGCCGCTCCGCGGCTACTTCGGTCTCGGCGGTCGAGAGGCGCCGCCGACATCCTTCACGATCGGGCTGGCGAGCCCCGCGGTGATGGCCGAGCGGGCCTCGCTGGCGGTGGCACGTGGCTTCGGCATTCTCAAAGTGAAGCTCGGCCGAGAGGATGACATCCTGATCCTGCGCGCCATCCGCGAGAGGTGTCCAGCGGTGATCATCCGCGTGGACCCCAACGGCGCCTGGACGCCGGAGGAGGCACCCGGTCGCATCGAGCAGCTCGCCACCTTTCGCCTCGAGTTCGTCGAGCAGCCTGTGCCGCCGGATGATCTCGCGGGACTGCGCGCAGTCCACGAGCGCTCGGCCGTACCGATCGTCGCGGACGAGGCGGCGGTGCGCGTCGCCGACGTCGATCGTCTCGCGGGATGCTGCGCCGGGATCAATGTGAAGCTCCAGAAATCGGGAGGCCTGTTCGAAGCGCGTGCGATGGTGGCCCGCGCACACGCCCTCGGGCTCAAGGTCATGCTCGGCTGCCGGGCCGCCGAGACGAGCGTCGGCATCGCGGCCGCTGCGCACCTCGCCCCGGCGGTCGAATGGGCTGACCTCGACGGCAACCTCTTGATCGTCGACGATCCATTCGTCGCGGTCCCGGTGGAGGGCGGCCGATTCCGGTTCAGCGAGCGTCCCGGCCTCGGCGCGGTCGCGCGCGCATGAGCGCCGGGCGGCCGGGTCGGCTGGAGACCATCGGCTTTGCAGTGGCCTTCGCGCTCGCAGGGGTGCTCCTGTCGGTTTACGTCGTCTCCGGTGAAGGGATCTACGCGCGTCTCGCCGACCCCGCCGGCGCCGTGATCAGGGTGGAGGGGAAGCCGAAAGCGGTCGACCAGGGAACCCTCGTCGAGCTCCACCGGGACACTCTCCACTATCTCCTCGGGGCTGGCGACCGATTGCCGGACGCACCGGGCACGCGCGCGCCGCTCTTCGACCTGAGCGAGCGAGGGCACATGGCGGACGTGCGAACGGTGTTCGGGGGGATGCGGCTGCTGCTCGCGGCAGCGCTCATCGGCCTCGTCTGGCGGGTTGCGAGTGCCGCACGGCGTGGGACGCTCCACCTCGCGCGTCTCGCGCGGCGCGGGGCGACCATCGCGGCGGCGCTCGTCGCGGTCGTGGCCATCGCGGCCGCGGTGGCGTTCGAGCCGCTGTTCCTCGCCTTCCACCTCGTCTTCTTTCCCCAGGGGAACTTTCTCTTCGATCCGGCGACGTCGAATCTCCTCGCGCTCTACCCTCTGCCGTACTGGTACGGCGTCACCCTTCTTCTCGGCGCGCTGTTCG
>SHYN01000073.1 GCA_009692785.1 Chloroflexota bacterium | reverse complement strand
GAGCTGGACGAGCGGCAGCGTCTACGCCCTCCAGTCCACGGACCTCGTCGCCCCGAGCCAGATCGGCTTCTTCGTGTACAACGTCAAGGTGCCGACCGGCACCGCCCTCGGCCCGAAGACGTTCTACGGTCGTCCGTCGGTCGACAGCGCCGGCTTCCTCGAGGACTACGGGTACTACCAGGTCGTGACCGTGGTCAGCTCCGCGCTGACGATCACGGGCTCGGTGCCGGCCTCGCCCTCGACGACCGCCAGCCCCGTGCTGAGCGGGACCGGTGCGCCGGCGGGCGTGCTCGTGACGATCAGCGAGGGTGGCACGACCCTCTGCACGGCGACAGCCACCTCCACCGGCACCTTCACCTGCGGCACCTCAACGCTCGCCGCCGGCGCCCACTCGATCATCGCCTCGGCGCCGGGCGTCGGGAGCTCCGCCGCCTTTGGCTACACGGTCGACACCACGTCGCCATCGGTGTCGGGTGCTTACGCCTCGAACACCGCGACCGTCGTGGTGAGCTTCTCCAAGACCATGAAGTGCACGACCGACGCCGCCCTCGCGAGCATCGCCACGGCCGGTAACTATGCCTTCACGACCTCGCCCGGCGGCGTCGCCCAGGCCGTCGGGACCATCACGGTCACCGCCGGGAGCGGCTGCTCGTCCGCAACGCTGGTCCTCGGGACATCGCTCACGAACGCCGCGTCGTACACGGTCACCGTCAGCAACATTCAGGACAGCCTGGGGAACGTCGTGGGGTCCACCCGGACCGCGACCTTCACCGTCAGCGACAGCGGCGTCCCCACCGCGACTGCCGCCCAAACGGGCGTCCAGAGCGTGACGGTCACCTACAGCAAGGCGATGAACACGACGACGACCGGCGCGCTGGCGACCTACAAGCTCGACAGCATCTCGTGCACCGCGGCGTGCACCGGGGTCACCACAACGAGCACGACGGCGATCATCAGCTTCACCTCGGCGCCGGTCGTCGGCGCGCACGTCCTCGACATCACCGGCGCGACGGATTCATCGAGCACGCTGCTCTCGCCCAATCCGACGAGCATCACGATCCAGTTCAGCACGTCCTCGAACCGCCCTACCGTCACCGGCGCGACGGCCGTGAACGCGAACAAGATCAACGTCGTGTTCAGCACGACGATGGACTCGACGACCGCCCAGACCGCGGCCAACTACTCGATCCAGAAGGCCGACGGCGTGCCGTTCAGCACCACGCTGAGTGCGACCTGCAACCCCTCGGCCGGGTCGTGCACCTCTGTGGACCTCGTGCCGAACATCCCGCTCACCACGGCCTCTTTCAGCGTCGTCGTGAGCGCCGTGAAGGACACCTTCAACAACATCGTGAACCCGAACCCGACCATCCGTGGGCCCTTCTCCTTCAGTCAGGACACGAGCTTCCCGACCATGACGAGCATCTCCGCCTCGCAGACGGCGGTCGGCACCGCGACGCTCGCGGTCACCTACAGCAAGGCGATGAAGGCTGCCCCGGCCTGTGGCGCCAGCGGTACGCCGCCGGCGGGCAGCGGCCAGAACATCGACAGCAAGGGTGACTACGGCATCGCCCTCGGTGGGGCCAGCCAACCCGATCCGGCGACGATCAATGCCGCGCTCGGTGCCTCGACGGGCGTCGCGATCAGCGGCGACTGTCGCTCGGCGACCTTCACGCTTTCGGGCAACTTCACCGCGGGCACGTACCTCCTGACCTATTCGACCGCGCAGGATCTGGCGGGGAACCAGATCACGGCGGCTTCGCAGACCTTCGCCTTCGTGGACACCGTGCCGCCGACGATCACGGGTGCGTCGCGGATCAGCGCGACCCAGTTCAGCGTCACCTTCAGCAAGACCATGAAGGGTGGCGGTGGGATCAGCAACTCCGCCGGCAATGTGAACAACTACAACGTGAACAACACGGGCTTCGGCGCGCTCTGCGCCACCGGCGGAACGCCGGCCATCGAGGCGAGCGCACTGGTCTGGACGATCACCTGCACCGGCGCCAACGGCATCTGGGTTGGCGCCAACTTGAACACGGTGCAGGTCCAGAACGTCGCCGACGCCAGCACGAACGCGAACGTCATCACGCCGAATCCGCGGAGCCAGGCCTTCTAAGACTCATGGCTGCGCCGCTCGCTGTACGTGAACCGGGGAGCACTTCGCTCCCCGGTTCTGAAGAGCGGACAAGTCCGCCGCGCTCGATCCCGATGGCTGGGACCGTGTGGTCCGGGCCATCGGCGTGCGTGAGACGGGGGACGATCCGACGGGTGAGTCCGTCCATCGCGCAGTAGCCCGCGTCGATCCCCGCCGGCGGATTGCCGGCGGGAAGCATGAGCCCGGGGAGCACCGGCGCCCAGGCCCAGACCCCGAGGGATGTGCCGTAGAGCTCGAGGGCGGTCGTGAGCAGGAATGAGACCGCGTAGAGGAGCGGGTGTCGGCCGCGGAGCATGAAGCGCACGAAGACCGCCCACGTGACGAACCCCAGGAGGTCGCGGAGCGGCGGACGGAAGAGTCCGGTAGGCGGTGAACGCGAGGAGGTAGGTCACTCCACGCGGATGGTCTTGATCCTGTCGCCGACCTTCACGGTGTTCGCGATCTCCTGGCCCGCGGAGACGAGCCCGAAGTTCGTGTAGTTCTTGTCGAGGAAGCGGCACTCTCCGGTGCAGATGAAGAACTGGGCGTCGTTCGAGATCTTCGGATCGCCGCCGCGGGCGATGCCGAGCGCGCCGAGGACGAACGGCAGGTCGTTCGGCTCGGTCGGCAGCGTGCTGTTGCCGCCGGTGCCGTTCCCTTTGGGGTCGCCGCCCTGGATGACGAAGTTCGGCTCGACCCGGTGGAACGTGAGTCCGTCGTAGAAGCAGGCGCGGGCCTTCGCGACGAAGTTCGCGACCGTGAGGGGTGCCTTGTCGGCGCGCAGCAGGATGACGATCGCGCCCCGATCAAGCGTGATCGTCGCCCTCGTCGCGGACGCGGTCGCCGCCGCCGGGCAGTCCGCCCTGGGAGGCACCGCGGCCGCGACAGGCGCGGCCGTCGAGGCGACGGGAGGCGCCGCGAGGACGCTCGTGGCCGCAGGCCGGGCGGTGGGCACGCTCGGCGCGGGCGCGGCCGCCCCGCCGCAGGAAGCGAGGACGAAGACGAAGACAAGGACGGGCACGATTCCCGCGAGACCCCGGAACCCGCTCATGCGACGGTGATCCGCTTGATCTTGTCGCCGATGGCGACGGCCTGGACCACGTCCATGCCTGCGGTGACCTGTCCGAAGTTGGTGTAGTTCTTATCGAGGAAGGCGGACGGCTTCTTCGTCACGAACCACTGGGCGTCGTTGTTGATCGCCTTGTCGCCGCCACGGGCGATGCCCACGGCGCCCAGCCCGAAGGTCAGGTCGTTGTATTCGCTCGGCATCTTGCCGCCTCCGGTGCCGGTGCCGAGGGGGTCGCCGCCCTGCACCACCCAGTCCTCGACCCGGTGAAAGGTCTTGCCGTCGTAGAACCCCGCGCCGACCTTCGCCAGGAAGTTCAGGACGGTCTTCGGCGCGCTCGAGGGAAAGAGCGAGATCGTGAACGAACCGCCCTTCTGTAGCTCCACCGTCACGCTCGGCTGCTCGGCACGATCCACCATCTGGTCCTCCATCGGTCGGGCTGCGCACGCGCGCCCGTCGACAAGAACGATACGGCGCGGCCGCTCGCTTCGCGTGCCGGTATCGTCAGTGGATGCCGACGTACCAGGCGCCTCGGGGCATGCGCGATCTCGTCCCGGCCGATGCGGCCGCCTTCGATGGGCTCCAGGCCGTCGTGCAGGCGCGGGCGGAGCGCTACGGCTTCGCGCGCATCGTGACACCCGCGGTGGAGGATCGCGAGGTGTTCCTCCGCACCTCCGGCCTGACGAGCGACGCCGCGGGCAAAGAGATGTACGAAGTCGCTCTCCACGGCGAGGGGACCCTGGCGCTCCGGCCCGAGGGGACCGCCCCGGTGGTCCGCGCCTTCCTGCAGGCCGGCCTCCATCGTTCTCCGCAGCCGGTGCGGCTTTTCTACTTTGAGCCGATGTGGCGCGGCCAGCGGCCGCAGGCGCTCCGCTTTCGGCAGTTCTGGCAGTGGGGTCTGGAATGCTTTGGCGCGGCAGAGCCGGCAGCCGACGTCGAGATCGTGGCGTTCACCGCTCGGTTCTTCGCCGAGGTCGGCCTCAGCGCGGTCGAGCTCCAGCTCAACACCATCGGCGACGACGCCTGCCGGCCAAAGATCAAGGCCGCGCTCGGCGAATACTTCGACAAATACAGGGACGAGCTCGACGACGACTGCCGCCGGCGTCTTGGGGGCAGCGTGCTCCGGATCTTCGACTGCAAGAATCCGCACGACCGCGCCATCGCCGCGGACGCGCCAAAGACCCGGGAACTCATCTGCGACGAGGACCGCGCGCATTTCGCGGCCGTCACCGACGGGCTCGATCGTCTTGGCGTCGCGTACCGTGTGGTCGACACGCTCGTCCGCGGCCTTGACTACTACACCCGCACGGTCTGCGAGTTCGTGCTCACCGATCCGGCATTCACGAAGGCGGGCGAGATCGCGGTCGCGGCTGGTGGCCGCTACGACGGGCTGGTCGCCGCGATGGGTGGGCCTGCCGCGCCGGGCGTCGGCATCGCGGGGGGTGTGGACGTGCTGCTGAGCGCGTTGCGCCAGGAGGGGGTCGCGATGAGGGCCGGTCCCAAGGCCGACGTCTATGTCATCTCGGGCGGCGGTGACGACGCCGCCGACAGGCTCCAGCTCGCCGATCCGCTTCGCGAGGCCGGCTTTAGCGTCGGCGTCGACTACTCGAGCCGACCCCTGGAGAAGCAGCTTGAGAGCGCGCTGAAGCACGGCGCGCGGGTGGCCGTCATTCGTGGCACGCCGGAGGCACGTGGCGGGAATGTGGTCGTGCGCGACCTTGTCGCCAAGACCCAGCGCGTGACGCGGCTCGCCGCCGTCGTGACCGAGGTGGGCCGGCACGTGTCGCGCCGCGTTGCTCCGCGACTGTGGACCCCGGACGAGCACGAGCCCGGCGCCGCAGGCGAGACACCGTTCTTGGTCGACCCCGCTGATCCCAAGGAGGCCTGAGGATGCTGCGGACCCACACCTGTGGCGAGCTGCGCAGCGGGAACGGTGGTGAGCGGGTGACGATCGCCGGCTGGGTCCACCGGCGTCGCGACCACGGCGAGCTCACGTTCATCGACCTGCGCGACCGGTACGGGCTCACCCAGATCGTGGCGCACGCCGGCGAGCAGCCGGCCGCGCACGCCGCGCTCGGTGCCGTCCGGAGCGAATGGGTCCTGCAGGTCAGTGGACTGGTGCGACCTCGGCCGGCGGGAACCGGCAATCCCAAGCTCGGCACGGGCGAGGTCGAGATGGTCGCCGAGTCGGTCACCGTCCTCAACGAGTCCAAGACGCCGCCGTTCTATGTGAACGACGAGTCCGCGGTGGATGACAACCTCCGCTGGAAGTACCGCTACGTCGACCTTCGCCGCGAGCGCTCGCGCGAGCTGCTGCGCCTGCGACACGAGGTCGTCGACCACATCCGGCGCTTCATGATCGAGCGGGGCTTCTGGGAGATCGAGACCACGAATCTCATCCGGTCCGACCCCACCGGCTCGCGCGACTTCGTGGTGCCCTCGCGCTATTACCCCGGCAGGTTCTGGGCGCTGCCGCAATCGCCGCAGCAGCTGAAGCAGATCCTCATGGTCGGGGGGGTCGACAAGTACTTCCAGGTCGCGCGGTGCTACCGCGACGAGGATCCGCGCGCCGACCGGGTATACGAGCACACCCAGCTCGACCTGGAGATGTCCTTTGTGGAGCCGAACGATGTCATGGCGCTGGCGGAGGAACTCTACACGGGAATCTTCGCGCGCTTCGCGACCAAGCCGTTCCGGCAGCTGCCGTGGCCGCGGCTCACATTCGACGAGGCGATGGCTCGGTACGGCAGCGACCGGCCGGACCTGCGGTTCGACCTGTCGCTCGTCGATCTGACCGAGTGCTTCCGCGCGAGCGGCCTCGCCGTGTTCCGCGATGCGGTGGCCGCCGGCGGCGTCGTGCGGGCACTCGTCGTGCC
>SHYN01000009.1 GCA_009692785.1 Chloroflexota bacterium | reverse complement strand
GTTCATCACGAGAACGGCTACACGCTCGTGTACACGCCGCACCTTGGCGCCGAGCGCATCTACCAGCGCTCCGGGCACCTCGCGAACTACCGCGAGAACATGTATGGGCCGATCGCGCTCGACCAGGAGTTCTGGGTCAAGCCGATGAACTGCCCCGGTCACATCAAGATCTTTCAGGCGCGTCAACGGTCCTACCGCGAGCTTCCGCTGCGACTGGGGGAGCTCGGCACGGTCTACCGCCACGAGCGCGGTGGCACGCTTCACGGCCTGTCACGCGTTCGTGGCTTCACGCAGGACGACTCGCACATTTTCTGCACGCGCGAGCAGTTCTCGGATGAGGTGGGCGGGGTGCTCGACCTCGTGCTGGAGGGATACCGACTCTTCGGTTGGACGCCGGAGGTGCGACTCTCGACCCGGCCCGAGAAGCGCATGGGCACCGATGAGGAGTGGGATGAGGCCGAAGAGTCCCTGCGCGAAGCGATCGCTTCGCGCGACCTGGACCACGAGCTCGATCCGGGCGGCGGCGTCTTCTACGGGCCGAAGATCGACATCTACGTCACCGACGCGATCGGGCGTCACTGGCAGCTCTCGACCATTCAGCTCGACCTCCAGCTGCCACAGCGGTTCGACGTGACATTTGTGAACGCCGCTGGCGTCCGTGAGCGCGCAGTCATGGTCCATCGCGTCCTGTTCGGCTCGATCGAACGATTCTTCAGCGTGCTCATCGAACACTTCGCCGGCAAGTTCCCGCTGTGGCTCCAGCCGGCGCAGGTGGCAGTCATTCCGGTCCGCGACTCGGGTCGTCCCTATGCCGACGAGGTCGCGGCACTTCTGCGCGCCCAGGGCATCCGGGTCTGGCTCGATCCCCAGCAGGCCGACCTGCGGACCCGCATCAAGGAGGCGAACCTCATGCGGGCGAACTACACGCTCGTGGTCGGGGAGCGGGAGGCCGTGGGACGCACGGTCTCGGTCCGGAAGCGCGGTGCGGGGCAGGGCGATGAGGAGCGCGGGGTCGCCCTGGACGGCTTCGTGACACGCATCGTTCAGGAACGCGACGCTCGGGCGCTCCCCCACGACTTCGCGACGCTCTGACCGATCGTCGGTGAGCGCCGTTCCGGGTCATGCCGCCGCTGGCCGGCCGCCGTTCCTGGTGGTGCCGGTGGCCCTCGCCGGGACTGCCGTCCGCCTCGATCCGCTCCGTCAGGAGGACGCGGCGGCCCTGTTCGCGGCCGGCGCCGGGGAGCCGGGGATCTGGACGTACCTCGGCCGGCCTGCACCGCGGAGCGCCGGCGAGTTCGCGGAGTACATCTCGTTCGCCCTCACCGAGCAGGCGGCCGGCCGTCACCTGCCCTGGCTGACCCGCAGCGGCCTTGACGGCGGAGCGGTTGGCACGACACGCTACGCGCACATCGATCCCGCCAACCGAAGCGTCGAGATTGGCTGGACGATGCTCGTCGCCGACGCCCGTCGGACTGCGATCAACACGGAGGCGAAGCTGCTGCAGCTCCGGCACGCCTTTGACACGTTGGGCGCGCTCCGGGTCTGGCTTCAGACCGACGAGCGGAACGCCCGTTCCCGGGCCGCCATCCTGCGCATCGGTGCCCGGTTCGAGGGCGTGCACCGGCGGGACCGCATCCTGCACGACGGGTCGGTCCGGAGCTCGGCGGTCTACGCCATCACCGACCAGGAGTGGCCGGACGCGGCGGTCCGTCTGGAACGGATGCTCGGGCGCGTGGTATCGTGACCGGAGTTGAAGTCATTCACCACCACCCACCCGGCGAGGTCGTAACCCTGGAGCAGCGCACATAGCCGAGCTTCGGATCAACGACCAGATCCGCGTCCCCACCGTCCGCCTCATCGGCTCCACTGGTGAGCAGCTGGGCGTCGTGCCGACGCAGCGCGCCCTGGCGAAGGCGATCGATGAGGGCCTCGACCTCGTCGAGATCGCGCCGACCGCTCAGCCGCCCGTCTGCAAGATCCTTAACTTTGGCAAGTACCGCTACGAGGAGCAACAGAAGACCAAGGATGCCAAGAAGAAGCAGAAGGCCGTCATCTGGAAAGAGATCCGGATGGCACCGAAGATCGACGACCACGACATCGAGACGAAGTTCAAAGCCGCGGTCCGCTTCCTCGATGAGGGCGACAAGCTGAAGGTGACAGTCCGCTTCCGCGGGCGTGAGAATGCCCACCCCGACCGGGGTCGGACGCTGCTCCTCTCGATCGCCGAGCGCCTCAAGGATCACGGCGTGATCGAGCGGCTGCCGCTTCTTGAGGGCCGGCAGATGATCATGATCATGAACCCGGTCCGGCAGCAGGGTGCACAGGCGGTCCGCGCGGTCGCAGCTCCCGCCACGAACGGTGCGCTCGCCGCAGGTGCCCCCGTCGTATCGGCGGCCAGCGGTCCCGTCCCCGCGCCCGCCGTGGCCCGACCCACGATGGCCTCGCCTGTCGGCGCAACAGTCGCTTCCACCGCCGGTGCCGTCACCGCTCGTCCCGCCGCAGCCGTTCCGGTGGCCGGTCGACCTGTGGCGCCCGCCGCCGTCAGCGCGCCGCGACCCATCACGCCGGTGCCGTCGGCGATCGCCGCGGCGAAGGCGAACCCGGCCGCCGTCAGCGCGCCGCGACCCATCACGCCGGTGCCGTCGGCGATCGCCGCGGCGAAGGCGAACCCGGCGGTGTCGGCGAGTTCTCCGACGAGCCTCGCGGCAAAGGCCAAGCGCGCCGCGGCCGCACCGACCGAACCCGCCGCCGCGAAGGCCGCGGTGACGGCCGAGAAGCCAAGCCCCGCGGTCCCGACACTGAAGGCGCCGGTCCGCCCGCAACGCCCGGCCTGACTTTCCTCTAGACTTCAGTAGATGCCAAAGCAGAAGAGTCACAGCGGGGCCAAGAAACGCTTTCGTGTCACCGGGACGGGGAAGATCTCCCGCAACAAGGCCTTCAAGGGCCACCTCAATGAGCACAAATCACCTTCACGCAAACGCCGCCACGCCGGGAAGGGCCTCGTGAACAAGGCTGACGTCAGGCAAGTCCGAAAGCTCCTCCCGAACCTCTGATGGGAGCCTGCAGATGACCCGGGTCAAGCGCGGCGTTGCCGCACACAAGAGGCACAAGAAGCTCCTTGGCGAGGCCGAGGGTCGTCGGGGCGCCAAGCGGAAGCTCGTCCGTCCCGCGCGCGAGGCTGCGATCCATGCCCTCAGCTATGCCTACCGTGACCGCCGCGCCCGGAAGCAGCAGTTCCGCGCCCTGTGGATCGCGCGGATCAACGCCGCCGCACGTGAGGCCGGCGTCTCGTACAGCCGCTTCATGGCCGCGCTCCGGACCGCCGGTGTGGGCCTTGATCGCAAGGTGCTCGCCGACCTGGCGATCCGGGACCCCAAGGTCTTTCGGCACTACGTGGACCTCGTGCGGGAAGGCAAGCTGAGCGGAGAAGTCTCCCGCTCCTAACGCGTGCGGCTCCGCCGCTCGCGGTACGTGCACAGGGTCGCTTCGCTCCCCTGTGCTGTAACGGAGGGATAATCCCCCCATGGCGAACGTGACCGACCTGATGATCATGCGCGAGCAGGCGCTCGCGGCTGTCCAGGGCGCACCGGATGTGGCCGAGCTCGAAGCCGTGCGTGTGCGCTGGCTCGGTCGGAGCGGCCTTCTCACCGCCGCACTTCGCTCGGTGGCCGCGCTGCCGATCGAGGAGCGACGGGCGTTCGGAGCAGCCGCCAACCAGGTGAAGGCCGACCTCGAGCTGGCGCTCGATCAGGGCAGCGCCCGGGTCCGGGGTGCGGCCACCCTCGCCCAATTCGCATCTGAGCAGGCCGATCTCTCGCTGCCGCCCCGTCGGTTGCGGCTCGGCAGGCTCCATCCGATCTCGCGAACGATCCGCGAGGTGAGCCGGATCCTCGCGACGATGGGATTCGAGACGGTCGAAGGTCCTGAGGTGGAGTCGGACTACTACAACTTTGAAGCGCTCAACATCCCACGCGGCCACCCCGCCCGCGACAAGTTCAACACGCTGTGGGTCAGCGACCCTCTGGGCGACGATCCGGAACGGCCGGTGCTCCTGCGCACCCACACCTCACCGATGCAGATCCGCGTCATGGAGTCGCGGCGCCCCCCGATCCGGGTCTGTGTCCCCGGTCGCTGCTACCGCTTCGAGGCCACGGATGCGACGCACGAGAGCGTCTTCTTCCAGTACGAGGGCCTGGCGATCGACGAGCAGCTATCGATGGCGGACCTCAAGGGCGTGCTTTACTCGTTCGCGCGCCAGCTCTTTGGCGGCGAGCGCAAGGTGAAATTCCGACCGGACTACTTTCCGTTCACCGAGCCGTCGGCCGAGATCGCCTTCGACTGCTTTGTCTGCAACGGAGGCGGGCGCACCAACAGCGGCGCCTGCCGCACCTGCGGCGGGTCGGGGTGGATCGAAGCCGCCGGCTGCGGAATGGTCCATCCGGCGGCCCTTCGGCGCGTCGGGTACGACCCCGAGCGACATCAGGGCTTTGCGTTCGGCGGCGGGATCGAGCGCCTGGCGATGCTCCTCACCGGCACACCCGACATTCGGCTCTTCCAAACGAACGACCTGCGTTTCCTGGAAACGGCATGACCGGCGGAGGCAGGCTTCGGGTGGTGTGCGCGTGCTGATCAAGGTCCCGCTCTCGTGGGTTCGGGAGCATGTCGATGTGACCGCCACGGCGGCCGAGCTCGCCCAGGCGCTCCACATGTCGGGTACCGAGGTCGCCAGGGTCGAGCACGTTGGCGACGCCTGGGAGCAGGTGTGGGTAGGGCGCATCGCCGCGCTCGCACCGCACCCGAACGCCGACAAGCTGACGCTCGCGACCGTCGAATACGGTGCGGGCCGTGTGAAGACCGTGGTCACCGGCGCGACGAACCTGACCGTTGGCGCGGTCGTGCCCTATGCCGCCTCCGGCGCGCGCCTGCGCGACGGCCACGCGCCCGCCGGCGGTGAGCCTGTCTGGATCACGCTCGAGCCACGGAAGCTCAGGGGCGTGCAGAGCGAGGGGATGGTCTGCTCGGCGCTCGAGCTCGGCCTGGGAGCCGACCATGACGGGATCCTCGTGCTGGACCCCGGGCTGCCCGTTGGCGCACCGCTCGCCGATGTGCTGGGTGAGACAATCCTTCATCTCGAGCTGCAGCCCAATCGCCCGGACTGTCTCGGCGTGCGCGGCATCGCCGGCGAGGTGTCCGCGCTCTATCGGCTGCCGTTGCGCGCGACCGCCCTCGAGCCCATCTCCTTCGGCACCCTCGATCCGAGCCTGCTCTCGGTCCGTATCGAGGACGCCGCCGCATGCCCGCGGTTCACCGCCGCATACCTCGAGGACGTTCGGATCGGGCCTTCACCGCGGTGGCTTCAGGAGCGCCTCACCGCGGCGGGGATGCGGCCGATCGACATCGTCGTCGATGTGACGAATTACGTGATGCTCGAGCTCGGCCAACCGCTCCACGCCTACGACGCGACGAAGCTTCGCGGCCGGATGCTCGTCGCGCGACGCGCCCAAAGCGGCGAAACGCTCCGCACGCTCGACGACGCCGAGCGAACGCTCGATCCAGGTGTGCTCGTCATCGCCGATGCAGAACGGCCCCTCGGCCTCGCCGGCATCCTCGGCGGCGAGGATTCCGAGATCGTTCCGACGACGACCACCGTGGCGCTCGAGGCAGCGTCGTTCGAGCCCCGCGGCATCGGCACGACCGCGGCCGCCCTTGGGCTGCAGAGCTCCTCCGGAAGCGCCGCGGCGCGGCGCTTCGCCTGGTCGCTCAGCACCGCGCTTCCGCCGGTCGCACTCGCGCGCGCCGTCGGCCTCCTGCGCGAGCACGCGGGCGCACGGCTCGTCGGCGCGATCGATGTCGACCCATCCGGAGCGTCCGAGCGGCGTGCGGCCGTGACGCTGCGCTTTTCCGATGTCCTCCGGGTGCTCGGCGTTGCCATTCCGGACGCGGAGATCACGGACGCCCTCCTGCGGCTGGGTTTCACCGTCCTCGTGTCCGGCGAACGGCTCACGGTGACCGCGCCGGCGATCCGAACGGATATCGCCATCGCCGAGGACGTCGTCGAGGAGGTCGCAAGAATCGTCGGGTACGACCGTATTCCGACCAGGAGTCCCTCCGGGACCCTGCCGGTACATGAGGCCCATCCGGTCGAGGAGTTCCGTGAGCGAGCGCGTGATGTGCTCGTGGAGTGTGGACTCCAGGAGATCGTGTCCGCCTCGCTCATCGATCCGGCGTGGCTGGCGCTCCTCACCGCGGACGGGACGCCGATCGCGCCGAGTCCGCTCGTGGTGCGGAATCCGACGAGCACGGATCGGTCGGTGCTCCGCACAACGCTCCGCGCGAGCATCCTCGATGCGGCGCGCCGGAATCTGAAGCACCGCCCGGGCGTCGCACTCTTCGAGATCGCTCCGATCTACCTACCTCGGCACGGTCAGCTGCCCGACGAGCGTCCGATGTGCGCCATCCTGCTCGCGGGTGCGGCCGGTCCGGTGATCGCCGGCGAGACGTATCTCGGTGCGGGCCGCGCCTTCGACCTGCACGACATCCAGGGCGTGCTCGATGCGCTCGGCCGCACGCTGCGCATCAGCGGCCAGGGCGAGCCTGAGGCGGGGCCGGGGCTGCATCCGGGACGCTCGCGGGCGATCCGGAGCGATGGACGGATCGTGCTGCTCTTCGGCCAGCTCGACCCACGGGTGGCTCTGCGCTGGGACCTTCCGGAGAACACCTTTCTCATGGAGTTCGACGTGCGAATGGTGCATGCCGACGTCGGCGCCGGCGGTGCGGCCGTGCCGCCGCGTTTCCCGGAGGCCTACCGCGATGTCGCCTGCGTCGTGGAGGACAAGATCCTCTATGGCGATCTGGTGCGGGAGATCCGCGCCTCGCAGAAGAGCGGCCTCGAGCAGGTCGCGCTCCTCGATCTCTACCGTGGTCCGCAGGTCGGACCCGGGAAGAAGTCGTTCGCGGTCCGGCTCACGTTCCGCTCCGCGGAGGGAACCCTGACGGACGCGGATCTCGATCGCGCGTTGTCGCGTATCGCGGGTCGGCTCCGGCACGCGCTTGGAGCGGAGATCCGCTGAGCACGCATCGGAGCGACGTCCTCCGCCGCGGCGGTCGGCTGCCACCTGGGCCGACCCTGGCGCCCACCGGATGACCTCGGAGCGCGCGCTCGTCACCCTTGAATTCCCGGCGGTGCGTGCGCTGCTCGCCGAGCGAACGGCATTCCCTCCGGGTCGCGAGCTCGCGGAAGCTCTCGTGCCCGCGAGGTCGCTCGAGGAGGCCGAGCGGCTCCAGGACGAGACCGCCGCGGGGCGGTCGCTCATCCGTGCGGTGCCCAGCGCCGGGCTGACCGGCGCGCGCGATATCCGTCAGGCGCTTCGTCGTGCCGCGCTGGGTGGCGGGCTCGACCCGGAGCAGCTCCTCGAGGTGGGGCAGACCATTCGGGCGGCCGAGCGCCTCTTCGCCGATGTCCATCCCTACCCGCCACTGGCTGCTCGAACGCGGTTCGCGCCACCTCCGCTGGCGCTCGCCGCAACGCTCGAGCAGGCGATCGGCGCCGACGCCACGGTCCTCGATCGCGCCAGCCCCGCGCTCGGAGGTCTCCGCGGCGCGGTGCGCGGCGCCCAGAGCCGGCTCCAGCAGCGGGTCGACGGCATCCTGCGCTCGACCGAGGTGGCCCGTTTCCTTCAGGACCCGATCGTCACGCAGCGCGGTGGGCGGTACGTGGTGCCCGTGAAGGCAGAGTACCGCGGCGCGGTGCGGGGCATCGTGCACGACCAGTCGGCGTCGGGACAGACCGTCTTCATCGAGCCGCTCGAGGTCCTCGAGGCGAACAATGCATTGCGCGAGGCCGAGCTGGCGGAGCGGACCGAGGTCGCCCGCATCCTGGATGCCCTCTCGCGCCGGGTGGAGCAGGTCGGCGAGGAGTTGCGGACGGTCCTCGAAGCGCTGGCCGCCGTCGATCTCATCCTCGCGAAGTCCAGCCTGGCGGAGGCCGAGGACGCCGAGCGGCCGCGCCTCAACGCGGTGGGAGTCGTCGATCTCATCGGCGCCCGCCACCCGCTCCTGGTCGCAAGGGGTTCCGTCGTTCCCGTGGACGTTCGCCTTGGCACCGACTTCCGGATCCTCGTCGTGACCGGACCAAACACCGGAGGCAAGACCGTGACCCTCAAGACGATCGGCCTCCTCACGCTCATGGCAAGCTCGGGGCTCCAGGTGCCCGCCGCCGCCGGATCGCAGCTCCCGGTCATCAAGCGCATCTTTGCCGACATCGGTGACGAGCAGTCGATCGCTCAATCGCTCTCGACCTTTTCATCGCATCTCCGCAATGTCGTGGCGACGCTCGCCGACGCGCGTGCGGGCGATCTTGCCTTTCTCGACGAGCTCGGCGCCGGCACCGACCCCGATCAAGGTGCCGCCCTCGCGATGGCGGTGCTCGAGACGCTGCTCGCGCGAGGGGTGCTCGTGGCAGCCACCACCCACTACCCAGAGCTCAAGGCATTTGCGCTGAACACCCCGGGGGTGACGAACGCGAGTGTGGAGTTCGATGCTGCGACGCTGCGTCCCACGTACCGGGTGCGGGTCGGTCTGCCCGGAGCGTCACAGGCGTTTGCCATCGCGGCGCATCTTGGCCTCGATGCTGAGGTGCTTGCGCTCGCGGAGGGCCACCTCTCCGAGCTGCACCGGTCGCTCGAGCGCACCCTCCGCGAAGCCGAACGCCAGCGGACCGCGCTCGCGTCGTCGCTCGAGGAGCAGCGGGTCGCCGCCGCCGACGCTCATTCGGTGACAGCCGCCGCGACCGTCGAGGCGGAGGGCCTGCTCGAGGAGGCGCGTGCCGCACTACGGCACGCGAGGGCCGAGGCCGATGAGGTCATTCTCGGCGCCCGGCGCGCTCTTCGTTCGGCCGAGGAGGCGCGCGAGCGCCCCGGCCGGCGTGATCTGGTCGACGAGGCACGCGCGGCCGTCATCGCCTTTGCGGACGCGGCCCGGAAGGCCCCCACGCCCCGCGCGACCTCACCACGGTCGTCGCCCCTGGTCGTCGGGCAGCGAGTGACCGTCGCGGGCACGACCGAGCCGGGAACGCTCCTTTCGATCGACGATGCCGGCCTGGCGGAGATCGCGGTCGGGGCGTTCCGGGTCCGCGCGGCGGTCGGCGAGCTCCGCGGTCTCGCGACCGAGGCGCTCCAGCCGCTGACTTCGGCGAGGGTAACGCGGACGAGCGCGACCCCACCGCCGCTCCAGCTCGACATCCGCGGCGCCCGCGCCGATGAGGCCCTGGCGGAGCTCGAGCGGTACCTCAACGACGCCGCGCTCTCCGGCTACGACCGCATCCGGGTGGTGCACGGGAAGGGCACCGGTGCGCTTCGGCTCGCGGTGCGCGCCGCGCTGGGAGCGCACCCGCTCGTTCGCGGTTACGAGTCCGCCGGCCCGAGCGAGGGGGGTGACGGCGCGACGATCGTCTCCCTCTGACCCGTCCGAAGGCTCCTAGCGCAGCCGAACCATCCTGACCCCCAGGTTCGCAAGCGCGTGCGCGACCGCGGCGCGGTCGTCACGGCGAAGCCCGGCGTCGACCAGCGCCAGACGGAGGCTCGGGTGCAGGCCGGTCGATCGAGGGTCGGCCCACCTGACGGCGCTCCCGTCCTCGGCCCGGGCGAGCCCCGAGAGGAGCCCGCGGTACAGGTGGACCGTCCACTCCTGGTCCGAGACTCGAACGTCGTAGCTGGCGAGCGCACGCACCTGGCGCAGGCGACAGCCCGTCTCCTCGCGGACCTCGCGGTCGGCCGCCGCCTCTGGTCGCTCCCCGGGCTCGACGCGGCCACCGGGCAGGAGCCACGACCCGGCGAAGGCGCCGGCGCGCTGCCGGACAAGAAGGACCCGGCCCCGGGCGTCGGTGCCCGCAACGATCGACGCCGTGACGCGCCTGGCTGCTGCGTCCGGGGCAACGACACTCGCCGGACCATCCGCGCCGGTGGTCACCGATCCGTGAATGGCGCGGCGCCCGGCGATGGGGTAACTGGTGGGCGGGCCGACGCCGAGGGGCCGGGCGTCTGGACGCCGGGGAACACCATGCCGGGCGGCAGCGTGACCCCGGGCGGCAGCGTCACGACCGGGGTCTGGCCGGGCCGGAGGCTCGGCGACCGCGATGGTGAGGGCGAAGGGCAACCCAGCGTGGGTACCAGGTTCCAGGTGTAGCGACCATAGGTGTGCTTTCCCGCGATCGCTTCCGTGACCCACTGGTCCGTGTAGCGCTGCCAACCGGTCTGGCCGCCCTCCCGAAGTTGCATCGCGACCGTTCTCGTGTTGTCGGGAAGGGGACAGCTCTGGGTGTACCAGTCATCGGCACGGCGCGGCTCGGTTCCCCTTACGAACCACTCGTTCGAGGTGAACGGCGTGAGCGATGAGGGCAGCAGCCCGGAGCCGTAGCCGCCCGCGGCGCCCGGCGCGGTGACGACCGCCACGCCGACGACGTTCGCGGGGCGGTCCCAATCCTTTACGGGCGTCCCCTGGAGCGCATCGCGCATGTAGTCGCGCCAGAGTTGACCGGGTCCCATCGCGCTCGAGAAGTCACGGCTGGACATCGGATCTCCGTTGGAGTTGCCCATCCAAACTCCGGTGACCAACTGCGGAACAAAGCCGATCGCATAGACGTCCTTCAGGTTGTCCGTCGTTCCGGTTTTCAGCGCTGCCGGCCGGCCGATGTTGGTCCACTGACCGAAGATGAGGTTACGGCTCGGTTGGGTCGTGTCCTTCAGGATGTCCGTGAGGATCCACGCCGTCCCTGCCTCGATGACCCGGCGCTGCTCGTAGTCTTTGTGCTCCCAGATGACCCGACCGCGAACATCCTCGACCTTCAGGATGAAGGACGGCTGCACCCGCAGGCCGAGCGTATCGAGCACGCCATAGGCGCTCGTCATGTCGAGGAGCTTGACCTCCTGCGAGCCCAGCGTGAGCGACAGGCCCACGTTGGCGGCGTCGATGTCCGTTGTGATGCCAAGGTCGTGTGCGGTCCTGATCGTGTCCTCGATGCCCGAGTACTGGGCGATGAACCGCACCGCGGGGATATTGCGCGATTCGCGGATCGCCTGCCGCATCGTCACCGGACCGTGGTACTGAAGGTCGGCGTTCTCGGGGCAGTAGCCGCATTTGGCATTCCTGCCATCACGGTCTGGCTCACCGAAGTCTGTCGGGTCGGCCTTCCCCGTGAAGTCCGTGCGCGCGTCGATCACGACGGTTGCAGCGGTTGCACCCTTCTTGAGCGCCGTGAGGTAATTGAACATCTTGAAGGACGAGCCCGGTTGCCGCAACCCGATCCCGGCAACGTCGAACTGGCCCTGGACCCGGGGGTCGTCGCGGTTCGAGTAGTCGACCGAGCCGACGTACGCCACGACCTCGCCGTTTGTCGGGTCCACCGAGACGAGCGCGGCGTTCCAGACGTTGCGGTCGTGGAGGTTGTCCACCCAGGTGCGGACCTGATGCTCCGCGATCAGCTGCTTGGTCAGATCGAGCGTCGTGGTGACCTTGAAGCCCCCCCGCGTGACGGCGGACTCGTCGCCGCCGAGGATCGCGGTCAGCTGATTGCGTACCTGGAATACGAAGTGCGGCGCGGTGATCTTCGTGATGCGTGGCGGCACGGTCTTGATCGGCTCGGCCTTGGCCGCCGCCAGCTGGGCCGCGGTGATGACGCCGATCGCCTCCATCTCCTCAAGAACGTAGGTGCGGCGGACCTTCGCGCGCACGAGGTTCTGGGTCTGCGTGGGGTCGAGGATCGACGGCGACTGCGGCAGGCCCGTGAGGAGGGCCGCCTCGGCGAGCGTGAGCGTGCTGAGGTCGTCCTTCCCGAAATAGGTCTGGGCGGCGGCCTTGATGCCGTAGGCCTGGTTCCCGTAGAAGATCTGGTTGAAGTAGAGCTCGAGGATCTCCTTCTTGGAGTAGGTCTGGGTCACCTCCACGGCGAGGATTGCCTCCCGGACCTTGCGCGCCAGGCTCGTCTCTCCTCCGACGATCCGCTGCTTCACGAGCTGCTGGGTGATGGTCGATGCACCGCCCTGCCCGGAGTCCGCGCGGGTGAGGTCGGCGATGAGCGCTCGGCCGATGCCCCGGATGTCGATCCCGGGATTGGTCCAGAACGACTTGTCCTCGGAGGCGACGGCCGCGTCGACGAGCGTCTGCGGTATCTGGTCAAACTTCACCACATCGCGCCGCTCGACCTCGAACTGATAGAGGATCTCCTTTCCGGTACGGTCGTACACCTTGGTCGACTGAGCCAGGGGGTCCCTGGCAAGGTCCTGCGGTGCGGGCAGATCCCCAACGAACCCGGCGATCACCGTGTAGGCACCCGCGAGCGCGAGCGCAGCCGTCGTCGCGAGCAGGGCGAGGGCGAAGAGCGGCACGAACGCGAGAGCGCGACCGGCGCCCTGGCCCCTGCCCTTGCGGCGGCCGCGGAAGGCTCCACGGCCGAGCGCGTGAGCGTGTGGCGACGATCGTTTGATGGTCCAATCGTAGACTCTCGCTAATGATCACCGTTCCCTCCGCACCCGAGCTGCACGAGTTTCTGACGCGCGCCGTGGCCGAGGTCATCGTCAAGGAGGACCTGCAGGCGGCGCTCGGGTCCGGCGCCCGGCGCCTCAAGGTGAAACAGGGTTTCGACCCTACGCGTCCCAATCTGCACCTCGGTCACGTCGTCTGCCTGCGGAAGCTCCGCACGCTGGCCACGTGGGGCCATGAGATCGTCATCGTCATCGGCGATTACACGACCCAGATCGGCGATCCCACCGACAAGGACGAGACCCGGCCGCTCGTGTCCCACGAGCAGGTCCTGGCGAACGCCGCGACCTATCTCGACCAGTTCCATCGCGTGGTGCCTCGGGAGAACACACGGGTCGTGTACCAGGCGGAGTGGTATTCGTCGTTCTCGCTGAAGGACACCTTCCTGCTGGCCTCGCGGTTCAGCGTGCAGCAGATGCTCGCGCGCGAGGAGTTCCGAAAGCGGATCGCCGCAAAGACGGCGATCCCGATCAAGGACATGCTCTACCCGCTCCTCCAGGCGTACGACTCCGTCGCGATCGAGGCCGACGTCGAGCTGGGCGGGACCGATCAGCAGTTCAATCTCCTCGTCGGCAGGGAGCTGCAGGAACAGGTCGGGCAGCGTCCGCAGAACCTGTTCATCCTCCAGCTCCTCGAGGGCACCGATGGCGAGAAGATGTCGAAGTCGAAGCCGGCCACCGGCATCTGGCTCACCGATGCGCCGGCCGAGATCTTCGGCAAGGTCATGTCGATCGCTGACACGCTCATGCCCCACTACTACGAATGGGGAACCGAGCTGCCGCTCGAGGAGGTGCGTGCGCTGCTCGCCGCCGTGGCGCTCGGTGACCTCCATCCACGCGAGGCAAAGGTGCGGCTCGCGAAGCAGATCGTCACGGATCTTCATTCCGCCGCGGCGGCCGACGAGGCCGCCATCGAGTTCGACCATCGCTTCCGAGAGGGCGCCGCGCCGAGCGACCTCGCCGACGCTGTCGTGTCGCGAGACGGTGCGGCCGCCCTCCCGATCCTCGACCTCCTGCTCCGGTCGGGCCTTGCGCTGAGCAAAGGCGAGGCCCGCAGGCTCGTCGAGCAGGGTGGCGTTCGTGTGGATGGTGTGCGAGCGGAGCTGACCACCGCCGTGCCGACCGAGGGCGCACCGGTGCTTGGAGTGGGGAAGCGCCGCTTCCTGCGCATCGTCTGGCGGTGACCCTTGCCCGGCTGATCCTCGCGGTCATCCCCTTCGGCGCTCGCGCCCCGCGCGCGGAAGCCGGGATCATCGCCCGCCAGATCGCGGGCCGTCTCGTCGCCCGTTTCGCCTTGCATGACGCGATCGACCTCCGGTCGGTCTTTCTCGTCGCGATGAATGAGGACGCACCCGGGTCAGGGTCCGGACACCTCATCTTTGGCTCGGTGCCCGAACCCGTCGTGGCGTCGACCTATGGTCGCGGTGTCGGCGCCTCGCGGGCCCTCGTTGGCGAATGGAACGAGGTGGCGAGCGACCGCAGCCTTGCGCTCACGCTCGTCGATGTCGCGACCGAGTCGGTCATCGCCGCGACGACGCTCGCGGTCCCAGCGGACGAGCTTCACGAGTGCGAGGTTCGAGCGGCATCCTGGCTTGCCACGGCGCTCGGGCATGACGCGCCGGCGGGAGGGCCCGCAGCGGCGAGTGAGGGCGCCTATCTGTCGCTCCTCGAGGCGCTCGAGCACGAGGTGAACGCGACGCTCCTCGCGTCCAGCGACGCGGCGCGAAGTGGCGATGAGCTGGAGGCCGCACTCACGGGACATGTCCGCGCGCTTCGCCTTGATCCCGCGTGCGCCGCCGCCGAGGACCGGCTGTTGATCCTCGGCGCCGAGGCGATGGAGGGTGAGCGCGAAACGGCCCGGGCGATCGGCGCGCTCGAGACCTACCTCGAGCAGAGCCCACGGGCCTGGCGCGCCCTCTATCTCCTCGGCGTGCTGCGTCGGGGAGCGGGGGACCGGACCGGCGCGATCCTCGCCTGGAGCCGGTCCGACGCGCTCCAGCCGCTGCGTGACGCGGACCTCGTGACCCTCGCCGCCCTCGAGAGAGAGGTCGGCGCCTCGGCGAGCGCAGCTGCGCATCAGCGGCGTGTGACGTTGACGTCCGAGATGCGTTTGGAGCGCGCTCGGTCGCTCGCCGCTGCTGGAGACATCGGTCTCGCCCTCGCCGATCTGGACGCGCTCGTCCTCGCGGAGCCCGCGGGGCCCGCTGCCGCCCAGGCACGCCGGCTGCGCTTCCGCCTCCGCACGCCCGAGGCTGATCGGGCTCTGGAGCGAGCGGGCGCGCTCGCGGTCAGCGGCGAGGCCGTCGAGCTTGTCGAGGCCACCGCCCTCTTCGCGCGGGCGCTTGCGCTGGAGCCCGACCTCTGGGAGGCGCATTTTGGTAACGGGCTCATCGCACGGCAGCAGGGCGACCACGAGGCCGCGATCCGAGCATTCCGCCAGGCCCTCGCGCTCTGGCCCGGGCAGGCCGACGCCTGCCACGAGCTCGGCGTCATGCTCCTCATGACCGATCGTGCGAACGAGGCCCTCGGCCACCTCGAGGCGGCAGCCGCCCTGCGACCGCATGACCCCGCCTACCTGGCGGACGTTGGTTTCGCGCTGCTCCGGACCGGCGATCTTGCCGGTGCTCGCGACCGGCTCCTCCGCGCGCAGGTCCAGGACGCCGCAGATCCGATCACCCGCACCTATCTCCGCGAGCTCGCGCGTGTTGAGGCCCTCGTCCGGGGCGAGGCCTGACGAAGCGCATCGTCATCGTCGGCGGGGGCTTCGGAGGCCTCCACCTCGTTCGTCACCTGCAGGCGCGCCTGCGGCGCGGGGAGGCCGACGTCACGCTGGTGGATCGGAACAACTTTTCCCTTTTCACACCGCTCCTTTACCAGGTGGCGACCGGCGAGCTGCCACCGCACGCCGTCGCGTACCCCCTGCGCTCCGTCACCGCGCCGGCGGGATTTCGCTTCCTCCGCTCCGAGGTCGGATCCATCGTCGTCGAGGCGCACGTCGTCCGCACCGCCGACGGCCCGCTCCCCTATGACGTCGTCGTGCTTGCTCTCGGTTCGGCATCGAACGACCAGGGATCGAAGGTCGCCCACGTCGTGGCGGCGCTTCCGCATCAGCCGCCCGCTCGCGCCTGTGGAGCTCGCGACCTGGCTGCGTGATCCACGGCCGCTGGCGCCGGGCGGAGGCCGCTAGGGCGCCGAGTCCGTCTCGGCGACGTGCGCCGCGATGACCTTCTGGGCGATGTGTGACGGACACTCCTCGTAGCCGAGCAGCCGGCTCGTGAATGTCCCGCGCCCGCCGGTCATCGAGCGGAGGTCGGTGGCGTAGCGGAACGTCTCGGCAAGCGGAACCTGCGCTCGGATCCGCTGGTGTCCGGAACCCGCACCCTCCATGCCGAGCACATGACCGCGGCGGCTGTTGAGGTCGGCGAGGACATCGCCCATCTGCTCCTCGGGAACCGTGACGACGAACTCGTGGATCGGCTCCTGAAGGTACGCGCCGGCGCTCTTCACGCAGTTCTGGAGCGCGAGGGAGCCGGCGATCTTGAAGGCCATTTCGCTCGAATCAACGCTGTGGAACGAGCCGTCGACGAGGGTCGCCCTGAAGTCGGAGAGCGGGTAACCGGCGATCACGCCTCGCAGCGCCTGCTCTCGCACGCCCTTCTCGACGGCCGGAAAGAAGTTCTTCGGCACCGACCCGCCGACGACACGGGTCGCGTACTCCACGCCGGAACCAGCGGGGAGAGGGTCGATCTCGAGCCAGCAATCGCCGAATTGCCCATGCCCACCCGTTTGTCGCTTGTAGCGGCCCTGGGCGGAGGCTTTCCCGCGGATCGACTCGCGGTATGGCACCCGCGGGGTCCTCGTCTCGACCTGCACGCCGAACTTGTTCTTCAGATGGTGGACCGCGACCTCGACCGCCGACTCGCCGATCGCCGACAGGATCGTCTCGTGGGTCGCGTCGTCCCGGTGGACATGCAGCGTGGGGTCCTCATCGATGAGCTTGTGGAGTGCGGTGCCGAGCTTGTCGAGGTCGGCCGCGCTCGCCGGCTCGATCGCCACGGAGAACGATGGCTCGGGGAATTCAACGGGCGGATAGGTGAGCGGTGCCTCACGATCGGCGAGCGTCGCGTTCGTCACCGTGAGCGTCAGCTTGGGGACCGCGCAGATGTCCCCCGCCACGACGGTTTCGGTCGGCTCCTGCTCCTTGCCCCGCAGAAAGAAGACCTGACCGACACGCTCGCTCTCCTGTTTCATGACGTCATAGACGTGCGAGTGGGAGCTCAGGGTGCCCGAATACACCCGCACGTAGGACAGCTTCCCGACGAACGGGTCCGCGAGGGTCTTGAAAACGAAGGCTGAGAAGCGCTCCGCGGCCTCGGGCCTCCGCCCGACCTCGGTGCCGTCCGCGGCGATGCCGAGGACCGCGCCGCTTTCGACCGGTGAGGGGAGCATCTCGACGATCGTGGAGATCAACCCCCTCAATCCCACCCGGCGGAGCGCGGACAAGGCGACGACCGGGATCACCGAGCCGACACGGACCGCGGCATGCAGGGCGTCCCGCAGCTCTTCGTACGCGAGCTCGACACCCTCGAGGTAGCGTGCCAGAAGCGCGTCGTTCGTTTCCACGATCGCCTCGACGAGAAGTCGGCGGTATGCGGTCACCCGCTCCCGCTCGGTTTCCGGCGTCGGCGCGGGAGGATCCTTGGGGCCTCTTTGGAGCGTGCCGTGCAGGAGGTCGATCGTCGCGTCGAGGCCCTGGTGTGACCCGACGGGCACGTGGAGCGGCACGACCCGGATCCCGTAGGCGGTGCGCAGCTGCGCGAGAGTGGCGTCGAAATCGGCGTTCTCACGATCGAGGCGTGCGATGACGACGATCCGGGGCTCGCCGCGGTGGTCCAGATCATCCCAGGCGCTCTGGGTGCCCACCTGCACGCCAGCCGAAGCGTCCACCACGACGATCGCGGCATCCGCCACCCGAAGCGCGGCCTCGCGGTCGCCGGCGAAGTCCGCATAGCCGGGGGTATCGATGAGGTTGACCTTCACGCCATCGTCGATGAACGAGGCCAGCGCGAGGTTGATCGTGATGTGCCGCTTCTGCTCTTCGGGGTCGGTGTCGAGGATGCTGGTCCCGTCATCGACCCGCCCCAGACGCGTCGTCGCCCCCGCGAGATGAAGGATCGTCTCGACGAGCGTGGTCTTACCCGATCCGCCATGCCCGACGACCGCGACGTTCCGAATGCGTTCCGAGGTGACCTGAATCACTGACGCTCCTCGTTCTGCCCCCGTGCGCGTCATACTATTCGGGGATGTCGGGACACTCAAAGTGGAGTCAGATCAAGCGCCAGAAGGGCGCGACGGACGTCAAGCGCGGGGCCATCTTCACGAAGATGACCCGTGAGGTGATGCTCGCCGCCAAGGAAGGCGGAAGCGACCCTGAGGCGAACTTTCGGCTCCGGTTGGCGATGGATCGGGCGCGTGGAGTGAACATGCCCTTGGCGAACATCCAACGTGCGATCGATCGGGCGACCGGGGCCGCCGGCGGGGAGCTGATCGAAAGTGTCCTCTACGAGGGCTACGGCCCCGGTGGCGTGTCGATCCTCGTCGAGGCCGCCACCGACAATCGCAACCGCACGGCCTCCGAGGTCCGTGCCGCGTTCACCAAGCACAACGGCTCGCTCGGTGGTCCCGGCTCCGTCGCGTGGCAGTTCGAGAACAAGGGCGTGATCGAGATCGCCGCCGCGGACCTTGACCCCGATGAGGTCTCGCTCCAGGCGATCGATGCCGGTGCCGACGACGTCGAGGCGGACGCCGACTCGATCACCATCTACACCTCGCCCGCCCTCCTCAGGCAGGTGAAGGACGCGCTTGAGAAGGCAGGGTTGAAGATCGAGTCCGCGGAGCTCTCGATGAAGCCGACGGGCACGGTGACGCTGGATGCCGATCGAGCGACGAAGGTCCTGCGCCTCGTCGACGCCCTCGACGATCTCGACGACGTCACCAAGGTCCACGCGAACTTCGACGTACCCGCGGAGATCCTCGCCAACGTCTGACCGGCCGCGCATCCTCGGCATTGACCCCGGTACGACCGGAATGGGCTACGCCGTGATCGACTCGGGGCCATCAGAGCTCGCGACGGTCGTGTCCTGTGGCGTGGTCGCGGTGCCCCGCGAGGCCTCGAACGCGGAACGACTGCTCGCGATCGCCACCGCCCTCGACCTTCTCATCGCAGAACACGCGCCACGCGCCCTGGCGCTCGAGCGCCTCTTCTTTAACAAGAACGTGCGCACCGCGATGCTGGTGTCCGAGGCCCGCGGGATCGTGCTCCTCTGTGGAGCACGCGCCGGACTCGAGATCGCGGAGTACACCCCGCAGGAGGTGAAGCTCGCCGTGACCGGCAGCGGCGCCGCGGACAAGCGAGCGGTCCAGAGGATGATCGGTCTCCTGGCGCGCCTCGAGCGGCCAATCACGCAGGACAATGTCGCGGACGCGATCGCCATCGCGCTCACCCATGCGCAGCACGCCCAGCTGGCGACGCTGGTCGCGGTCGCTGAGGGCAGATGATCGCAACGCTTCGCGGGGAGATCGCTGCCCGTGGTGTCGACCATGTGGTGCTCGAGGTGGCTGGGATCGGCTACAAGGTCTTTGTGCCGAGGCAGCCCGAGACAACGCGGGTGCTGCTCCATACCCACCAGGTGTTCCGCGAAGACGGCCAGTTCCTCTTTGGCTTCGCGACCGCCGAGGAGCTGACGCTCTTCGAGCTCCTCATCGGCGTGTCCGGTGTCGGGCCCAGGGCCGCCCTGGCGCTGCTTGCGACCGCGCGACCGGCGGACCTCGCGGCGGCCATCGCCGCCGGAGATGCGACGGCGCTCGCTCGCGCCCCGGGCGTCGGGAAGAAGACCGCCGAACGCCTCATCGTCGACCTTCGCGGAAAGGTGGGTGGCCTCGTGCGAGGTGGGAGCCCCCTGCTGCCCGACGACGAGGTCGCGGTCGCTCTGGTGGCGCTCGGCTTTAGCCCGACCGAGGCATTGACGGCGCTCCGGGGCATCCCGCCCGCCGGAGGATCGGCGACCACCGCGGAGCGCCTCGCCGCGGCGCTTCGCGGGGCGAGCGGCACCGTTTAAGCCACATTTAGGGCACCCGAAGACCTTCCGGTGGTATGATGGCGATGGTCACCGGGACGTATGCCCTGTGGCCACCGGCCTGTACGAAGTGGGCTTGTCCCACTTTTTTTTCGCCCCTCGGGCAGCATGGAGCCGCGGGACGCAGATCGGGGCGGTGGGGTCGGCCGAATCGAAGAGGGAGGGTGTGACATGAACAAAGAGCTCGTCACAGGCCTCGCGCTGCTCTCCGCTGAAAAGGGTCTCCCCAAGGAGGTCGTGGGCGACATCATCGCCCGGGCCCTCAAGCGCGCCTATGGCCCCGAAGAGAACATCGACGTCAAGGTCGACATCAACACGGGTGCTTTCAAGGTCTTTCTCCTGAAGACGGTGGTCGAAAAGGTCGAGGACCCCAAGCTCCAGATCCAGTTCGACTCAGCGCGGCGGATCAAGCCGGACGCGGAGCTGGGCGAGGTCATCCCGCTCGAGGAACACGCGACGGCGCTGGGGCGCATCGGAGCGCAGACTGCCAAGCAGGTCATCCAGCAGTCGCTCCGTGAAGCGGAGCGCGAGCAGGTCTTTGCCGAGTATGCCGAGCGCGAGGGCGACATCATTAACGGCCAGATCACGCGATTCGAAGCGGGCTCCGCGATCATGGAGCTCGGACGGGCCGACGCGATCCTCCCGCGGAGCGAGCAGGCCCCCCACGAGCGCTATTTCATCGGGCAGCACCGCAAGGTGCTCGTCCTTGAGGTAAGGCGCTCGATCCGCGGCCCGCAGATCATCGTCAGCCGCTCGCACCGAGGACTGGTGAAGCGACTATTCGAGCTCGAGGTGCCGGAGATCTATCACGGACAGGTGGAGATCACCGGGATCGCACGCGAGGCCGGCTCGCGAAGCAAGATCGCGGTGCGGGCGCGGCAGCCCGGCCTCGACCCTGTCGGCGCGTGCGTCGGCCAGCGCGGTCTGCGGGTACAGGCGATCGTCAACGAGCTGGGCGGCGAGCGTCTCGATGTGATCCCGTGGGCCGAGGAGCCCGAGGCGTTCGTCGCGAATGCCTTGTCTCCCGCTCAGGTGCTCCGGGTCGACATCGTCCCCGAGGAGAAGACCGCCTACGTGGTCGTCCCGGACCGGCAGCTCTCGCTTGCCATCGGCAAGGAGGGGCAAAATGCGCGGCTTGCCGCGAAGATCACCGGCTGGCGGATCGACATCCGCAGTGAGTCGGAGGTCCGCGCGGAGGCCGAGCCCGAAGCGGAGCTGGTCGTCGAGGAGTCTGTGGTGCCCGAGCCGGTCATCCCGGACGACCCCGAGATCATTCGCGACGACCTCATCGCCGAGGTCGAGGCGGAGTCCGCGTTGGCCGACGACGACACAATGGAGGAAGAGGATCGTGCCCTCCTTGGCGGAAAGAAGAAGCGCGCCGATCGGCGCTGAGCCGGAGCGCAGGCCGCCAGAGCGGACCTGCGTCGCCTGCCGCGCCACGAGGCCCAAACGCGAGCTTGTGCGCGTTGTCCGGTCGGCGGAAGGTGGCCTGACGGTGGATCTACGCGGTAAGGCGCCGGGGCGGGGGGCCTACCTCTGCCCCGCTGAGGCCTGCCTGAGCCGGGGGATCGGTGCGGGCGCTCTTCGCACCGCGCTCGGCGATATTGACGAGGCGACGCGCGAGGTCCTGGCGGCGGAGCTGCGGCGGGCTGCCCAGACAAGAACGAAAGGCGGGAACTGACCGGTGCCGAAAGCAAGACCGAGGCGCTTTCCGCCGCACCGCGGGCCTCGTCCGAAGCGCCGGGGTCACGGACCCATCGTCGCCGTCGCATTGGTCGAATCCGCTCCGCTTCCTGCCGTCGGGGCGAATGGGCTTCCGCTCGTCGTGCTCCCCAAGACCATCGTCGTCGTCGATCTCGCGGGAGCGCTCGAGACGGGCGTGGTGGACGTCATCCGGGCCCTCGTCAACATGGGCGTGATGGCCACGATCAACCAGACCATTGACTTCGAGACCGCCGCGCTCGTCGCGGGCGAACTCGGCCGCGAGGTCGTCGCCGTCGCCGAGGCCACCCCCGAACCGACCGGAGAGGCGGAGGAGCTGGTTGGACTCAAGGAGATCCTCTGGAGCAACGACGACCCGGCAAAGCTCAGGCCGCGCGCCCCCGTGATCACGGTCCTGGGCCACGTCGACCACGGGAAGACCAGCCTCCTGGACGCGATCCGCTCGACGAACGTCACCGCTCGCGAGGCCGGGGGCATCACGCAGCACATGGGCGCCTACCAGATCGAGTACGAAGGACGTCGCGTGACCTTCCTTGACACGCCCGGCCACGCCGCGTTCACAGCGATGCGCGCGCGAGGCGCGCAGGTCACTGACGTGGCGATCCTCGTCGTGGCCGCGGACGACGGCGTGCAGCCACAGACGATCGAAGCTATCTCGCACCTGCGTGCCGCAGGCGTCCCCATCGTTGTCGCGCTCAACAAGATCGACAAGAGCGATGCCAATCCCGATCACGTGAAGGGCCAGCTGGCCGAGCACGGCATCACGATCGAGGAGTACGGCGGCGAGACGCCCCTCGTCGCGGTGTCGGCACGGACCCGTCAGGGCCTCGCGGAGCTCATCGACACGATCCTGCTCGTCGCGGATGTGCAGGAGCTGACCGCGGATCCCGATCGTCCCGCGATCGGCCGCGTGATCGAAGCGCATCTCGACAAGGGCCGCGGCCCCGTTGCTACGGTGCTGGTCCAGACCGGCACCCTTGAGCGCGGCGACGTCGTCGTCGTCGGCACGATCGTGGGGAAGGTCCGCGCGATGACCGACGACAAGGGCAAGAATGTCGGGCGCGCCGAACCCTCGCGGCCGGTGGAGATCCTCGGCCTGCCGGAGGTCCCGGAAGCGGGTGACGTCCTTCGCGCCGCGCCGGACGAGAAGACGGCGAAGGCCCTCGCGGCGGAGATCACGCGCGAGCGGGCCGCCGCCATGACCGGCGAGCGACCACCCACGCTGGACGAGATGTTCGCGAAGGTCAAGCAGGGCAAGGCCAAGGAGCTGAAGCTCATCCTCAAGGCAGACGTTCAGGGATCGCTCGAGGCGATCAAGGGTGCGCTCGCCAAGATCCCGCAGGACGAGGTCACCGTGAACGTCATTCACGATGCGGTCGGTGACGTCTCCGAGTCCGATGTCAATCTCGCGGCCGCCTCGGGCGCGATCATCATCGGCTTTTCGAACAAGCTCGATGTGCCCGCGAAGCGTGTCGCGGAGAGCACGAAGGTCGACGTTCGCATCTACAAGATCATCTACGAGCTGCTGGACGAGGTGCAGGCTGCGCTCACGGGCATGCTTGAGCCCCTGCTGGTCGAGCAGGTGCTCGGTCACGCGGAGGTCCGCCAGATCTTCACCGCGAACAAGACCACGATCGCGGGCTCCATGGTCATGGATGGCTTCATGCGCCGTGGCGTGCAGGCCCGGCTTCTTCGTGGGGGTGAAACCGTTCACGACGGACTGCTCGGCACGCTGAAGCGCATGAAGGATGACGCGCGCGAGGTCGCCGCCGGTCTCGAATGCGGGATCGTGCTCGAAGGACACAACGACGTTCTGGTCGGCGACATGATCGAGGCCTACCTCATCCAGGCGAAGGCGCGGTGAGCTTCAAGCGGAGCGACCGGGTCAGTGAGCTCATCCAGCGCGAGCTGGGCATGCTCATCAGCGAGGAGTTGCGCGACCCGCGGATCGTCTTCCCCACGGTGACCCATGTGGAGGTCACCGGCGACCTGCGAGCGGCCAAAGTCCACGTGAGCGTGCTCGGCGGCGACGATGTGGCCAACACGACGCTCGCCGCGCTGCGCGAGGCGACGCCCTTCATCCGGCACCGACTCGGAGACCGTGTCGAGCTTCGCTTCGTACCGACCCTTGAGTTCATCGCAGACCGCGCCTCGGTGCGCGCCACGCGGATCAGCGCGCTCCTTCGCGAAGCGAAGGGCGACCGCGCAGAGGGCGAATGAACGAAGTCCTCGCGGCGCTCGGCGTGGCGCGGCGCGTTGCCATCGTCGCGCACCGCGATCCCGATCCGGACACCATCGGCGCGGCGATCGCCCTGGGCCTGGGACTCGAGCGGGGCGGCATCAGCGTTTCGCTCCACTGCGCCGATTCGGTGCCCGAGGGGGCGAGGTTCCTGAAGGCGAGCGCGCGCTTCAGCGCGGACCCGCCGCCGGCCGACGTGGACCTGATCGTGACGGTGGACTTTGGGGACCGAGCGCGGGCGAAGTTCGCACTCCCCGCGCGGCCCCTGGCGAACATCGACCACCATGCCTCGAACAGCCGCTTTGGCACGATGAATTGGGTCGACGCGACCGCCTCGTCCACCTGCGAGATGATCGGCCGGCTCGTGGACGCCCTCGGCGTGGGCTGGAGCCCCGAGATGGCGACGGCGGCACTGACCGGGATCATGACCGACACGGGATCGTTCCAGTTCCCCTCGACCGACGTGCGGACCTACGAGCGGGCCGCCCGCCTGCGCGAGGCCGGGGCGGACCTTCAGTCGATCACGTACAACATCTTCCGCAATGTGCGCTACGAGGCGCTCAAGCTCTACGGCATGGGGTTCGCGCGGCTCGTCCGCGAGGCAGACGGTCTGCTGGTCTGGAGCGAGATCCACCTTCGCGACGTCGCGGAGGCAGCGGCACGCGATGACGATGTATCCGGACTGGTCCAGCAGCTGGCCCGCGCGAGCGGCAATCGCCTGACGCTGCTCTTCGGCGAAGCGGAGGGCGCGGTCCGGGTGTCGTGTCGCACCTCGGAGTGGTCGCCATCGATCGATGCGGCCGCGCTCATGGGACGCTTCGGCGGAGGCGGTCATATCCGCGCGGCGGGCGCGCTCATCCCCGGGACGCTCGAGGCGGTGCGCGAGCGTGTGTTGACCGCGGCGCGCGAGGTGCTGCAGGCCGCCCGCGCGACCGCCTGAACCGTGAATGAGCCGCTCGCCCCTTCGCCGGTCGGGCCCCGCGAAGGGGCGCACGCCAAAGCGGAAGGCGTTCTCGCGGTCGACAAGCCACTCGACTGGACCTCGCACGACGTCGTCGCCGTGCTCCGCGGACTTCTCGGTTTGCGACGTGTCGGGCACGGCGGCACGCTCGACCCGCTCGCAACCGGCGTGCTTATCATCCTTGTGGGTGCGGCGACACGCGATACCGAACGCCTCCACTCTTCGGCCAAGGCCTACGACGCCCTCGTGCGCTTTGGCACGGAGACGGCGACCGACGACCGTGAGGGCCTCATGACGCGTGAAGCGCCCGTTCCGGCGGTGTCGCGCGACGCGCTCGATCTTGCGCTCGCACCGTTCCGCGGCACGATCGAGCAGGTCCCTCCGGACTACGCCGCGGTGAAGGTCGGGGGCCGACCAGCCTACGCCCGCGCGCGCGCGGGGGAGACCCAGGCGCTCGCTCCCCGCCGGAAGACGATCCAGCGCCTTGCCACCGTGGAGTGGTCACCGCCCGAGCTGCGCCTGCTCGTCGTGTGCTCGTCCGGGACGTACATCCGCGCGCTTGCGCGCGATATCGGGCGCGCGCTCGGATCTGCCGCACACCTCGGTGGCCTGCGCCGGATCGCGGTCGGCGGCTTCGACCTCGATCGAGCGACGCCCCTCGACGCGCTGCGTGTCGGCGGGTGTCAGGCCGCGACTGAGCGACTTGCGCCGCTCTCGAACGAGGACCTGCTCATCGATCGGCGCTTTCTCCACGATGCCCCGGGGAGCCTCGTTGACCGGGTCAGCCCGAGCAGCGCCGGATGATCGCGCGCGTCATCGAGCGCCAGGTCCTCCGCGGCCTCGCTTTCTGGCGGGCGCTATCCCTCGACGGGCGGGTGGTCGGCCTGCTCGGGGTGGGGAACGGAATACTCCTACTGTTCAATCACACCACGGTCCAGGCGAGTCGGGATGACGTGCTGTGGCGGCTCTTCCCCGGGGCCGCCGGCCCCCTGTGGCTCGCGCTCTGCGGCGCGCTCGCCTTGGCGTATCCCCTCCGTGACCGAGAAGGCGCGCACTTCACCCCGCGGCAGCGATGGGTCCACCTCGGCGCGATCGTGCTCGCGTTCGTCGTCCTGCCGACGATCGTCTCGATCGTGCTTCGCGAAACGGGCAAGCCCTACACGTACGTGCATGACGGGGCGATCATCGTCGAGGAGGCCGCGCGAAAGCTCCTGGCCGGCCAGAACCCTTACAGCGCCGACTACCTCGACACGCCCCTCGCATTCTGGCCCATGGTGAACAACCCGGCGCTCTACCACTTCACGTACTTCCCGGACCTCTTCCTCGTGACCGCGCCCTTCACGGCGGCCTTCGACCGCCTCGGGCTGTTCTGGGATCAGCGCTACCTCTACCTTCCGGCCTACCTCGCGACCTGCACGCTCGCGCCACTTCTCACGCGCGGCTCCGACAAGCGGCTCGCGCTTGCCGCGGCCATCGCGCTCAACCCGCAGCTCTTCCCATTCGTCGTCGAGGGGCGCAATGACTTCTTCGTGCTGGCCTTCGTCTTCGGCGGCCTCGTTCTGCTGCAGCGGCAGCACCTCGTGCGCTCGCTCCTGCTCTTCGCGGTCGCGGCGGGAGCGAAGCTCCACGCGGCGCTCCTTTTGCCGTTCGTCGTCGTGTACCTCGTCGCCCGCCGGAGGCCCGCGACGGTCCGTGAGGCGTGGTCCGCGGTCTGGCGACCGGGCTGGCCGGCCGGGCTCCTGCTTCTTGGGGTCTTCGGCCCCTTCGTCGCGAACGACTTCGCCTCGTTCTGGGATGACGTTGTCCGATACAACGCGGGCGGGGCCGCATGGTCGTACCCGGTCGCGGGGATGGGCTTCTCGGCGATCCTCCTCTCGCTCGGCCTCATTCCGAGTCGCCAGTCCGAATTCCCTTTTGTCATCTTCGAGCTGGGTGCCGCGATCCCGATCGGACTCGTCGTGGCGTGGCGGCTCTGGCGCGAGCCGACCATCGGACGAATGCTTCTTGGCCACGCCAGCGCGCTCCTCGCGTTCCTGTTCTTTGCCCGGTACTTCCATGGAAACTACGCGGGCTATGTGGCGGCACTCGCGACGCCGGTACCGTTCCTTCACGCGGCCGCGCCGGCGTGGGACGAGCCCGTGCCGGCGGCGGTACCCGGCGCCGGTCGGGGCGCGGCGGCCCGGTGACGTTACTTCGCGGCTTTGAAGGGTGGCCGAGCGGCGAGCTGCACCTTGCGATCGGAGTGTTCGACGGAGTCCATGTCGGACACCGCGTCGTTTTGGAGCGGCTCCTGAGCGGAGCGCGCGCCGCCCGTGCGACAACGGTCGTCGCCACGTTCGACCCGCTGCCCGCGCGATTCTTCGATCCGACCGATGGCCCTCTCGCCCTCACCGAAGTGGAGCACCGCACACGGCTTCTTCACGAGGCGGGCGCGGACGCGGTCGCCGTCTTCGACTTTGATGCCGCCTTCGCCGCCCTCACCCCGGACGAGTTCGCGGGGCGCCTGGCCGCGGCGGGCGCGCTCCGCCGGGTGGTCGTTGGGCTCGACTTCCATTTCGGTCACGACAGGGCGGGCGCCGCACGCACCCTCGATGCGCTGGGTGCCCGGCACGGCTTTAGGGTCGAGGTCGTCGCTCCCCACAGGATCGATGCCGCGGTGGTTTCCGCCACGAGCATCCGCGGGCTCCTCGCGGAGGGCGATCTGGCGCAGGCCGCGACGCTGCTCGGACGGCCGTTCGGCATCGGTGGGGTCGTGGTGCGCGGCGCGGGCCGCGGAGCGGAGCTCGGTTGGCCCACCCTCAACATCGCCACCTCACCTCTGCTGCAGCTGCCGCGGGACGGTATCTATGCCGTCTGGATCGAGGTCCTGGCGGCCCGCTACCCGGCTGCCCTGAGCCTGGGTGTGCGGCCCACGTTCGGTGCCGGACACAAGCGGATCCTGGAGGCCCACCTCATCAACTGGAGCGGCGACCTTTACGGCGCGCGCGTCCACACCACGTTCGTACGGCGTCTCCGGGACGAGCTGCGCTTTGACTCCGTCGAGGCCCTGAAAAAGCAGATCGCGCTGGATGTGAAGGTGGCCAGCGCATTGCTGGCGGGGGCGTAGCGCGGACTTCAGCGCTATTCCGAGGCCGCCTGAAAGGCGCCGGTCCATCGGCTACACTCACAAGCGAAGAAAGAGATCCTAAGGATCCAGGAAAGGACAACGGGTGCCGCCCGAAGCGATCGCGAGCAAGAGCGAGGTCATCGCGGCCTATCGCCGCAGCGACGCGGACACCGGCTCGGCCGAGGTCCAGATCGCGCTGCTGACCGCGCGGATCAAGCATCTCACCGACCACCTCCGCACTGCCCGACACGACAATTCGTCGCGTCGCGGACTTCTCATGCTGGTCGGCCAACGTCGGCGGCTCCTCGCCTACCTGCACCGCACGAGCCCGGAGCGTTATCAGGACGTCATCGGGCGACTCGGCCTGCGCCGGTAGCACGAGGGTCACGGCCAGCTGGACCCACTGCCAGGCGGGTCCATTCCCTTCCGTGAAGCGCGACACCCGAGAACGAAACACATGGGCATCACACGTTCCCACGCGACGATCAACGGCAGCCCCCTGACGTTCGAGACCGGCAAGTACGCCGCTCAGGCAGGAGGGGCGGTCACGTGCCGATCCGGCGACACGATCGTGTTCGCCGCCGCGACCGTCTCCAAGAGCACGCGTCCGGGCATCGACTTCTTCCCGCTCACCGTTGACTTCGAAGAGCGCCTCTATGCCGCGGGCAAGATCCCCGGCTCGTTCCCGCGCCGCGAGGGACGCCCCTCGGAGGAGGGTATCCTCACCGCGCGGCTGACCGACCGTCCGATCCGCCCCCTCTTCCCAAAGGGCTTCAAGAACGATGTCCAGATCGTCGTGTCCGCCTGGTCGAGCGATCAGGAGAACGATTACGACGTGCTCGCGGTGAATGCCGCGTCGGCCGCGCTCCACATCTCGAACGCGCCCTTTGAGGGTCCGATCGGGTGTGTCAGGGTCGGCACCGTCGGCGGCGTCCTGACGCTGAACCCGACGATCCAGCAGATGGAGGACAGCGACCTCGATCTCGTGGTCGCGGGAACAAAGGACTCGGTCATGATGGTCGAGGCCGGGGCACGCGAGATCACCGAAGACCGCCTCATCGAGGCGCTCGCGCTCGCACAGAAGGGCATCGCCCTCCTCTGCCGGGCGCAGGAGGAGCTTCGCGCGGCGGCCGGCAAGCCAAAGATGGCATGGACCGCGCCGCTCCGCGATGCGGGCAAGCTCGACCCCGTGCGTTCGTTCCTCGCGACGCGCGTCCGTTCCAAGCTCCGCAACCCCGATAAGGCGCAGCGTGAAGCCGGTCTCGAAGGTCTGAAGGCCGAGGCCGTCAGCGCCCACGTCACTCCCGGTGGCGCGATCACCGCCGACGAGGTCGGCGCCGAGTACGAGGACGTCCTTGAGCACGAGTTCCGCGCGGCGGTCGTGGAGGAAGGCCTTCGTCCGGACGGGCGCGACACCAAGACCATTCGCCCGCTCTCGATCGAGGTCGGCGTGCTGCCGCGCACGCACGGCTCCGGACTCTTCAAGCGTGGGCAGACCCAGGTCCTCTCGGTCGCGACGCTCGGCCCATCCGGGGACGAGCAGATCATCGACACCCTTTCACCGGTGGACACGAAGCGCTACATGCACCACTACAATTTCCCGCCCTACTCGGTGGGTGAGGTGCGCATGATGCGTGGTGCGGGTCGCCGCGAGATCGGCCACGGGGCCCTTGCGGAGCGCGCGCTCTTCCCGGTCATCCCGACCAAGGCCGAGTTCCCGTACACGATCCGCATCGTCAGCGAGACGCTGGAGTCGAATGGCTCGTCGTCGATGGCCTCGACCTGCGGCTCCACGCTGGCGCTCATGGACGCCGGCGTCCCGCTCAAGGCGATGATCGCCGGCATCGCAATGGGTCTCGTGCTCGAGGGCAGCAAGTTCGCCGTGCTCACCGATATCCAGGGCCTTGAGGACCACTACGGCGACATGGACTTCAAGATCACCGGCTCGGACAAGGGCGTGACCGCCGTCCAGATGGACATCAAGGTCAAGGGCATCACCCTGGAGATCATGCGCATCGCCCTCGCCCAGGCACGCGAGGCGCGCCTCTTCATCCTTGGCGAGATGCGGCAGGTCATCGGTGCGCCGCGAGCCGAGCTGAACAAGTACGCCCCGCGCATCGACGTGATCAAGATCAACCCCGACCGCATCCGGGACATCATTGGACCAGGCGGCAAGATGATCCGCGCGATCCAGAGCGAGTCGGGGACCAACGTCGAGGTCGAGGATGACGGCACCGTCCGCATCACGGGCGCCAAGCCCGAGGGCCGCGAGAAGGCCAAGCAGATGATCGAGGGGCTGACCCGCGACGCCGAGGTTGGCGAGATCTTCGAAGGGAAGGTCACGCGGATCATGAGCATCGGCGCCTTCGTCGAGTACCTGCCCGGCAAGGAAGGCCTTGTCCGCGCGTCGGAGATCTCCTCCGAGCGCATCAATCGGATCGAGGACGTTCTCACCATCGGTGGCAAGGTGAAGGTGAAGGTTGCCGAGGTGGACCGCCAGGGTCGCGTCAACCTTTCGATCCGCGCGGTGACCGAATCCTCCGGCGATGACTTCGAGCGGCGCGCGAGCGCCGAGCGTGCTCGCTTCAGCGAGCGGAGCGGGGGCTTTGGAGACCGCCCGAGCGGACCGGGTGGTCCCGGCGGCCCGGGCGGATTCCGGCGGAGCGGTCCGCCCCAGCGCTGAGCGGCGCTCCGCTTTCATCCTGATGCTGACCCTGATCCTCCCCGCGTACGACGAGGCTCGCCGGTTGCCGGCGAGCCTCGCTCGTTGCGCGGAGTATTTCCAGAGTCGGGGCCTAGCGGCCGAGATCATCGTGGCCGACGACGGATCGCGTGACGACACCGCGGCGGCGATCGCGCGGACCGTCGCCTTCCTACCGCTCGGCTCGCCGGCCGTTCGTCACCTCACCCTGCCGCACCGCGGGAAGGGCGGCGCGGTGCGGGCAGGCGTTCGTGCTGCGGTGGGTGACCCGATCGTGTTCCTCGACGCGGATCTGAGCATTCCGATCGAGATGCTGGAGCCCTTTCTTGCGGCGCTCGCAGCCGGCGCCGATATCGCCGTGGCGTCGCGGTACGTGCCTGGCTCGATCGTCCATCGGCCCTGGTGGCGGCGGATCATCGGCGATGTCTATCGGCTGGCGGTACGCGCGATCGTGCCGAGCGGCGTCACCGATACGCAATGTGGCGGCAAGGCCTACACGGCGGCGGCGGCCCGAGACCTCTTCGGCCGGCAGCGGCTTGACGGATTTGCCTTCGACGCCGAGGTGCTGTTCCTCGCGCGCCGCGCCGGCCACCGGATCACCGAGGTGCCGTTCTCCCTTCGGCAGCAGCGGGGCACGAGCATCGATTTCCTGGCCGACGCGCCCTGGATGTTCCGTGACCTGCTCCTCATCCGCTGGAACGAGTTCCGCGGCCGCTATGCGGCAGCGCGGCGAGGGGGTGGTGGATGAGGCTCAGCATCACCGCCGATGACCTCGGGCTCTCCCCCGGCGTCACCCGGGGCATCCTTCAGGCGCACCGGGGAGGGGTGGTGCGATCGACCTCGCTCCTCGTCACGTACGCCGGTTCTGAGGATGCGGCCACCGCGGCCCTGGCCGAGCCCGAGCTTGAGGTCGGGCTCCACCTCGACCTGGTGGGCGGAGCGCCGGCCGCCGAACCGTCCCGCGTCCGCTCGCTGGTGGACGGAGATGGCCGCTTTCACGGGCTTGGCGCCTTCAGCTGGCGTCTGTTCACCGGCCGGATCCGCGCCGACGAGGTGGCACGCGAGGTGCGCGCCCAGGTCGCGCTCGCTCGCTCCTGGGGCGTTCCCGCCCTCGCCTGGGATTCGCACCGCCACACACATCTCCTCGCCCCGGTGGGCCGCGTGGTGGGCGCCCTGGCCCGCGAGGAGGGCGTGCGGTGGCTGCGGCGCGGGGTGCCGCCGGTGTTCCCGCGCGGTGCGCGACCGGGCCTTGTCGCGCTCGGAAGCCTCGCCTCCGGACCGTTCTTCCACGGCGTGCCTGGGAACGATTGGTACATCGATCTCTCAGCCTGGCGGCCGACGCTCGACGCGACCGCGGTCGGTCTGCTCGCGGCCCATCCCGGAGTGGGCGAGATCGGCGCGCACCCCGGCCATCCCGACGGGGCGCTCTTGGCGCGCGACACGCTCGTTGGTCGTCGTGCCGATGAGCTCGCCCTCCTCATGACGCCGCTCCTGCTCACCGCCCTCGGCGGCAACGCCGTGAGCTGGCGGGTGCCCGCGTGACCGGCGCGACGGTGTCGGGCGCCCTGGGTCGCGCGGTGCATCGGTACCGGACAGCGCCGCTCCCGGTGCGGCTGTTCGTTCACGGGCGGGCCTTTCTCTCGGACCTCGCGTTCGTCGAGCAGTACGTGCCGCGGACCGGCTTCATCGTCGACGTCGGCTGCGGTCATGGGCTCTTCCCGTGCCTCCTCCGCGAGGCGAGCGAACGCCGCCGCGTGCTCGGTCAGGACCTCGACCAACGAAAGATCGCCACCGCATCACGCGCCGCCGGCACGACCGAGGGACTCCGCTTCGAGGTTGCGGACGCGCTCACGACGGTCCCGCCCCACTGTGACGGGATCACGATCGTCGACGTGCTCTATCTTCTACCGTTTGCCGAGCAGGAGCAGGTGCTCCGGAATGCCGCGGCCGCGCTCGCCGAGGGAGCGCCGCTCATCGTGAAGGCACAGGAGCGCCGGCTCGGGGCTCGCTACGCGCTCACCTACGGCCAGGAGCTCGTCACCGTGAGCCTGGGTCTGACCCGCGGGGGGCGTGGACGCTTCTCCTTTCCGACCCGCGAAGAAGCCCTCGCGATGTTCGGGCGCGCCGGATTCAAGGTCGAGGTCGTGGAGATGCCAAAGCGGCCGTACACCGATGT
>SHYN01000008.1 GCA_009692785.1 Chloroflexota bacterium | reverse complement strand
TCCGGCATGAGTCCGATCGGTCCCGCCTGGAAGCGTGTGCCAATCCGTTTTTACGTGACGGCGATGCTCTTCGTGCTGTTCGACATCGAGGTCATCTTCATGGTGCCCTGGGCGGTGTCGCTGCGCCGGCTGGGCATCTTTGGTCTGGCCGAAATGGCCGTCTTCTCCAGCCTGCTCCTTCTCGGCTACGCCTACGTCTGGCGGAAGGGCGCGCTCCGGTGGGAGTGATGCGACCGCCGCTCGTGCCGCGCGCGGCGCTCGACTCGAGCGAGAATCAGAGCGTCGTGTTCGCGACGATCGAGAAAGCCGCCAACTGGGCGCGTGGCTCCTCGGTCTGGCCGCTCACGTTCGGCCTCGCCTGCTGCGCGATCGAGATGATGAGCATGTCCGCCGCGCACTTCGACGTCTCGCGGTTCGGCTCCGAGATCTTCCGAGCGAGCCCGCGCCAGGCCGATCTCATGATCGTGGCGGGCCGGGTCTCGCAGAAGATGGCGCCGGTGCTGCGACAGCTCTACGACCAGATGCCCGAGCCGAAGTGGGTCATCGCGATGGGTGCGTGCGCCTCCTCCGGCGGCGTGTACAACAACTATGCGCTCGTCCAGGGCGTCGACAAGATCGTGCCGGTCGACGTCTTCCTTGCCGGCTGCCCACCGCGGCCCGAGGCGCTCCTCTTCGCGCTCATCCAGCTCCAGGAGATGGTCAAGGCCGGCAAACGCCGAGCGATCACCGTCCAGTGATCCACGTCGCCGACGGCATTCCAACGGCGTTCGTCGAGGCGAGCGAGGCCCACGACGCGGTCGCGCGGGCGCACGCCGCGGGGCACGGGCTGCTGGTGGACCTGACGGCCTTCGATACCCCGGAGCGCGAGGACCGATTCGATGTGGTCTACGTGCTCCATCGTCTTGCCGATCACGCGCGTCTTCGCGTGCAGGTGCGGGTCGGCGAAGGTGTTGCGCTCGCCTCGGTCACGGATCTCTACCCAGCGGCGAACTGGTACGAGCGGGAGCTCTACGACCTCTTCGGCATCCCCTTCAGCGGTCACCCGGACCTTCGGCGGATCCTGATGCCGGACGACTGGGTGGGACACCCGCTGCGCCGCGACCATCCGCTCGGTGGCGAGGTCGTCGACTACGGCGCCGCCGGAAGGCGCGACACCGTCGCGCCGCTCGTGTTCCCCGAGGGGACGAGCAGATGAAAGTGAAGAGAATGTCATGACGCACGAGATCGGGGCCGCCACGCTACCGGCTCACGAGACGATGCTGCTCAACATGGGGCCGCAGCACCCGTCGACGCACGGGGTGCTCCGCCTCATGCTCGAGCTCGACGGCGAGGTCGTGGTGGACGCGCACCCGGACATCGGGTTCCTCCATACCGGCATCGAGAAATCCTGCGAGTACCGGACCTATCACCAGGCGATCACGCTCACCGACCGGATCGATTACCTTTCGCCGTACTCGAACAACTTGGCCTATGTGCTCGCGGTGGAGAAGCTCTTCGGCATCGTCGCGCCGGGTCGCGCGCGCTGGCTGCGCGTGCTGATCGCGGAGCTGAATCGCATCGCATCGCACCTCATCTGGCTGGGAACGATGGCGATCGATCTGGCCGCTTCGAGCATGCTCATCTACGCCTTCCGCGAGCGGGAGGGCATCCTCCGGTTGATGGAGGAGCTCTCGGGCGTTCGGATGATGACCTCGTTCATCCGGATCGGCGGGCTGCCGGCGGACGCGACACCGGCATTCCTCGATGGCACCGCGCGATATCTCGACGAGTTTCCCGCGCACCTTCAGGAGTACGACGACCTCTTGCGCGAGAACCCGATCTTCAAAGCGCGGACGCAGGGGATCGGCAAGATCCTTCCCGCGGACGCGATCGCCTACGGCATGACCGGGCCGAATCTCCGCGCCTGCGGCGTGCCCTACGACGTGCGGCGCGCGCTGCCCTACGAGATCTATCCGGAGCTCGCCTTCGACGTGATCACAGAGACGGCCGGAGACGCGTACGCCCGCTACCTCGTGCGCCGCCGCGAAATGGACGAGAGCGCGCGCATCTGCCGCCAGATCCTCGCGCGCCTGCCCGAGGGTGCGATCCGGATCGACGATCCGACCGCCGCCTTCCCAAAGCGCGACCTCATTCACACCTCGATGGAATCGCTCATCCACCACTACAAGCTCGCGACCGATGGTCCGATCCCACCACCCGGCGAGTCCTACGCCGCGGTGGAGTCGCCGCGCGGCGAGTTCGGCGTGTTCGTCGTGTCCAACGGCACGAACCTGCCGCAGAGAGTCAGGTTCCGCGCGCCCTCATTCGCGAGCCTCCAGGCGCTGCCGGGCATGGTCCGGGGCGGCATGGTCGCCGACTGCGTCGCGACCCTTGCCTCGATCGACTTCGTCCTGGGCGAGGTGGACCGGTGACCGCCGGCCTGGACCCCGCGCTCCTCTCGCGGGTCCGCGAGCTTGCGGGCCGCTTCCCGACCAAGCGCGCCGCGCTCCTCCCCGCGCTCTGGGAGGTCCAAAAGAGCAGCGGCTGGATCTCCCCGGAGGCGCTTTCCGCCGTCGCCGGAGCGCTCGACCTGGCGCCGGCCGATGCCGCCGCCGTCGCCTCGTTCTACTTTCTCTTCGCCCGCGCCCCGGGTGGGGCCAAGGTCATCGACGTCTGCGACAGCTTTGTCTGCCTGGCGAATGGCGGCGCAGAGCTCCTGGACGAGCTCTGCTCGCGTCTCGGCATCAGCGCTGGCGACACGACGGCGGACGGCAGGTTCACGGTGCGGCGACAGGAGTGTCTCGCCGCCTGCCACCAGGCGCCGGCGGTGCAGGTCAACCTCGAATACCGCGGGCCGATCACGAGCGCCGAAGCGCTTCTCGCGGAGCTCGCGTGACGGTCTTCGAGCCGGTCCTGCTCCGGCGCCGCGGTCTCGATCGATCCTTCGATCTCGATGTGTACGAGCGGTCCGGCGGCTATCGCGCCCTGCGCAAGGCGCTGACCTCGCTGTCGCCGCAGGAGGTGATGGATGAGGTCAGCGCGTCGGGGCTCCGCGGACGCGGAGGGGCCGGATTTCCGACCGGTCGAAAGTGGTCCTTTATCCCCACGGACGCCCCGGTGAAGTATCTCGCGGTGAACGCGGATGAGAGCGAGCCGGGGACCTTCAACAACCGGGTGTTCATCGACGCCGACCCGCACGCGCTTCTCGAGGGCATCCTCCTCTGCTGCTACGCGGTCGGCATCGGCGCCGCCTACATCTACATCCGCGGCGAGAACCTGGCTGGAGCACGGGCGCTCGAGCGCGCGGTCGCGCAGGCACGGGCGAGGGGCTACGTGGGAGGCAAGATCCTCGGGACAGCCTTCTCGTGCGAGGTCCACGTCTTCCGCGGCGCCGGCGCATACATCTGCGGCGAGGAGACGGCCCTCCTGGAGTCCATCGAGGGTCGCCGTCCCCAACCGCGCTCGCGTCCGCCGTTTCCCGCCGTCGTCGGGCTCTTTGGGAGGCCGACCGTCATCAACAATGTGGAGACCCTCGCCTGCGTGCCGGATATCGTTGATCGCGGTGCCGCCTGGTTCAAGACGATCGGACCGGAGGCCGCGCCCGGGCCAAAGATCTACTGCCTGTCGGGCCACGTGAGGCGCCCGGGCGTGTACGAGCAGCCCATGGGCACGCCCCTGCGGGAGCTCATCGAAGAGCACGCCGGAGGGATCCGCGGCGGCAGGCGGATCGGATTCGTCATTCCGGGCGCGGCGGCGTCGACCGCGCTCGTTGAGAGCGAGCTCGATGTGCCGATGGACTACGACTCGCTGCGGAAGGTGGGCACCGAGCTGGGCGCGGGGGGCATCGCCGTGATGGACGAGACCGTGTGCATCGTGGAGACCCTGGAGCGCTTCGCGCGTTTCTTCCGCCACGAGTCCTGCGGCAAATGCGTGCCCTGTCGTGAGGGAACGGTCTGGCAGCATCTCGTCCTTGAGCGCCTCGCCAGCGGCACCGGCGACACGCGGGACGTCGAAGTCCTCCGCGACGTGAGCCAGCAGCTCGTCGGGCGAACGCTGTGCGCGCTCGGCGCATTCGCCGCCGCGCCCCAGCTCGGCGCGCTGCGTAAGTTCCCCGAGCATTTCGCCGCGCACGCGGCCGGCCGCTGTCCCCTGCGGGAGGCAATGACCCTCGCATGAGCACGAACCTGGTCAGCGTGACGATCGACGGTCAGACGGTGGGGGTGGCAGCGGGAACACCGCTCATCGAGGCCGCCGGGCTCGCCGGCGTTCATGTGCCGCGCTTCTGCTACCACCCCAAGCTGTCGCTCGCCGGCGCCTGCCGGCTGTGTGTCGTGTCGGTGGAAAAGCTGCCGGGGCTCCAGACGTCCTGCACGACACCAGTGGCCGACGGGATGATCGCGCATACCAACCTGCCCGAGGTCGCCGTGGCGCGACGCTCGGTGCTCGAGTTCCTGCTCGTGAACCATCCGCTCGATTGCCCGGTCTGCGATGCGGCGGGGGAGTGTCCGCTCCAGGACTACTCGCACCTCTACGGTCCGAGCGTGTCCCGCTTTGGCATGCCCAAGCGGCGCAGCGTGAAGGCAGAGCGGCTCTCCTCGCTCGTGGTGCTTGACATGGAGCGCTGCATCATGTGCTTTCGCTGCACCCGCTTCATGGACGAGATCGCCGGCGACGCCGAGCTCACCTTCTCCGAGCGAGGTGCGACGAGCGTGCTCGGCACGTTCGAGGGGCGACCGCTCCGGTCGAAGTTCCAGGGCAACATCGTCGAGCTCTGCCCCTGCGGCGCGCTCACGAGCGAGCCCTATCGCTTTCGCGCGCGGCCGCAGGACCTCGCGTACGGCGACTCGGTCTGCGGCCACTGCGCGGTCGGCTGCGCGGTGCGCTACGAGGCGCGATCGGGCGAGGTCATCCGGGTGAAGCCGCGCCAGCACGAGGAGGTCAATGAGGTTTGGCTGTGCGACAAGGGCATGTACGGCATCGAGTACGTCAGTCAGGCGCCCCGTCTCGAGCAGCCGCTTCGACGTGAGGGCGACCTGCTCGTGCCGGGTCGCTGGAACGACGTCGTCGGTTTTGTCGCCGAGCAGCTCCGCGCGATCGTCGCGCGTCACGGCCCCGAGTCGGTGGGGGTGCTCGGCGGCTCGCGCCTCACCGATGAGGAGTGCGTCCTCCTGCAGCGAGTATTCGGCCAGGGGCTGGGCACGCCGCACATCGACCATCGCAGCGCCGCGCGGAGCGCGGGCGGTGCGCTCGCGGACCTTCTCGGTCTTCCGGTCTCGCTGTCCGAGGTCGAGCACGCGGACGCCATCGTTCTGGTCGCCTGCGATCTCACCGAGGAGCTGCCGATCCTCTGGCTGCGACTGCGAAAGGCGGTGCGCCGGGGCGCGATCCTCATCGTGGTGTCCGCGCGGCCACTCGAGGTGGAGCGCGATGCGACGACGGTGATCCGTGCCGACGTGGGGGGGGAGGCCGCCGCGCTCGACGCCATCGCCGCCGCGCCACCGGCGGCGCTGCGGGCGGCCCGAGCGCCGCTCTATCTCGCCGGAGCGACGCTCGAGTCCCGGCCCGACGGTGAGGCCGTGGCGCGCGCGCTGGCGGCGCTGGCGCTCACGGCGAGCGGTCCCGACGCGCTCGAGCGCACGGGTGTGCTCACGCGAGCACCCAATGCGATGGGGGCGACCCGTGCCGGCCTGCTCCCCGGCCCGGGAGGCGTCGCCGGTGGCCAGATCATCGCCTCGGCCGCGGAGGGCCGCATCAAGGCCCTCTACCTCGTCGGGGTCGATCCGCTCCGGACATTTCCGGATCGCGAGATGGTGGAGCGCGCCCTTGCGAGGGTCGAGCTCCTGGTCGTGCAGGACATCGCGCCTTCGGCGACTGCCGGCAAGGCGCATGCCGTCTTCGCCGCCGCCGCGTTGCCCGAGAAGGCGGGAACGGTCACGAATATCGAAGGCCGGACGCAGCCGGTGGCGCCGGTGACCCAGCCGCCCGGTGAGGCGCGAACGGATCTCGCGATCCTGCTCGACCTGGCCGCGCGCCTCGATCTTCGCGAGCCGGCGAGCGCCTATCTGCTACGGGCTGCGCGGCTGCCCGAGGTGTCGGCGGCGCTCCCGATGGCCGGCGCGCCCGGGCCCGGTACGACCATGGCGCACCCGCCCGGTGGGGTGCTCGGCGTCTACGCGAGTGCGACTCCCGAGAGCCGCGGCGTGACGACGCAGAAGGCGTTCTTCGCCCCGGGTGGCTGGCCGCTGGGGATGCCCGGCTCGGCTCGGGTGAGCCCGATCCGGCGTGGCTCGTCGCTCGCGGCCGTTCCCCTGAGCGCCGGCGAGGAACTCTTTCGGACATCCGACCAGCCACACGGTGTCGCCGTCCCCGGCGTGGTGACGCGTCCGGCCCGTCCATCCGCCTCGCACGGGCCTTACGCGTGGCTCGCTCCGAGCGGCCCGGAGGCGGGGGAGGGGATCCTGCTCATGACGGCGCCGCTCCTCATCGGCGACGGCACGATGCTCGCGCACTCGACGACGCTGGTGGCGGGCGCGGCCGCCGGCGTGATCGAGCTGAACCCCGAGGATGCGGCTGCTCGCGGCGTGGCGGACGGCGATGCGGTGGAGATCCGCAGCCGCCACGGAAAGGTGCACGCGTCGGCGCGTCACGTCGCGGCGATGCCCCGTGGTCGCGCCTTCCTCGCGGAGAACGCGGTCGGTGTGCGCACGAATCTCCTCCTCGCCTGGCGCGACCCCTGGCCACGGATCGAGGTGGAAAAGGCGTGAGCGAGGTCCTCATCGCCGGCGTCAAGGCCGCCGGCCTGCTGCTCGCGATCTTCACGATCGGCGCCTACGCGATCCTTGCCGAGCGGCGGGTGATCGCGCGCATGCAGGCGCGCGTCGGGCCCGACCGTGTCGGCCCGGGCGGTCTGCTCCAGCCGCTCGCCGAGGTCCTGAAGCTCCTCTTCAAGGAGGACGTCCGTCCGCTGGGGGCGGACCGCTGGCTGCATTTCCTCACACCGCTCATGACGCTCGTTCCGGTCGTGCTCGTCTTCGCGGTCATCCCGCTGTCGCCCGAGTGGCGCCTTGCGGATCTGAATGTCGGCTATCTTTACGTCGCTGCGATCTCGTCGATCGGCGTTTACGGCGTGATGCTGGGCGGCTGGAGCGCGAACAGCAAGTACTCGCTCCTCGGCAGCCTCCGTTCGAGCGCGCAGCTCATCTCGTACGAGCTCGCGCAGGGCATCGCGGCGCTCGGCGTGGTGGCCGCCACGGGGTCGCTGTCACTCGTGAGCATCGTTGAGGCGCAGTTCCCGGTCCCGTTCATCGTGACCCAACCGATCGGCTTCGCCGTCTACGTCCTCGCCGGGCTCGCCGAAGCAAGTCGCGCGCCGTTCGATCTTCCCGAGGCCGAGCAGGAGCTTGGTGCCGGCTACCACACCGAATATTCGGCCTTCCGCTTCGCGTTCTTCATGCTCAGTGAGTACCTGCACGCACTGGTGGCCGCGGCGCTCATCACGACGCTCTTCCTCGGAGGCTGGTGGCCCTTCAGCGGCGGCCTGCTCGGGCTGGCGGCGGTCGGGCTGAAAGTCTCGTTCGTGATGTTCTGCTTCGTCTGGCTCCGCGCGAGCCTCCCGCGCGTGCGGTACGACCGCCTCATGGCCTTTGGCTGGAAGGTGCTGCTGCCGCTGTCGCTCATCGACCTCGCGATCGTGGCGCTCTTGGTGGTCCTGCGATGAGGTCAGCGTGAGGCGCTTGCAGGGGCTTCTGATGGATCTGCGCGCCCTCACCCGCGGCTTTCGGGTCACGTTCCGTACGATGCTGCGCGCGCCGGTGACGCTCCGCTATCCCGAGCAGCGCCCGGTGCTCCCGGCGCGAAGCCGGGGCCGTCACGAGCTCCAACTCCACGAGAATGGACTGGAAAAGTGCGTTGGCTGCGAGCTCTGCGCGCTCGTCTGCCCTGCCGATGCGATCTACGTGGAAGGCGCTGAGAACCCGAAGGACGCCCCAATTTCGATCGGGGAGCGGTACGCGAAGACCTATACGATCAACTTCCTGCGCTGCATCTTCTGTGGCCTCTGTGTCGAGGCCTGCCCGACGGAGGCGCTCCAGATGCGAGGCGACTTCGAGCTCGCGGGAGTCGATCGGGAGTCCCTCATCTACACGAAGGACAGGTTGCTTGCCCGCACCGTGAGGCGCGAAGCGGGCGACTCGTGGCTGCCCTGATGACAGCGGAGCAGGGCATCTTTGGGGTCGCGGGCGCGATCTGCGCCGTGGCGGCCGTGAACGCCGTGTTCAGGAAGGACACGCTCGCGGCGGCGGTCTCCCTCGTGGTGACGCTCCTCTCGCTCGCGGTGATCTATCTCGGGCTCGGGTACGAGTTCCTCGCCGCGGTCCAGGTCGGCATCTATGCCGGAGCGATCGTCGTCCTGTTCACGGTCGCGATCATGATCCTGAGCCAGACGCGCGCGGTCGAGATCCTGGCTCGGGCGCCTCGGCTGGGCGTCGTGGGTCCGGTCGTCGCGGCGCTCCTCTTCCTCATCCTGAGTGCGGCGATCGTCCGCGGCCGGCTTCCGGTCGCCGTGGCACCGGGGGGTGCGACCACGGTCGAGGCGATCGCCGATGCCCTCTTCGTTCGATTCCTCTTCCCGTTCGAGGTGACGAGCGTGCTTCTGCTGGCGGCGCTCGTAGCGGCGGTCGTTCTCACCCGGAAGCGCTCGACCGAGCGCGAGTGGCCGCGCCGCTGATGCCAACGACCGCCTACCTTCTGCTCGGTGCATTCCTGTTCGCGCTCGGTGCGGCAGGAGTCGTGACGCGGTCGAACGCGCTGTCGATGCTCGTTTCCGTCGAGCTCATGCTGAACGCCGTCAACCTCACCTTTGTGGCCTCCGCGAGACGGTTTGCCGAGCTCGACGGCGTGATCGTGGCGTTCTTTGTGATCGCGGTCGCGGCGGCGGAGGTCGCCGTGGGGTTGGCCATCGTCGTCGACATCGCACGCCGGCACGTTTCTGTGGACGTCGACAAAGCGAGCGATCTCGCCGGGTGACGCTCTGGCTCGTGGTCCTCCTGCCCATCAGCGGCGCGGTCGTGCTGGCAGTCGCCGGCGGTCGCCTCACGCGGCGTCTGCACGGCGTGATCGGCGCCGGCTCGATCGCGCTCTCGTTCGGCGCCGTGCTTTCGATGGCGACGGCGGGGCGCGGCGAGGGTCTCCGCGCGACGCTCGGGCCCTGGCTCCCAATCGCAGGCGGTGATCTCGCGCTGGCGATCGATCGGACCGGCATGCCCCTTGCGCTCATGGTCACCGGAGTGGCGGCCCTGATCGCCGTGTACTCGATCGGGTACCTCGGAACGGACTCGGGCACGCAGCGGTATTTCGCCACGCTCGACCTGTTCGTCGCCGCGATGCTCCTCATCGTCCTGGGCGCGAATCTTGCGGTGGTCTTTGCGGGCTGGGAGCTCGTGGGACTCTGCTCGTACCTGCTCATCGGCCACTGGCGCGAGCGCCCGGCGGCCGCCGCCGCCGCGGTGAAGGCCTTCGTCGTCAACCGCGCGGGCGATGCGGCGTTCCTCGTCGGCCTTTTCGCGATCCTTGCCGAGCGACGCACGCTGGCGCTCGACGACCTCGGCGGGCTCTCGATCCTGACCAGTGCCCTGCTGCTCTGCGGCGCGCTCGCGAAGTCGGCGCAGTTCCCCCTGCACATCTGGCTACCGGATGCGATGGAAGGGCCGACGCCGGTCTCCGCCCTCATTCACGCCGCAACGATGGTCACCGCCGGCGTCGTGCTCCTGCTACGACTTGGCGGCGCGCTGGCGCCGGAGGTGCTCGCGGCGGCGGCGGGCCTCGGTGCGTTCACCGCCCTCGGCGCCGCGTTGGCCGCGCTCGCCCAGACGGACCTGAAGCGCGTCCTCGCCTGGTCGACGATCTCGCAGCTCGGCCTCATGTTCGTTGGTGCCGGGATCGGCGCGGTGTTCGCAACGCTCTTCCACCTTCTTGCGCACGCATTCTTCAAGGCGACGCTGTTCCTTGGCGCGGGTTCCGTCATGCATGCCACCGGCAACGAGCAGGACCTCCGCCGCTTGGGAGCGCTCGGCCCCCGGCTGCGCTGGACGGCACCCGCATTTGCCGCAGGGGCCCTCGGCCTCGCGGCGCTTCCGCCGGCGTCGGGGTTCTTCTCAAAAGAGGCGATCGCGGCCGCCGCGCTCGATCGGCCGCTGCTCGCCGTGGCGGTGCTCGCGACCGGGGCGCTGTCCGCGCTCTACGCCGCGCGCCTCTTCGCGCTGGTGTTCGTCGCGCCCGCCGGATCAGCGGTGATCCGCGGGGCACATGAGTCGCCGCGACTGATGCTCGTGCCACTGGTGGCGCTCGCGCTACCCGCGCTCGGGTTCGGCGCGCTCGTTGCCGTTGGCGGCATCTCGCTCGGCGTGCCTGCCACCGAGGGCGCACCGCTTGCGCTCACCCTGGGCGCCGCCGGGCTCGCGCTCGCCGGCGCCGGGCTCGGCCTGCTGCGGTACCGGCGGGGTCCGTTCGAGCTGCTTCCGGCCGGATTCGGACGCGCGGCTCTCGCTGGCTTTGGCGCGGATCGGGCGCTCGTCCGCGGCGGCTCGTGGCTTGTGGGCACGATTGCGGCGGCTCTCGATCGTGGGGTCGAGGCCACGCTCCAATGGTCGCTCGACGCGGTCGGTCGATTGATCCTTCGCACTGGGGCGCGTTCGCAGCGGCTGGAGAGCGGCTTCGTGCGCTCGTACGAGGCCTATCTGCTGGCGGGCGCCGTCCTGCTTCTGGCGTGGTGGTCGCTCGGGGTCGGCACCGGAGCGGCACGCTGACAACGCTTCAGATCATCCTCATCCCGCTTGTTGCCGCGGCCGCCTGCGCGCTCCGGGTGGGCAGGTTCGCCGGCATCGTGGCGGTGACCTCGGGGATCCTGGAGGCGGTGCTCGTTGTGGCGCTTGCTGTCGCGCGCGGCACGAACGGTATCCCGACCGAGCGGTTCCCATGGGCCGGACCGCTGACACAGTACGCCTTCGGTGCGGACGGCTTCGGCCTTGTGCTCCTCGTCCTCACCGGCGTGCTGTTCGCGGTCGGTGCGGCGGCGAGCGCGGGCACCCCCCGGCCGCGCACCTACTACGCGCTGTGGTGTCTTACGCAGGCGGCGGTCACCGGTGTGTTCCTCGCGCAGGACCTCGTGCTGTTCTTCGTGTTCTGGGAGGCGATGCTCATCCCGATCGCGCTGCTCATCTGGCTCTGGGGCGGCGGTGACGCGCGGGGCGCGGCTCTGCGGTTCCTCCTCGCGACGATGGTGGGAAGCGCACTGCTCCTGACCGGGATCGTCTCGGTCGTCGTCGCGCGGGGAACCTCGGATCTTGCGGCGCTCGTGCTCCGACCGCTTCCCGATGCCGATCAGACGATCCTCGCGCTCTTCTTCGTCGGGGCGTTCGCGGTCAAGCTGCCGCTCTTTCCCCTGCATGCTTGGCTTCCGCGTGCGTACCTGGCCGCTCCGACACCGGTGGCGGCGGTGCTCTCAGGCGTTGTGGCGAAGACCGCGGTGTACGGGCTCATTCACCTCTGCCTGCCGCTCTTCCCGACCGGAATGGCACGCCTCGCGCCCATCCTCGTCGCGCTGGCGGCGATCGGCACCCTTTACGGGGCGTTCGTCGCGACGCGCCAGCGGGATACGCGGCGGATCATCGCGTTCTCGAGCCTCAGCCACCTGAACCTCATCGGACTCGGGGTCTTCAGCGCGAGCGCCGCGACGACCCAGGGAGCGCTCGTCGCCAGCGTCTCCCACGGGCTCGTCGTCTGCGCCCTCTTCCTCCTCGCCGCGTTCCTCGCCGAACGCGTCGGGGGGTGGTCGCTCGCCGACATCGGCGGCGTTGCGGCGAGTGCACCCGTTCTCAGCGGATTCTTCGCCCTCGCCATCTCCACCGCGATCGCCGTGCCGGGGACGAGCGGCTTCGCGGGCGAGTTCCTCATCCTCGCCGCGACATACGCGCGATTTCCGGGTGCCGCGGTGGTCGCGACGCTCGTGGTCGTGCTCTCCGCGGTGTACGGTCTCGGCCTGCTTCGGCGCGCGTTCCACGGGCCCCCCAAGGGACCGGCGCGGCGGGATCTCGGCGCACGCGAGCGGCTCCTCGTGGCCCCTCTGCTCGTGCTCGCGCTCCTCATCGGCGTGGCGCCTCGGCTCGTCTCAGACCGCGTGCCCGGGGCGAGCGCCGATCGCGCCGAGGTCACACGATGACGCTCGGCGATCTCATGGCGATCCTTCCACTCGTCGTCCTGGCGGGCGGTGCCTGCGCGATCCTGGCGCTCGATGTCGTGAGCCCGCTGTCCGGGCGTGGAGCGGCTCGTCTCGGCGCCGGTGTCGCGATCGCCGCGGCGGTGCTCGCGGCACGCCTTGGCCCAGGCAGCGCGGGATTTGGCGGAGCGGTCCAGCGCGACGCCGGAGCGCTCTTCTTTGTCGCCCTCGTGGCCGCGGGTACGGCCGCCGCGCTCCTCCTCGCTGCCGACTACCTCGCCCGCGAGGAGAGCCTGCCTGGCCCCGAGTTCGTCGCGCTCATCCTGTTCTCCGCGACCGGCGCCGGTCTCATGGCCGCGGGCGGCGACCTGCTGATCGTGTTCCTCGGCCTTGAGCTCCTGTCCCTGCCGCTGTACGCGCTCACCGGCCTCCTCACGCGCGCGCGGCACGGCGATGAGGCGGCGCTCAAGTACTTTCTCCTCGGTGCCGCCGCGTCGGCGGTGTTCCTCTACGGGGTCGCTCTTCTGTATGCGGCGACCGGAACGATCCGGCTGGACGTTCTCGCGCGAGGCGCGACGCCGCCAGATCCGCTCGCCTTCGCCGGGATCGCGCTGCTGCTCGCGGGCATCGGGTTCAAAGCGGCGCTCGTGCCCTTTCATTCGTGGGCGCCCGACGTCTACGAGGCCGCGCCGCCTCCGGCCACTGCGTTCATGGCGATCGCCGTGAAGACCGCCGCGTTCGCCGCGCTGCTGCGCATCCTTGGTGCGACGAGCGCCGGCGCGGTCGCGGCGGCGGACTGGCGTACGACGCTCGCCGTCCTCGCCGGTCTCACCCTCGTTATCGGGAATCTCGCCGCGCTCGGTCAGCGGAGCGTGCGGCGCCTGCTCGGCTGGTCCAGCGTCGCGCACGCGGGCTACGTGGCGGCGGCGGCAGCCGCCGGGGTGGATGCGGCGCCCTTCATCGCCTTCTACCTCGTCGTGTACGGGACGCTCGCCGTCGCGGCATTCGGACTCCTCACGCTTCTGCCCGACGACGACCCCACGATCGACGACCTGGCCGGTCTGTTCCGACGCGCACCGCTCCAGGCGATCGGACTCCTCATCGTGCTCATGGGCCTGACCGGTCTGCCGCCGACCGCGGGCTTCATCGGCAAGCTGTACATCTTTGAGGCCCTCGCGCAGGCAAGGCTGCTCTGGCTCCTGCTCATCGCGGTCCTCGCGAGCGTCGTGAGCGCGGCCTACTACCTGCGCGTCGCGTTCGTCTGCCTCGGCCCGGGCGAGCCGGCACGTGTGGCGACCGGACCGAGGCGCACCGCGAAGGCGGTCGTCGCGCTCGGCGCCGCCTTCACCCTCGTCGTCGGCCTCGCCCCGTTCCCGCTCCTCGAGCTGGCCCGCCAGGTCCGCTACTGACCCCACTCGTCGGTGGTGGATCCTCCCTGGTGGAGGGGCTGGCCGGAATCGAACCGGCGACGCCCGCCTTAGGACGGCGGCGCTCTATCCGCTGAGCTACAGCCCCGACGAGCGAAGTGAGGAGGGGATGCTGCCACAGAGCGTAGCGAGCGAAGCGAGCGGAGCGTAGTGGCAGACACAGCCCCCGTCCCACCCGCATCCCGACGAGCGAAGCGAGGATGGGATGCCCGCCCCAGTCCCACCCCGCAGCCCGCCGTTATAGAGTTGGCCCAGCAGAGCGAACATCCCGCCCTCCAGGGCGGCCAGGAGAGGTACCGATGCGGCCGGACAAGATGCTCCTCACCGTGGTGAGCGCCCTCGCGCTCTTCGCAGGCGCCTTTCTCAGCTACCCGGTGGCCGCCGCAGAGGCCGGCTTTCACCTGGCCTACTTCTCCGAGAGCTCGTTCATCACTCTGACCGATGGACAGATCGGCCAGTTCTCGGTGGGCTTCACGAATACCGGCGACCAGTCCTGGCAGAAGGGTGTCGCCGGCAAGGCGCTCAGCCTCCACACCGCCGCTCCGCTCGACAACACGACCAACGACACGGCTGGCTGGAGCTCGGGCTGGGTCTCGTCGAGCATCTACGCGAATCAGCTCTCGGACCTCGTGGCCCCGGGGCAGGTGGGCTTCTTCGTCTACAACGTGAAGGTCCCCGCCGGCGCGGCAGCGGGGGCGAAGACGTTCTACGGTCGGCCGGTCATCGACGGCGTCGGGCCCCTCGAGGACTACGGCTACTACCAGATCGCGACGGTCACTTCGACGCTGCTCACGATCACCGGCACCACTCCGGCGACCCCTTCAACGACCTCGAATCCGACCGTGGCCGGCAGCGGGGCTCCGGCCTCTACGACCGTGTCGATCCTCGACGGCTCCACCGTCGTCGGGTCGGGCACCTCCACCATCACCGGAACCTTCAGCATCGCGCTGACCAATGCGCTGGGCCTGGGCGCCCACTCGCTCACCGCGACCGCTACCGGGGCGACCGCCTCGGCCGTCTTCACCTACACCGTGCTCACCGCGTCCACCGGTGGCTCGACGACGACGACCACGTCGGGCACGCTCACGCTTTCGCGGCCCGGCACGCATTCGATCATCATCACCGCCTCGAAGGCGCTCAACACCGGTCCGGTCACCGCTGCGAAGTACAAGTGGGACAGCGGCGCGTTCCCCAGCACGCCGACACTCCAGGCCGGCTCGCTCGCGGTGCGCCTCGACTTCACTTCGAGCACCCTGCCCGCCGCGGGCACCCACACCCTGGATGTGTACGACCAGACGTTCCAGGACAACACCGTCTTCACCCCGAATCCAACCTCCTTCACGGTGGTGACCACGGCCGACTCCACTGCTCCCTCCCTCAGCAGCGCGACCGCGGTCGCGGCGAACATCGTGGACCTCACCTTCAGCGAGGCGATGCGCACGAGCACGTACTTCCCGATCACGAACGCGATCGACGTGACGGCGCGCTACACGCTTCAAAATCCTGACGGGAGCGCCGCGACGACGACTGGTACTTCGGGCACCGGCTCGGCGATCTTGGCGACCGCTGCGACAAGTGGCGGGACGTCGTCCGACGCCGCGCTCTACAACGAGACGAAGGCGCGCATCACGTTCGGCGCGAACTTCAGTACGACCACCGTCTATACCCTCGTTGTCGCCAACTTCGCCGACCAGGCGGGGAACTCAGTGACGACGCAGTCGACGACCTTCCAGTACACCGGCACCAGCATCCTGCCGACCGTGTCCTCCGTGACCGCCACGCAGCTGCAATTCATCGTCACCTACTCCAAAGCGATGAACCACGTCGCGGTCGCCAACGCCACCGCGACGGTCTGCGCCGGCACCGGAACGCAGATCGACAACAAGGCGAAATACACGCTCCAGGGCACGATGGGCACCGCCCTGGCGAACGCGGCGACGACCTGCTTCATCTCGTCGGATGAGCGCACAGTGACGTTCACCTTCACCCCCGCGGTGGGCATCGTCCAGGGCAGCTACACGTATTCGATTACGGGCGTCTCCGACAACATCTCCACCGCGAACCTCGTCAGCCCGGACCCGACGGCAAGCACGGTCACGGTGGCCAACTCCGCGCCGAAGTTCGCGACCGCGACCTTCATCTCGGCGAACGGCTTTTCGGTGACCTTCAGCGAGGTGATGAGCACGAGCGCCACCACGGATGCCGGCTCGGCGACGAATCCGAACAACTACAGCGTGAACGGCGGCACCGGCGGCACCGGCACCGGCGCCTACGGCGATCTCTGCGTCACCGGCGGGACGGTCTCGGTCAGCACGAGCGACAGCAAGACGTTCACGATCCTCTGCACCAGCGCGGACGGGAAGTGGGGGACCGCTAATACCACGCTTCAGGTCCGGCGCGTGATCGACAGCGATTCGAGCCTGGCGCTCGATCCCAATCCGTCGGCAGGCACCTTCTAGCGCATGCGGAGAGAGCGCGCGGCGCGAGGCGCCGTGTTGCTCCTGCCCGCGCTCGTGCTCGGGCTGCTCGTGGCGGCGCAGTGGCGCGGCCAGCAGGAGCGCAGCGAGGTCTCCGTCCGCTACAACGCGCCGCTCCTGGAGGCGGCGAACGCCCTTCAGCGCGAGCAGGGCGTTCTTAAGGCGCAGCTCGCCGAGCTGCGAGCGCGGGTGGATCAGATCCAGGCGAGCGCGGCGAGCCAGAGCGGCACCGGCCGTGACCTGGAGGCACGGATCGGTGCCCTCAAGCAACGGGGCGGCCTCACCCCGCGCAGCGGTGACGGCATCATGGTCTTGCTGGATGACGGTCGCGGGCCGGTGGCGGCCAAGGACCTCGAGAAGGCCGTCTGCCACTCGACCGACGTCACGGACATCGTGAACACCGCGTGGCGTGGCGGGGCGACGGCCGTGGCGGTGAACGACGAACGGATCGTCGGAACCTCGAGTGTCTACTGCATCGGCTCGACGATCACGGTGAACGGCACGCTCATGTCGCCTCCGTTTCAGGTCGCCATCATCGGCGATCCCGCCGCGCTCCTCGCCGCGTTCGAGGATCCCGCGCAGCTCCGGGACATCAAGCAGCGCCGGGATATGTTCGGGCTCGGGCTGCGGGTGACCCGTGCGTCCGCGCTGCGCGTGCCCGAGTACAGCGGTGCGCTGACCGTGAAACAGGCCACGCCGCGGTGACGAGGTCCCCAGGCGGGATCGCGGCGGCGGCGGTCGCCCTGCTGCTCGGCGTGCTCGTCGCGACGCATTTCGGCTCGCAGCAGGCATTCTCCCGCGGCCTCCAGCTTGAGACCCCAGCCTCGCTGACCACGGTCATCGCGAACCTCGCGGAGCGCAATACGGCACTGCGCGATGAGATCTTCGACCTCCGGGTCCGGGTCGAGCTCGCGCAGGAGGCCGCACAGAGCGGCCGGGGGTCGCTCGCCGAGGCCGAGCGCCAGCTCACGGCGCTCAGGATCTTCGCCGCCGAGGGGCCCGCGCGTGGGCCGGGCGTGACGGTGGTCGTGGATGGAGCGTTCGATGAGCGCGCGCTGGCCGACCTTGTGAACGAGCTGCGGAACGCCGGGGCGGAAGCCGTTGACGTGAATCGGATCCGGGTCGGGCCGCGGACCTGGTTCGGCACCGGCATCGACCGCGTGCTCACGGTGGATGGAGCGCCGGTGGCCGGTCCGCTCGCGGTGCGGGCTCTCGGCGCGCCCGAGGTCATCCGGGTCGCGCTGACCCGGACCGGGGGCATCCTCGCTCAATTCGGCCTGTTCTACCCGCGGACGCGGTTCGGCGCCACGAGCGAGAGCGCCCTGGAGCTTCCGGCGCTCACGCGCCCGCTGCCCTGACGCCCATACACTCGGACCTTCATGACTAGGCCGCCGCTGCCCCTGTTTCTCGATGACGTCGTGACGCTCAGAAAGCGCCACCCCTGCGGCGGTTCTGACTGGCGCGTCGTGCGGCTCGGCGCCGATATCGGGCTGCGCTGCGCCTCCTGTCAGCGGCGGGTCCTTCTGCCGCGCGCGGAGGTCGAGCGTGACATCGCACTTTTCGTGGCACGGGGGCCGCTCGCGCCGGTCGCGCGAGCGTAGCGCGTGGCCGATCTCATGGTCGCCGCGGAGCGCGGCCCCCTGCGCAACCGTGCGTTCCTCGCGATCTGGTTCGCCCAGATCCTCTCGCAGGTCGCCGCGAACGCGACGACATTCGCCCTCATCGTGCTCGTGGCCGAGCGGACGCACTCGAACGTGTCCTCGTCGCTGCTCATCCTCCTGTCGGTCATCCCGGCGGTGCTCTTTGGTGTGTTCGCGGGGGTCCTCGTTGACCGCAGCGACAGGAAGCACATGCTCGTCGTCACGAACGGTCTCCGGGCTGTCGCGGTCGGGGTCTTTCTCATCCTGCAGCAGGACGTTGCCGCGGCGTACGTCGTCAACGTGCTCGTCGCGACGATCACGGTGTTCTTCGTCCCCGCCGAGGCCGCGATGCTTCCCACGATCGTTCGCAAGAAGGACCTGCTCGTCGCGAACTCGCTCTTCACCTTCACCTTTAACGGCGCGTTCCTCGCGGGGTTCGTGCTGCTCGCTCCCGTGGTCATCAAGTTCTTTGGCTTCGACGTCCTGTTCGTCATGCTGGCCGCGATGTTCGCGGGGGCCGGGGTCCTCTGCGTCACGCTCCCCGGGACCGGCGACGTGGCGGGGACCGGCGAGGTGGCGGTCGATCATTCGCTCGGGCGGGCCGCTGCCGGGCTCGCGGTGAAGGAGACAGGTCGCGGGCTGCATGAGGTCTGGACGGTATTCCGCTTCCTTCGTTCGACGCCGCTTCTCGTCTGGTCCCTCATCTACATCAGCATCGCGAACACGCTGGTTGCGGTCGCAGGCGCGCTGGCGCCGGGCTTCGTCCGCGAGGTTCTGGGACTTGGTGAGCGCGATGTCATCTACCTCGTCGCGCCGGCCGGGCTCGGGGTCATCGCCGGCCTTGTCCTCCTCAATCTTCTGGGGGCCCGGGTCTCGCGGGCGAACGCGATCGGTGTCGCGCTTGTGGTGCTCGGCGGCGCGCTCGTGGCGCTTGCGCTCGCGCGCCCGTTCGCCGAGGTCTTCCGGCGGACGGCGACGGCCGAGCTCGGCGAGGCCTTTCCGTTCTTCGTCGCCGTCGTCGGTGCGGTCATGTTCGTGTTCGGCATGACCTATGCCTGGATCATCGTCCCCGCGATCACGATGCTTCAGGAGGACCTGCGTGAGGACCTTCGCGGTCGGGTCTTCGGTGTGCTGAACAGTCTGGTCTCGGTGTTCTCGTTCCTGCCGCTCATCCTCGTCGGGCCGGTGGCGGACGCGTGGGGTGTCGCACCGGTCTTTCTCGGCGGTAGCGCCATCGTGTGGGGTGCCTGGATCGGCGGGGGGCGCATCCGCCGTGCAGCCGCGGCGCCCGCGCAGGTGTGACCCTCGCGAGGGTGACCGTCGCCTAGAATCGTCCTCACGTGGCTCGACCTCGCGACACCTTCCTGCATCACATGGGGCAGCATCGGCGGCAACTCGCCCAGGGCGCGCTCGCGCTGTCAGCCGCCGCGTTCTTTGCGGTGATCCCGCCGCGCCTGGTGGGCGCGATCTTCGACGAGCTGGGCCGACCGAGCGCGTTCGCGGCCGTTGGGGCGCTCGCGGTGGGGATCGTGGCCGCGACCGTCGTCGAGTCACTCCTGCGGGTGATCGGGCGCTACAGCGTTCTGAACGTCTCCCGCGAGGTCGAATACACCATGCGCAACGATCTGTTCGCCCATCTCCAGCGCATGCACCTCGCCTACTTCCAGCACCAACGAACCGGCGACATCATGGCGCGGATGATCAACGACCTGGGCGCGGTCCGCCAGATGATGGGCTTTGGCGTACAAGCGGTGGTGATGACTGCGGTGATCTTCGTCTTCAGCCTCGTGTCGATGCTTGCCGTATCGGTCCACCTCACGCTCATCGCTCTCGTCATCATGCCTCTGGTATCGCTCGCGTTCTGGAGCATCGGCCGTCGTGTGCATGTTCTCTTCGAGAGGCTCCAGGAGCAGTTCGCGGAGCTGTCGACCAGGGCGCAGGAGAACTTTTCCGGCATTCGCGTGGTCAAGGCGTTCTCCCAGGAGGAGCCCGAGATCGCGCGCTTCGCGCGAGCGACCGACGAGTACGCCGCTCGTGCGGTGCAGCTGGCGCGCGTCGATGGGCTGATCTGGCCGGCGATGAGCTTTCTCATCGGCCTCGCGGTGCTCTCAGCGCTCTGGGTTGGGGGCCAGGATGCGATCCGCGGTGACCTGACTCTGGGCCAGCTCGTGCAGTTCGTTGCCTACCTCCAGCTGCTCTCGATGCCGATGATCATGCTCGGTGAGGTCACGAATCTCATCCAGCAGGGCTGGGCCTCGCTGCGGCGGCTGCAGGAGCTGTACGACGCGGTTCCCGAGATCGCGGAGCCGGCCGATCCGGTCGCCGGTCCGATCCGCGGTGAGGTGGAGTTCCGGGGGGTTACCTTTGCCTACGGGCCGACGGTCGTGCTGCGTGACGTCTCGTTCAGGGTTCCCGCGGGCAGCTCGCTGGCGATCGTCGGCCACACCGGAGCGGGGAAGAGCTCGCTCGTGAACCTCATCCCTCGGCTCTTCGACGCGCAGCAGGGTGAGGTGCTCCTTGACGGCGTGAGTGTCAGGCGCTTTCCGCTCGAGATGCTCCGCCGAGCTATCGGGTATGTGCCCCAGGAGACCTTTCTGTTCTCGGTGCCGCTCCGGGAGAACGTGGGTTTCGGCGCGGAGCGGGCGCTCACTCCTTCGCAGCTCGAATGGGCGGGCGACGTCTCGCAGCTGAACAAGGACGTCGCGGACTTTCCGGCGAAGTACGAGACGATGATCGGCGAGCGGGGCGTGACGCTGTCCGGAGGGCAGAAGCAGCGCGCCGCGATCGCGCGCGCCGTCGCCAAGGATCCGCGGGTCCTGATCCTGGACGACGCGCTCTCCGCCGTGGACACCTATACCGAGGCGGAGATCCTGCGGCGGCTTCGCGGCGTCATGAGCGAGCGGACGAGCATCATCGTCGCGCATCGGATCTCGACCGTGAAGGATGCAGACCTGATCCTCGTCCTTGACGACGGACGCATCGCCGAGCGTGGTGACCACCGCACGCTCCTCGAGCAGGGAGGCCTCTATGCCCGGATGTATCGGCGCCAGCTCGTCGAGGAGGAGCTCCAGGTGGACGAGGAGCAGGTGGAGCACGAGCGGCGGGTCCGGTCCGAGGATCCCGCGCTGGCCGTTGAGCCGCCGCGACTCGGTGGTCGCCGCGCCGGCCTGAGCGAAGATGGGCAGCCCTGATGGCGGGCTACTTCCACGAGGACGAGGTGCTGGGCAAGGCCTACGACGCCAAGCTCATGCGTCGCCTCTCCAGCTACCTTGGCCCGTACCGCGGCCTTCTCGCGCTGTCGGTCGCCCTGATCGTCGGCATGTCGTTCGCCCAGATCGCTCCGGCCCTGCTCCAGAAGTTCATCATCGACGAATCGATCGGGCCGGCCGTCGCTCGGAGGATCGGGGTCGAGGAGGGCATCTCTCGGCTCCTGCCGCTCGGCCTCCTCTACGTCGGCGTACTCCTCGGGACCGCCGCGATCCGCTATGGCCAGAACGTTCTCACCGCCTACGTCGGGCAGCGTGCGATGTACGACCTGCGGGTGGCGCTCTTCCGGCATGTCGAGTGGCTTTCCCTGACGTTCTTCGATCGCAATCCGGTCGGAAGGCTCATGACGAGGCTGACGAACGACATCGATGCGCTCATCGACATGGTGCAGCGGGGGGTCGTGTCGATCATCAGCGACCTGTTCATGCTCGTCGTCGTGGCCGGCGCGATGGCCCTGCTCGATTGGAGGCTCACGCTCGTCACCTTCGTCTCGATGCCAATCGTCGTGCTCCTCACCGGCTACTTCCGCCGGGTCATGCGCGAGTCCTTTCGGGCCATCCGCATCCGCCTCGCGCGGATCAACGCCTACCTCAACGAGAACATCACCGGCATGTCCGTGGTGCAGCTCTTCGCGCGCGAGCGTGCTGCGTTCCGGCAGTTCGATGACCTGAATCGTGACCTTCTCGTCGCGAATCGCGGTCAGATCAGGGTGATGTCCGCATTCCATCCCTCGATCACCCTGACCCGCCAGGTGACGAGCGCCCTGCTGTTCGGCATTGGTGCGCTGCTGATCCAGAACGGTGAGCTGACCCTGGGTACGCTCCTCGCCTTCTGGCAGCTCGTCGACCGATTTTTCTTCCCGATCCAGGACCTCGCCGAGAAATACAACATTCTCCAGGCCGCGATGGCGTCTTCGGAGCGCATCTTCCGATTGATGGACACCGCCGCGACAATCAAGGAGCCTGCGCACCCCGTGCATCTCGAGCACGTGAGAGGCGAGATCGCCTTCGACCATGTCTGGTTCGCCTACAACTCCGGCCGCGCGGATGCGCCCACAGAGGCGGCGGCGGATGGGCGCGGCGGTCCGGACTGGGTGCTGCGAGACGTCGACATGAGGATCGGCGCGGGAGAGAGCGTCGCGATCGTGGGCGCGACCGGGGCGGGAAAGACCTCGATCATCAGCCTCATCTCACGCTTCTACGACGTACAGCGCGGAACGATCCGACTCGACGGGGTGGACCTCCGCGACATGCTGCAGGCGGATGTCCGGAGGCACGTGGGGGTGGTGCTCCAGGACCCGTTCATCTTCGCGGGCACCATCGCGTCGAACATCCGGCTCGGCGACCCGGGGATCGACGACGAGCGCGTGCGCGCCGCCGCGCGATTCGTCAACGCCGAGGCCTTCATCCAGAAGCTCCCGCAGGGCTACGACACGCCGGTCACCGAGCGAGGCTCGACGCTGTCGGTCGGCCAGAAGCAGCTCCTCGCGTTCGCGCGGGCCATCGCCTTCAACCCTGAGATCCTTCTCGTGCTCGACGAGGCGACCTCCTCGGTCGACACCGAGACCGAGCGTCTGATCCAGGACGCCCTCGCCAAGCTGATGATCGGAAGGACCTCGATCATCATCGCGCACCGTCTGTCGACGATCCAGAACGTCGATCGGATCATCGTCCTGCACAAAGGCCGCGTCGCGGAGGCGGGCACGCACCGCGAGCTCCTCGCGGAGCGCGGCGTCTACCATCGCCTCTATGAGCTCCAGTACCGTGCGGCAGAGGTCGCCGGCGCGTAGCGAGCGTCCAGGGTCCCCGGTGCGTGCGCTCCTTGCCGCTGCGCTCCTCCTCGGAGCCTGTGGCCCCGACGCGGTCGTTCCTGGAGCCGGAGGTACACCGTTCGCGGCGGCCGCGCCCGCCGTGGGATCGGTCGCCACCCGCCCAGCGCTCGCCGCGGACGAGATCCAGATCCTGCACACGAACGATCTGCATGGGCACCTCGAGGCGGAGACCGTGCGCGGCGGCAACGGGTCGTTCCAGCAGGGCGGGATGGCCGGTCTCGCCGGCCTCGCTGCGGCGTACCGTGCCCGCGGGCCGGAGCGGACGCTGCTGATCGACGCGGGAGACGCGTGGGAGGGCACCTTCGCCTCCGCCGTGAGCAAGGGCGAGGCGATGGCGGGCGTCATGGCGCTCATGCGCTATGACGCGATGGCCATCGGGAACCACGAATTCGACTACGGGCAGGAGAACCTCGCGAAGCGCGCTGGAGCGTCGCCGTTCCCGTATTTGGCGGCGAACCTCGCGGACGCGCAGGGCGCCGTCCCGTCCTACGCCCGGCCGTACATCGTAAAAGACCTCGGCATCGTGAAGGTGGCGGTCCTTGGTCTCACGTATCCCCATGTGAACACCAAAGCCTCGAACGTCGTCGGGCTCCGTTTCACATCGGCAATCGAGGCCGCGCGGAGGTGGGTGCCGGAACTGCGAAAGCAGGCGGACATCGTCGTGGCGCTCACGCACCTGGGGATCGACCAGCGGTACGCCTGGGATGAGTCTGACGTCATGCTCGCGACCGCGGTCCCCGGGATCGACGTCATCGTCGGTGGACACTCGCACACCGCGCTCCGCACCGCGCGGCTCGTCGGGACGACCACCATCGTGCAGGCCGGCACGGCGGCGCTCAATCTCGGCCGGCTGGATCTCCGGATCGCGGCGCGGAAGATCGTCGCCGTGACGAGGGCAGACGAGCTCATCGCGGTGGCCGGCACCGCGGCGGGATCCGACCCGCAGGTGGCGAGGATCGTCGAGGCCCAGCGCGCGCTCACCCTGACCTACACCGCGCGGGTCGTGGGAAGCGCTACGAGCCCGCTCGCCGCGAGCCGCGATCCGGACACCGGCCTGGGCAACCTCGTGGCCGATGCGCTCCTCGAGTACGGTCGTTCCCAGCGCTGGGAGACCGATGTGTCGTTCTATAACGGCGCGGGCCTGCGCGCCTCCCTCCTCGCCGGTCCCCTGACCTACGGCGCGCTCTTTGATGCGCTCCCCTTTGGCAACACCGTCGTGAACGTCGACCTGACCGGTGCGGCCCTGCGCGACGTGCTCGAGGCGGCGTCCGGCGGCGCGGGACGGCTGCATCCTGGCGGCGTGCGATGGACGTACCGGTTCGAGAATCCACCGGGACGAAGGGTCCTGAGCGCCGCCGTTGGAGGAAAGCCGATCGATCCCGCCCGGATCTACCACGTGGCCACCATCGACTACCTCCATCTGGGCGGCGACGGTCACAGCGAGTTCGCGGTCGGCACGAACGTCCTCTTCGGCGACCTTGATGTCGACGTGGTCGCCGCATATGTGACGGCGCACTCACCGGTCGATCCGCGCCCGGACGGCCGCGTGGTCCAGGAGCGGTGAGTCGGCTGCATGCGTCCGAGGCGCTCGCGCTCGCCGAGCGGTGCGCGGCGGAAGCGGGTGCGATCCTCGTTGGCCGCTTCGGCCGTCCCGCCGAGGGCGCCTCGACGAAGTCGAGCGCGACCGATCCGGTCTCGGACGCCGACCGGGCTGCCGAGGCGGCGATCGTCAGGGGTCTGCGTGCGGCCCGCCCCGCGGACCGCATCATCGCGGAGGAGGGCTCTGCCGGTGGCGACGGCTCCAGCGGCATCCGCTGGTTCGTCGATCCTCTCGATGGAACGGCGAACTATCTCTACGGCATCCCTCATTGGTCCGTGGCCATCGCCTGCGCCGACGCGGACGGTGCGCTGGCGGGAGTCGTCTTCGATCCGCTCAAGGGCGAGCTGTTCCTCGGGTGCCGCGGCGGCGGCGCCTGGCTGCGCGGGCCGGGTGGCGGGCCGGACCGCCGGCTCGCGGTGAATGCGGTGAGCGATCTGGCGCTCGCGCTCGCGTCGACCGGGTTCTCGTATCAAGCGCACGAGCGGGCCAGGCAGGCGGCCATCCTCGCGACCATCCTCCCGCGGGTCCGTGACGTCCGCAGGCACGGTTCGGCCGCGCTCGACCTGGCCTGGGTCGCGGCGGGTCGCCACGACCTGTATTTCGAGTCTGTTTCGCATCCCTGGGACTGGGTCGCGGGTGCGCTCCTCGTCACCGAAGCTGGAGGCCGCGTGAGCGAGCTGGCCGCGGCCAGCGGCGGTGAGCCGCGGATCGTCGCAAGCGGGGCGGCGCTCCACGAGTCGCTCCTCGCGCTGCTCCGGGCTGCCGTGCAGACCGGCGCGGAGTCCCTAAACTTGTCGCGATGACCGCACTCGAGAAGCTCCCGCTGCGCCCGATCGACTTCGAGCACGACGTCATCCAGCGCCGACCCGAAACCGATCAGGCCGGACTCGCCGCGCCGGCGGCGACGGCACCCACGCCGGGCATCCTGGCCGGTGACGACAACATCGTGTTCGCGAGCCTCACCGCGCTCGTCAACTGGGCGCGCTCGCGGAGCCCCTGGCCGCTCGGATACGGGCTTGCCTGCTGCGCGATCGAGATGATGGCGACCGCCGCCTCGCACCACGATCTCTCGCGCTTCGGTGCCGAGGTCTTCCGGTCGAGTCCGCGGCAGGCCGACGTCATGATCGTGGCCGGCACGGTGACGCACAAGATGGCCCCACGCCTCCGGCGGCTCTACGAGCAGATGCCGGAGCCGAAATGGGTCATCGCGATGGGCAACTGCGCCTCGTCGGGTGGAGAATTCTGGGACTCGTACGCGACCCTTCAGGGTGTCGACACGATCGTGCCGGTGGACGTATATGTCCCGGGGTGCCCGCCCCGGCCCGAAGCGCTGACGGAGGGAGTCCTGCGGCTCCGGGAGAAGATCGCAAAGGGTGGTTGACGCCGAGGTCCAAGCGACCCTGGAAGGCGGGAACATCGTCCTCCCGATCGTGGAGTCCGACGAGGGCATCGAGACCGAGGAGCTCATCCTCAACATGGGGCCTCAGCACCCCTCGACCCACGGCGTGCTGCGCCTCGTGCTGAAGCTCTCGGGTGAAAGAGTCGTCGAATGCATCCCGGTGATGGGTTACCTGCACCGAGGCATCGAGAAGATCTTTGAGTGGCGCACCTATACCCAGGGCATCCGCTATGCGGACCAGGCTGACTACGTCTCGAACATGCTTAACGAGCACTGCTACACCGGCGCGATGGAAACGATCGGGGCGATCGAGGTCCCGAGACGGGCGGAGTACATCCGCGTCATCGTCGACGAGCTGTCGCGCTGCGCGGCGCACCTCGTGTGGCTCGGCACGTACGGCCTTGATGTGGGCGCGACGACGCCGCTCCTCTACTGCTTTCGCGACCGCGAGGAGATCCTCGACCTGTTCGAGGAGCTCTGCGGCTCGCGCATGAACTTCAACTACTACCGGCCCGGCGGGGTGCTCTACGACCTGCCTCCCGGGTGGCTCGCAAAGCTCGAGCGCCTCCTCGACCGCTACGAGGAGCACATCGAATCGGATTACGTGGGACTCCTGGAGAGCAACGAGATCTTCCTGGAGCGGACGGTCGGCATCGGGTTGATCCCGGCGCACATCGCCGTCGCTTACGGCGTGTCTGGCCCGATCGCCAGAGGCTCCGGCGTCGAGGTCGATCTGCGGCGGACACGGCCCTACGGGGTCTATCCCGAGCTCACCGAGATGAAGCCGGTGATCATGCAGGAAGGTGACGCCTTCGCTCGCTACAAGGTCCGGGTGGGGGAGATGCGCCTCGCCATCCGGCTTATCCGCGAGTGCATCACCAACCTACCGGGCGGGGCTGTGCGCGCCCGCCTCGGCCACGTATGGAAGTGCCCCAAGGGCGAGGCCTACTACACGGTCGAGGGTGCGAAGGGCGAGGTCGGCGTCTACATGATCTCGAACGGCGGCCCCAATCCGTTCCGCGCGAAATTCCGCGGGCCTTCGTTCCTGAATCTGCAGGTCCTGCCCTGGCTGCTGCGCGGTCGCCTCGTCTCCGACGCCGTCGCGATCATGGGATCGCTTGACTTCGTGCTCGGCGAGGTGGACAGGTGAGGAGCGACGAGCGGTTCATCCGCGAGGAGCGACTCTCGACCGCTTGCGGGCGCGCGGCTGGCCGCGCACCAGGAGTGGACAGGTAATGTTCGGCATCATCGGCGGAATGCTCCGCACGCTCGAGCATCTCGTGCATCCTCGGCCGGTCACTCGGAAGTATCCGTACGAAAAGCGCGAGCTCCCCGAGCGGAGCCGCGGCCTCATCGCCCTCCTCCTTGAGCCGGAGACGAGCATCTTCAAGTGCGAGTCCTGTCTCCTGTGCGAGAAGGCCTGTCCGCCTCGTGCGATCTCGATCTCGTACTCGTTCCGCAACGGCTTCCGCAAGCGCCCACCGATCGCGCCGCGCGCGGCTTACTACCGCATCCGCATGGTCGCGGCGATGCCGTATGGTGCTCGGCGACCGGTGTCGACCGTGGTCGTGACCATCGATCCGAACGATGAGCCCGGGCTCGACCTTGGTCCGGTGACGAGGATCCTCGGCGAGCAGGCGGCGGGCGGCGCCGACCGCCTGACACGCGCGCTCTGGGCGACGCATGCGGCGTACGGGTATCTGCCGTGGGCGGCCGCCGCGCAGATCGCCGGCGAGCTCGACATGACGGTGACGAAGGTCTACACCGCGGCCTCGGCGCTCTCGAACTTCCGCGGCGCCCCCGAGGGTGCGGGCACGTCCGTCCCTCGCGGCGAGCGGCGCTTCACCGGGAATATCGGGATCGCCGGCGCCTGGCCCCCGGTCTCGTCGCCGCCCTCGCACGATCGGCTCCACGAGGACGAGGTGCATCACGTCATGGAGGCAGCCTTTGCCGACTGAGGTGCGGGTGTCGCGGCTCCTGGGTGACCCACCGGCCAGCGGTGCACTCGGTGCGACCGAGGTGAGCCCGGAGGAGATCGTTTCGCGCGTCGAGCGGTCGGGGCTGCGGGGTCGCGGTGGGGCGGGCTATTCGACGGGTGCCAAGCTCCGCGCCGTTCTCGGCAGCGCGGCCGGCGGACGGGAGCCCTTTGTCGTTGCCAACGGCTACGACGCCGACCGCCAGAGCCCGATCGCCGCGACGCTGCTGGAGCGCCAGCCGCGGCGCGTGCTCGACGGCATCGCGATCGCCGCGCGTGCCGTGGGCGCGACCCGCGCGTATCTGTACCTGCATCCCGAGTCCACCGCGACCCGAACTGGAGCGCTGGCAGCTCTCTCCACCGCCGCCTCTGACCTTGGCGACCTCGGGGTCGAGATCGCGATCGGTCCGGGCGGGTTCGCGGGGGGTGAGGAATCGATCGCGCTCGCGGTGCTGGAGTCGCGGAAGGCGATGGCGCGCCAGAGGCCGCCGTATCCGGCGCGGGAGGGCCTGCGCGGCCGGCCAACGCTCGTGCAGAGCGTCGAGACACTCGCCTGGCTGCCCTCGATCGTCCGTGAGGGACCGGACGGCTTCCGCGCGAGCGGCACCGCCGCCACCCCCGGCACGAAGCTCGTCTCGGTCACCGGCGCGGTCGCCCGCCCCGGCGTGTACGAGGTCGGCTTTGGCACGACGCTCGGAACGATCCTCGACGGTGCGGGCGTTGCCGCGGGCCTCAAGGCGATTCACGTGGGCGGCCCGACCGGTGGTCTCCTTGCGGCGTCGCGCCGGGATGTCACCCTCGACTACGCGGAGCTCGCGGCGGTGGGCGCGCACCTCGGGTCGGCGCAGATCCGCGCGATTCCCGCCGAGACCTGCGTCGTCGCCGAGGCGGGCCGGCTCTTCGCCTACCTCGCCGAGGAGTCCTGCGCGATCTGCGTGCCCTGCCGCGTCGGCACCAAGCGCGTGGAGGGCATCCTGGCCGGCATCACCTCCGGCCTCGGTCGCACCGCGGACCTGCCGTGGCTCACCGAGATCGGCGATCAGATGGCTCGTTTCTCGCTCTGCGGCTTCGGGATCACCGCGCCGCAGATCCTCCGCACCACGATGGCCGAATTCGGCGCCGAGTACCGCGCGCACATCGACGATGGCCGCTGCCCGACCGGAACCTGCGCGCCCACCCGCGTGCGGCGCTACGAAAGAATGGTCCAACCATGAGCCTCCTCACCAACCTCCAGCCCGGCGAGTCGCAGCTGCCGACCGTCTCCCACCACGGCGAGATCCCGTCCGGGCAGCCCACCGTCACGATCACCATCGACGGCCAGGAGATCACTGCCGTGGCGGGCGAGGCCATCCTTCGCGCCGCACAACGTGCAGGCTTCAACGTGCCGACGCTCTGCGACGACGAGAAGCTCGCGCCCGCGGCGGCCTGCCGGATGTGCCTGGTCGAGGTAGAGGGTCACGACCGCCCGCTGCCCTCCTGCCACCTGCCGGTCGAAGCCGGGATGCGCATCGTGTCGGCGAGCGACGGACTCTTCAAGGAGCGCCGGCAGAACCTCGAGTACATCCTCTCGGACCACAATGCCTACTGCCTGCCGCCGTGCCAGGTCTCCTGCCCGACGCACATCGACATTCCCGGCTACCTGGAGCTCATGGCCAAGGGCCAGCATGTCGAGGCGGCGCGGCTCGTCAAGGAAACGTTGCCCTTCCCGTTCACGCTCGGGCTCGTCTGCCCGCGCCCCTGCCAGGAGGTCTGCCGTCGCGGTCTCGTCGAAGAGGAGATCGCGATCTGCCAGTGCCACGGCTATACCGGCGAGATGGTCATGGAGATGGACCAGGCGCCGACGCCGTTCCCGCAAGAGGTCGCCAGCGGCAAGCGGGTGGCGGTCATCGGCGCGGGTCCCGCGGGGATGACCGCGGCCTACTACGTGGCCCTCAAAGGACATGCGGTGACCGTCTTCGACCGCCTCGCCAAACAGGGCGGGATGCTGCGCTACGGCATTCCCGAGTACCGCCTCCCCAAGGTGAAGCTCGACAAGGAGCTCGACTGCGTCTGGCAGCTCCAGGGCACCGAGTTCAAGGGCGGGATGGAGCTCGGTCGCGACTTCACCGTCGACGACCTCTTGACCAGGGGCTACGACGCGGTCTTCCTCGGTATCGGGGCCTGGGTGTCGAACGAGATGCGGGTCCCCGGCGAGGGCCTTCGGGGCGTCATCCCGGCGGTGCAGTTCCTCCGCGACAACGCCTCCGGGATTCCCGTCGAGGTGGGCAAGGGCTCGCGGGTCGTCGTGCTCGGCGGCGGCTTCACCGCGTTCGACTGCTCGCGCACCTCCCGCCGCCTTGGGGCCGAGGTGACGCTCTGCTATCGCCGCTCCCGCAAGGAGATGGGCGCCCACTACACCGAGGTCGACGACGCCGAACATGAGGGCATCCGGCTCGAGTTCTTCGTCGCGCCGGTGCGCGTCGTCGAGCGCGACGGCAGGGTCGCCGGTGTCGAGTTCCAGCGGATGGAGCTCGGCGAGCCCGATGCCTCGGGTCGTCGCCGGCCGATCGCCGTGGTCGGGTCGGAGCACGTCATCGAGTGCGACATCGTGATCGCGGCCTTCGGTCAGACGCCCGACCTCGACTTCGTGAAGAAGGAGCAGGGCCTCCGGAAGACGAGGCGCGACACGATCATCACCAATGCGGCGTTCGTGACCGACCGTCCCGGCGTCTTTGCCGGTGGTGATGCCGTCATCGGCGCGTCCACCGTCATCCAATGCGTCGCCCAGGGGAAGCTCGCCGCGAAGGCGATCGACCGCTTCCTTGCGGGTGCGGACATGGCCGAGGTGGCGAAGGAGATCGCCGCCGAGGAGGAGGTCCCCGAGCTTATCGACATCGTTCCCTACAAGCCCGAGGAGCCACAGGTCCGGATGCCCTTCCTCCCGTATGCCGAGCGCGTCCTCTCCTTTGAGCTCATCGAGAAGGGCTACAACAAGGCCGCCGCCGAGAAGGAGGCGGGCCGGTGCCTCCAGTGTGTCTGCCCTGACGTTGGCCGCTGCGACCTCCAGCGGCTGTCGCTGGAGCACAAGCTCACCGATAACCGGTTCCACCGCGCGGAACCGGTCGACTACCACGACTACGAGTACGACCTCACCCACGACTTTATCCTTCGCGACCTGAACAAATGCATCAACTGCACGCAGTGCGTGCGGATCTGCAAGGACGTCATCGGCGCCGACTGCTATGGGCTCATGGGGACCGGCTTCGATTCGATCGTCACGACACCCTTCAATGCCTCACTCAACTTCACCGACTGCGTCTCGTGCGGCGCCTGCGTCGAGACCTGCCCCACCGGAGCGCTCATGCTCCGCGAGCGCGATCTGACCTCGTACGAGATCGATGTCGTGCGCTGCATCTACTGCGGCGACTGCGTCGAGGTCTGCCCGCACGGCGCGCTCGGCGAAACGCCGAACTTCGAGCTCTCCACGTACAAGCGGTTCGGTGTGACGGTCCTCTCCAAGGAGGAGCTTGCCGGTGCGCGCACCTGGAAGGTCTCCGAGCAGATCCCGCTCGGCGGCCACGAGGACACGCGCCCGCCGGAGATCCGCCCGCCCGGGCCGCCGCCCTGGGGGGCCTGACCGCGGCGACGCTCGGCGACCGTCTCGTCGCGCGGATCCGGACGCACGGGCCGCTCACCTTCGCCCAGTTCATGGAAGCCGCGCTCTACGACCCGGCGGACGGCTATTACACGAGCCGCGCCGCCATCGGCTACGAGGGTGACTTCCTCACCTCGCCCGACCTTGGCCCGACCTTTGGCAAGGCGCTCTCACGGGCGATGGGGGAGTTCTGGGCCGCCCTCGGTCACCCGCCGAGCTGGGACCTCGTCGAGGCGGGGGCCGGGCGGGGCGTTCTCATGCGCGACCTGCTCGGCACGCTGGGTCGCGAGCGGCCGGAGGCCGCGCGCGGCGTTCGCCCCGCGATCGTCGAGGTGTCGCCCCGGCTCAGAGACCAGCAGGCGCTGGCCCTCGAGGGTCGCGAGCTTCGCTACGCGTCGGTCGCACGCGCCCTCGCCCCGATCGACGGCGTGGTATTCGCGAACGAGGTGCTCGATGCGTTTCCCGTGCACATCCTGGTGCGCGGCACCGACGGCGTGCGCGAGGTGTTCGTAGCGGTGGAAGACGGCCGCTTCGTTGAGGTGCTGCGCGCCCCGAGCCACCCTGATCTGCGCCTGCGCATCCCCGACACCGTTCCCGCCGGTGGCCGGTGGGAGGCAAGCCCCGCGGCGGAGGGCTGGCTGGCGGGCATCGCGGCGGCGCTCTCACGCGGCTACCTGCTGCTCATCGACTATGGTGCGGACGAGGCGGGACTCCTCGCGCGCTCGGGTGCGGGGACCGTCCGAGGCTACGCGCGCCATCGCCTCGTGGAGGACCCGCTCGCAGAGCCGGGTACGCACGACCTCACCGCGAGCGTGAACTTCACCGCGATCCGTCGCGCGGCCGAGGGGGCCGGGCTGCAACACGTCGGCACAAGCACCCAACGCGACGTGCTGCTGGCGCTGGGTGCTCGTGAGGCAGTCGCCCGTCCGAGCGGCCCGCTTGACCTCCTCCGCGCGACGAGCCGCCGCTCCGCCGTGGAGACACTCCTCGACCCCAGGGGCCTGGGGGCGTTCGTCGTCATGTGCTTCGCGAAGGAGGCGCCTCAGGACGGACTCAGCCTGTTCGGTCCGCCGCGCCCGCCCGGTCACGCGTATCCTTAAGGCTGTTCGCCGATGGCACGCACTATCGGAGGGGCTCTTAGCTCAGTTGGTTAGAGCGCAGCGTTGACATCGCTGAGGTCACTGGTTCGAACCCAGTAGAGCCCAC
>SHYN01000072.1 GCA_009692785.1 Chloroflexota bacterium | reverse complement strand
TGCGCTGCTGGTGGGCGGGTGCGGATCCGCTGTACCTGCGCTATCACGACCGCGAGTGGGGCCGCCCGGTGAAGGCCGAGACGCGCCTCTTCGAGAAGCTCTGCCTCGAGGGTTTCCAGGCCGGGCTGTCGTGGCTCACGATCCTGAGGAAGCGTCAGGCGTTCCGCGCGGCGTTCGCGCGCTTCGATCCGGAGGCGGTCGCGCGGTTTGGCGCCCGCGACGTGACGCGCCTGCTGCGCGATGCGGGGATCGTCCGGCATCGCGGCAAGATCGAGTCGACCATCAACAACGCGCGGCGCACCCTCGATCTGCGGGCCGACGGAGGCCTTGGAGCGCAGGTGTGGCGCTTCGAGCCCGAGGCGCGGCTCCGGCGTCGACGCCTGACCAAGGGCCGGCTCATGACGATGGCGACGAGCCCAGCCTCGGCGGCGATCTCGCATGAGCTGAAGACGCGCGGGTGGACCTTCATCGGCCCGACCACGGCCTACGCGTTCATGCAGGCGATGGGTCTCGTGAACGATCACCTCGAGGGCTGCGCGGCGCGCACGGCCTGTGAGCGCGACCGCGCGGCATTCCGGCGGCCGGCGCGGAGCGCTCCGTGAGCAGGGAGACGGGTCTCACTCCGAGCGAGAGCCGTCTCCTGCGTCGCCTCTCGACGCCCGAGCGGGTCCAGAAGTACCTCGACTCGCTCTCCTACAACCTCGAACGGGGCGGAGCGACCTATCGCTCGCCCCGCCGCGTCATCCGCGACGGCACCGCACACTGCGCGGAGGGAGCGTTCCTCGCCGCCGCCGCCTTTCGGCTGCAGGGCCGTCCGCCGCTCATCATCGATCTGGAGTCGATCCGTGATGACGATCACGTCCTCGCGGTGTACCGCGACGGCGGCGCGTGGGGGGCCGTCGCGACCTCCAAGTTCGCCGGACTCCGCTTCCGCGCGCCCGTCTACCGCACGATCCGCGAGCTCGCGCTCTCGTACTTCGAGGACTATTACAATTGGGGCGGCGAGCGGACCCTCCGCGCCTACTCCCGCCCGGTCTCCCTCGCGCGCTTCGACCGGATCGACTGGATCACGACAGAGAAGGAGCTCTGGCCCATCGTCCTCCACCTCGCCACCGTGCCGCACACCCGCCTCATCACGTCGGCGATGGCGAAACGTCTCCATCGGCTCGACCGCCGCTCGTACGCGGCGGGTACCCTTGGGGCGCCGCGGCACTAGGTCGACGGCTCGCCTGGCGGTGGGCTACGCTCCCTGCACCACCGGCGAGGAGGATGAATGCTGCGTACCGTCGCGCGCGTCGAGGAGCGCCGCTGGCTGCTCCTCACGCTCGTCTTTGGCGGCACGCTCCTATTCGGCTTTCTCATCCAGGCGGCAGGTTCGTTCTACCTTCGCTGGACGGCCGATCCGATCGTGCTGAACTACCGGACGACCCTCTCCTACACCTCGGCACTCATCGGTGACGCTTTCCTCCTGCCGCTGGTCAATGTCTTCATCACGACGCAGCTGCTGGAGTGGCGTCGCAACCCGCGAACCCACGAGATCGTCGCGGCACTTCTGGGCGGTGCGTCCCTGACCCTGGCGGTGCATGTCTACCAGGCCGCGAACGCGATCCTCAATTGGACGATGCAGGCGCCGTACTCCTGGTCTCCCCTTGGGTACGCGCATGCGGGGTTCATGTTCGCCGAGCTGTCGCTCGTGCTCTTCTTCTGGGGTCAGGTCGCGCTCGTCACCAACGAGCGGCCGCGCGCCTTCTTCTCGCACCGGATCCTCATGGTCGTGCTCTGCAGCGTCGTGTTCCTCAGACTCCTGCTTGGGGACTACGGCTACTTCGCCTGACCAGGGTGCGCTCGCGGTCCACACCGTCCTGGTGAGCCGCCGTGCTTCGCCTTCGGCTCGCACGTCGGTTTGCTTGGGCGGCCTTTGGCCGCCCTAGTAGATCTTGCCGGGGTTGAGGATGCCCTTGGGATCGAGAGCTTCCTTCACCTTTCGCATGAGATCGAGCGCGTCGCCGTGCTCGGCGCGCATGTAGGGCTGGCGGACGGCGCCGGTACCGTGCTCGCCGGTGACCGTGCCACCCACCGCGATGGCGAGCTCGTGGAGCCGATGGGCGAAGAGATCCGCGCGCCCGACCTCTTCGGCATCGGTCGGGTCGATGAGGATCGCCGAATGCACGTTGCCGTCGCCGAAGTGGCCGTAGAAGACGACCGCAATACCGAGCTCCGCGCCGACCTCGCGGAGGCGGCGGATCGTGCGCGGGATCTCGGCCAGCGGCACCGCGATATCCTCGCCCGCGAAGATCCGGTGCTTGCCGGGGTGGGCAAGCGCGATGGCCGCGGCGAGGCCGCTTCGCGCGGCCCAGATCCGAGCGATGGCGCCCTCGTCCTCGGCGAGTCGGGTGACGGTCGCCCGCCGGCGCACGATCGTCTCGACGTCTCGTGCGGCCGATGCGACGTGGCCGGCCGTTCCTTCGACCTCGATGAAGAGCACCGCCTCGCCGTCCGGCAGGTCGAGGTCGGGCCGGTAGAGGCTGATCGCCTCGACCGCGCTCCGGTCGAGGAGCTCGGCGGTGGAGGGCAGGATGCCCGCCTCGAAGAGGTCCTCGAGCGAGCCGACGGTGTCCTCGAGGGCCGCGTAGCCGGCCAGGACGACCGCGCGGGCGGGTGGGCGGGGCTGCACCCTGAGACGAAGCCGCGTGAAGATGCCGAGCGTGCCCTCCGAGCCGACGAACAGCTTCGTGAGGTCGATCCCGCTCGATGACTTGAGCGCTTTTGAGCGGAGACCGCCGGTCGTGATCTGCGAACCGTCCGCGAGCACCACATCGGCGCCCAGCACGTAAGCGGACGTCGTGCCCCAGCGCACCGCGTGGGGGCCGCTGGCGTTGTTCGCCGCCATCCCCCCGAGCGTGCAGGCGCGGCCGCTCCCAGGGTCCGGCGGGAAGAAGAGGCCGAGCGGAAGGAGCGCGGCCTGAAGGTCGGCGAAGACCACTCCCGGCTCGACGATGGCCTGGAGGTTCTTGCGGTCGATCTCGACGATGCGTCGCATCCGCGCGAACGAGATGACGATGCCACCCTGTGCGGGGACGGCACCGCCGGTCTGGCCGGTCCCGGCACCGCGGGGAACGACCGGCACTCCGGCCTCGGCCGCAAGTTTGACCACGGCAGCGATCTCGTTCGCGTCCACGGGTACGACGACGACCTCCGGCACCAGGTGTCGGCGGAGCGACCAGAACGAGGCGTCGTAGGCGTAGGGAAGGAGCGACACCGGGTCGTCGATCACGCGGCCGGGTTCCATGACCTCACGCAGCCGGCTCGCGATGACGCCGGGTGCCAAGCCTGCCATGGCATAAACTTATCGCATCGCCTCCGCCATCACCCATGTGTCCACCGCTGATCTCGAGACCTGCATCTCGTGCGGGCTCTGCCTCAACGACTGCCCGACGTTCCGGGTCCTGGGCGACGAATCCGACTCGCCGCGGGGTCGGATCCAGCTGATCAAGGCGATGGTGGCAGCGCCCCTGGTGGCGCCCGAGCCGGCAATGGTCGAGCACCTCGAGGCGTGCATCGTTTGCCGGGCGTGCGAGACCGCGTGCCCCTCGGGCGTGCCGTTCGGCCGGATCATGGAGGACGCGCGTGCGGTGATCGGCGAGCGGGCCTCGCGGACCGGTCGCGCCCGGCTCGTCCAGCGCCTCGGCCTTGGCATCGTCACGCGGCCGCGGCTGCTCATCCCAGCCACGCTCCTCGGGACGCTCTACGTTCGGAGCGGGCTTCGGGCGGTCTTCGGCCGACTCCTGCCGCGCCGTCTGGCTCTTGCGCAGTCGCTCATCGCGCCCCGCGAGGGCGGGCCCTACGCCCCCGTGGCGCGCGATGGCGCCACCGCCGGCTTCTTTGCCGGATGCCTGATGCGTGCCGCCTACGGCGACACCGACCGCGCCACCGTGCGGCTTCTCGAGCGCGCCGGCCACGTCGTGACCGCGCCGGCGGCGCAGGGGTGCTGTGGAGCACTCCACGCCCACGCCGGCGACGCCGCGGGCGCACGCGCACTCGCCCGTGTGAACGTCGGTGCCTTCGCCGGAGGGGACACGCCGATCGTCGTGAACGCCGCCGGCTGCGGGGCTCACCTCAAGGCCTACGGGCACGTGCTCGCGGACGATCCGGCGTGGTCGGCAGCGGCGCGTGCCTTTGCGCTCCGGGTCCGCGACGTGAGCGAGGTCCTGCCCGTCGCCGCCCAGCCGGCCACCGGCGGGCCATCCGCCGGCACGGCGGGGCGGCCGCTGCGTGTGGTCTATCAGGACGCCTGCCACCTTGCGCACGGCCAGAAGATCCGCAGCCAGCCGCGCGCGCTGCTCGCGGCGGTCCCGGGCGTGACCGTGGTCGCGATCGCCGACCCGGACCGGTGCTGCGGCAGCGGCGGGGTCTACAACCTCACCCACGCCGCGGTGGCCGGCGTGCTCGCGCGGGAGAAGGCGGAGGCGATCATCGCCGCTCGGCCGGACGTCGTCGTCAGCGGCAATCCAGGTTGCATGCTCCAGGTCGCCGCCGCCCTGCGGTCTGCTGGTTCGGACGTCCCGGTCGTCCATTTGACGCGCTTTTTGGACGATCCGGCGGAAATAAACAGGGTGCGCGGCTCGGCGGGACAAGGGGCGGCCGGTTATGCGAAAATGGACGTTACCAGATGAGTGTTTCCCGTTCCACCTATCGCCATCGCCTCTCGTCGGAGGACGTTCGGAAGCAGCGGATCCTCATCACGAAGGATGCCTGGAAGCTCTTTCCCGATCCCGGCCAACGGGTGGCCCTTCGGATCGGCGCGCGGCGCTTCGATGCCGAGATCCGCGCGGAGAAATGCTCGTGCGTGCCCCCGGAGCACGAGCATTACCACCTGATCTGCGCTGCCCTCAAGGGTCAGAGCGGCTTCAAGAGCAACGCGCTCGTCGTCATCGCCAAGGACTCCGACGGTGGGTACCGCTTCGTCGAGGAGCGCGGCTAGTCAGGGGCCGGGGCTAGACTCGGAGCATGGCGAGCTCGTATGTGCTCTTGCACGTGTTCGGCACCATCCGTGACGAACTTGATCGCGCGGACCGCGGCAAGCGCACGTATTCGGGCTGGCTCCGCGAATTCGTCAGCGACACCCCGCAGAAGCTCACCGAGATCGCCCGGCTCGTCGACCTGCTCAGCGAGCAGGGCTGGAAGGTCGTCGGCTCCCCGTACGACTGCGATCTCATGCTCGAGCGTTCGGTGGTGCGTGAGGTCGCGGAGCAGGAGCTGCGCCGCGCCGAGGTGTGGGACCGCCTCGTCAAGGTCGCCTCGCCCGACGACGATGGGCAAACGGTGTGGCGCGAGCACCCAGAGGGCAAGCCGCGCGGACCGCGGCGCCGCCGCCGCGTCCGGCGGCCGCCGACGCGTGAGCAGGGCTCATAGCCCAGCCGCACGGCGACGAGCCGCACGGCGACGAGCTCACCGAGCTCCACGTCCATCTCGGTGGCGCGGTGGACCCGGCCGCGATGTGGGGGGTCGCGCACGCCCAGGGGATCAAGCTCCCCACCAAGGACTACTGGGAGTTCGTCGATCTCATTACGGTCCGGAGGAACGCCCGGAAGTCGTTCGAGGAGTTCCTCGCTCTCTACCACTGGACCGAGCTCATCCAGTCCAGTCCGCTCGCGGTCGAGGCATCGGTCTACGAGGTCGTCGGCGGCGCGTACCGGAAGGCCAACATCACGACGCTCGAGCTCCGCTACAACCCCATGAAGCGCAACCGCGGCGGGGAGCAGGACCTCGACCACATCATCATGGCCGGCGTGCGCGGCATGGACCGCGCGCTCCTCGAATATCCGGTGCGCGCGGGCCTCATCTTCTGCCTCGATCGCACCTTTGCCTACGGCCAGAACGAGATCATTGTCGACAAGGCGCTCGCGTACCGGCACCGCGGCGTGGTCGGGATCGACATCGCGGGTCCGCGCGATCCGGACTTCCACTACCGCGACTATGCCGCTCTCTTCCGCCGCGCGAAGAGGGCGGGCCTCGGCATCACGGTGCACGCCGGCGAGGATGAGGGTCCGGAGTCGGTGGACGAGGTCGTCCGCCATCTGAATCCGGACCGGATCGGTCACGGTATCCACGCCGCCCTCGACCCGTC
>SHYN01000071.1 GCA_009692785.1 Chloroflexota bacterium | reverse complement strand
CGACCGCATCGTTGCGACGGCGCGCGCGGAGCTGGAGCGGCGCCTGCGGGTCTACCGCGGCGACCGACCGCTCCCCGACCTCCGAGGGAAGACCGCGATCGTCGTCGACGACGGCATCGCGACGGGCGTGACGTTCCGTGCGGCCCTCCGCGCGATCCGCGCCCTCGCGCCGGCGCGGATCGTCCTGGCGGTGGGGGTCGCGCCGGCGGACGCCCTCGCGTCGCTCCGCGCGAAGGTCGACGACGCGGAGTGCCTCGCGACGCCGGCGGACTTCACCGCCGTTGGAGTGCACTTCAAGACGTTCCCGCAGGTGAGCGACGAGGAGGTGATCGCCCTCCTTGACGATGCGCGACGGGACTGATCGGCGGTGAGATCGACAAACCCCAGGAGATCGCTGCCGCTCGAGCGATAGGGAAAGGAACGGAGAAGCCTTCAGGGTCGCTGGTAGGCCCTGGGCCGGGAACCGCGTCCGGTCAGATGAGATCGAGGATCCGCGGCATCGTCGGCCTGCGGGCTACGCCAGCTCAATCGCGCGGAAGGCTTCTGCCGCTTCAAGGCCCCAGACGCGGCCGTTGCTCGCGGCGAAGGCGCGCATCCGCTCCGCGAGACGGACCGGGTCGGCGACCTGACTCGTGTGCGAGCTGATCGCCTTGATCTTCCGGTCGAGCGTTCCGGTGATGTCGAACCAGATGTTCGGGTCGCTCGTGCCGAAGAGGTAGACCCGCGTCACGCGGTGCTGGGTGAGCCCGCGCTTCAGCTGCTCGGGAAAGAAGAGGTGATCGCGCGCGGCGATGACGCCGTCGAGACCGGACCAGCCCGCGACCCGGTGGTCGGGGTGTAGCTGGTAGGCGCGCCAGGGGTCCTGGGTGAGGACGACGTCCGGCCTGTGGATCCGGATCGCCTTGCAGACCTCGCCGCGAAGGCGCATCGAGACCTCGGTCTCACCGTCCTGGCGCCGGAGGAAGACGAACTCCTTGGCACCCACCACCGCGCCGGCGGCCATCTGCTCGCGCTCGCGGATCCGCGCGAGCTTCGTGGCGCTCATCGTCGCGTCGTGCGTGCCCTTCTGGCCGCTCGTCACCAGGCAATAGGTGATGTGGACGCCGCGGTCGGCCCAGGCCGCGAGCGTTCCCGACGCGCCGAAGTCGACGTCGTCGGGATGAGCGAAGATCGCCATGGCGCGGCGGGGCAGCTTAAAGGTGTCGGGGAGCACCGCTTCAGACCTGCGCCGGGTTCTTTGCGAGGACGCGCTTGTACAGATCGCTGACGCGATCGCCGACCCGGCGCCAGGTGAAACCCTCAGCCGCCTCGCGGGCGCCGTGCGCGAGATGCATGCGCAGCCGGTGATCGGACAGCACGCGCTCGATCGCGTCCGCGAGCGCGTCCACATCGCCCGCGGGAACGAGGAGGCCCGAACGCCCGTCCTCGATGACGGTCTGGAGTCCGCCGACGCGCGTGCCGATGACGGGCGTGCCGCAGGCCATCGACTCGAGCGCGACGAGGCCAAAGGATTCGGTGAGCGACGGCACGGCGCAGATGTCGGCCGCGGCGTAGTAGAGGGCCAGATCGCGCTGATCGCGCGAGCCGACGAAGCTGACGTTGTCCTCCATCCGGTGCTCGTGGACGAGGCGGCGGAGCTCCAGGATCTTCTCGGTCTCCGGTGCGTCGTCGCTGGGGTCGAGCGCCCCGCCCACCACCACCAGGCAGACCTCGCTCTTCAGATCGGCGCGGCGCGCGAAGAGCCGGCCGAGCGCGCGCAGGAGCACGTCGATGCCCTTGATCTGTTCGATCCGGCCGACAAAAAGGATGAGCCGCTCGCACTGGTCACGCCCGAGCAGTTCGCGCGCGTCGGCTAGGCGCATCGGCCGGAACAGCTCGGGGTCCACGCCGCAGGGGATGATTGTGACCCGGCCCATGTTGGCGCCGTAGAGCGAGCGCAGCTCGCCGGCCTCGATCTCGCTCGAGGCCGTCACGGCGGCGGACTCGCGGATCGCGCGCCGCTCGATCTCGATGCGGATGTCGCTCTCGCCGTCCACATCCTCATCCATGACCTCACGCTTCACCAGGCCGAGCGTGTGGAACATCTGGATCCGCGGGACGCGCCACTCCAGGGCGAGCGCACGCGCCACTTCGGCGGAGAGCCAGTAGTGCGCGTGGATGAGGTCGTAGTGGAGCCCCTCCGCGCGTACATAGTCTTGCAGGCGTTCGGTGAACTCCGGCAGACGGTCGTACACCTCCATCTTGGGGAGGTAGCTGATGGGGCCGGATTCGATGTGGATGACCCGCGCGTTCGGCGCGATCTGCTGGATCCGCGGATCCTCAGGCTCGCGCCAGCGCGTGAACACGTCCACCTCGATGCCACGGGCCGCGAGGTCACGGGTGAGCTCGCGCACGTAGACGTTCGCCCCGCCGGAGTCGCGCCCGCCGAGCCTCGCCATCGGGCAGGCGTGTACGGAGAGCATCGCCACGCGAAGCGTCACGCGCGCACCGTCACGCGCGCACGGTCACGCGCACCGCGACGCGCACCGTCACGCGCGCACCGCGACGAGGCGCTCGAGCCACAGGTCCTTGGCGCCGAGGTCGTACTTGTACGGCTCGTCGCCGCGGAGGAGGTCGTAGGTATGGAAACCGCCCTCCAGGGTCGCCGCGCGGATCGCCCAGGCGTGGCTGGCGATACCGATCGAGAGCGAGGCGAGGCCGGGGTCGTACGCGGCGTTGTAGAGCGCGAGCGTGCCCGCGTAGGCGAACGCGAAGAGCACCGCGACATCGGCGCCGTCCAGACTCACGACGCCCAGCCGGAGCCGGCCGAGCGGCGCGAGCGCCTCCGCGATATCGCGGAAGAAGTGCTCGTTCGCCTCGGTCATGAACTCCGCCTTGTCGCCTCGCGAGAGACGGTGGAGTGCGAAGAAGCGATCGAGGACCGCCGGGCGCTCGGCGTCGCTCGCGAAGCGAAATCGCGCCGCACCGGCGCTTTCGAGCCTGCGCATCTTGCGCCGCAGCTCGTGGCGCTCCTTCTTGTCGAGGCTCTGCACGTAGGCGTCGAAGTCTCCATTCAGGGGGAGGCGCGGCGCGGTGACCTGCCGCGAGCGCTCGACCGTGAAGCCCGCCGCACCCAATGTCTCTGCCACGACGTCGAGCGTGGGGACGTCTTCGGGGACGAATTCCAGATCCACCCGGGCAGCGTTCGCCGCGAGCCAGCGCGCGAACGCCTCCGCGACCTGCCGTTCGGTTCCCGCTGCTGCAAGGATGTCGTGCTCGTCGGTGAGGTCTCCGCCACCGAAGCGGACGGTGCCGTCGGCCCCGCGCGAAGCGGCGATGATTCCGGATTCGCCCACGGCAAGCGTGAGCGCGGTGTTCGGGTCGTGCGCGCGGGCCACCGAGAGCCACTCGGGGGTGAGGAAGATGCTGGGTCGCGCGCGGGATGCCGCCAGCGCCGACCACACGGTCGCGAGGGCGTGCGGATCCCGCTCGGTACAGGCCCGTTCGGAAGCTTCGCTGGTCAGGATCAGCACTCGACGAGGTTATTGTCGCGCATCGAACGAGAGAACGTTGGCACGGCCGATACGATTCCCAGGTGCAGGGCGGCAGTGGTCCTCCTCGGGTGGTCCTCGTGGCGCCGCAGACCTTCAAGGGGACCCACGATGCGGCCACCGTGGCCGCGGCGATCGCTCGCGGCATTCGCCGGGTCTGGTCGGACGCCAAGTGTCGCGAGCTCCCGCTTGCCGACGGTGGTGAGGGCACCGTGCGCGCGCTGGTGGCCGCGACCGGTGGGCAGTATGCGGTCGCGCGGGTCCACGATCCGCTCGGCCGTCCGATCGACGCGACCTGGGGACGTCTGGGTGACGGCACGACCGCCGTGATCGAGATGGCCGCGGCGAGCGGGCTCTCGCTGCTCCAGCAGGGTGAACGCGATCCGCTCCAGACCTCGAGCCGCGGCACCGGGGAGCTGATCCTCGCCGCGGCGGCCTCGGGCGCGCACCGCATCATCGTCGGTCTCGGCGACAGCGCCACGAACGACGGTGGCGCGGGGATGGCTCGCGCCTTCGGCTACCTGCTCCGTGACCGCAGGGGACGGGATATCGCGGAGGGTGGGGCAGCCCTCGGCGAGCTGCATCATCTGGAGGGGCAGACCGATCCTCGGCTCGTGCGTTCGCGGCTCGAGGCCGCCTGCGACGTGTGGAATCCACTCCTCGGATCGAACGGCGCAACGGCCACGTTCGCGACCCAGAAGGGGGCCGGCCCGGCGGACCTCGTGATCCTCGAGCGAGCGCTCACGCGCTACGCGGAGGTCCTGGAAGCGTTCGTGGGGCGCCCCCTTCGGGATGTGCCGGGCGCGGGCGCCGCGGGTGGGCTCGGGGTGGGGCTTCTCGCGTTCCTCGACGCACAGCTGCGGTCCGGCGCCGAGCTGGTCCTCGACGCCCTCCACTTCACCGAGGCGCTTCGAGCGTGCGACCTTGTCGTCACCGGCGAGGGGCGCGTCGACGGGCAGACCGTTCAAGGCAAGGTGGTGGGCGTGGTCGCCGCCGCGGCGCGCGCCGCGGGCGTTCCGGTGGCCGCGGTCGCCGGCAGCGCCGGCGCGGGGCACGAAGCGCTCGGTCTGGCCGTGCTCGAGATCGCCGCTTCGCGGCCTGGCGCCACGGCACGCCTCTCCGACATCGAAGACGCCGCCTCGCGCCTCGCGGAGCGGCTCCAGAGCGAAGTCGCTAGCGTTGGACCGGTCAGGCGTCCTCTATGGTCGTGATGACCCGCTTCGTTCGTCATCACTAGCACGTGCACCTCCTTGCGGAGATGCACAGGGAGGGTCCGTGGAGCAGTCGGCGACGGCGCAGGCGACAGGCCTTGAGCTCGTCCAGATCACCGAGGTCGCGGCGATCGCCGCAGCCCACTGGATGGGGCACGGCGATAACCACCGGGCCGACCAGGCCGCGGTCGAGGCGATGCGCAAGAAGATGGACGAGATCGCGATCCGCGGCACGATCGTGATCGGCGAAGGCGAGCGCGACGAGGCGCCGATGCTCTACATCGGCGAGAAGGTCGGCCGCGGCGATGGCGCCGAGGTCCACATCGCGGTCGACCCGCTCGAAGGCACCAATCTCGTCGCCCAGGGCCGCGCCAACTCCACCGCGGTGATGGCCGTCTCCGAGCCGGGCGGGCTGCTCCACGCGCCCGACACCTACATGGAGAAGCTCATCGTCGGCCCGCCGGCGAAGGGCAAGGTCGATCTCGATCGCCCGGTCGCCCAAAATCTAAGGATCATCGCCGACTCGCTGAACCGCGACGTCGACGACCTCACCATCGTGGTCCTCCAGCGCCCGCGGCACGAGAAGCTCATTGGCGAGATCCGCCAGGCCGGCGCGCGCATCAAGCTCATCGACGATGGCGACCTCACCGCGGCGATCTCGGTCGCGGTCGCGGGCACCGGCGTGCACGCGGTCATGGGGACCGGGGGCGCGCCCGAGGGCGTGCTCGCCGCAGCCGCGCTCCGCTGCCTCGGCGCGGAGATCCTTGGCCGGCTGAAGTTCCGGAACGACGACGAGCGCGAGCGTGGTCGACGCATGGGCATCACCGACGAGAAGCGCGTGTACCGCACCGAGGAGCTGGCGAGCGGCAAGGACCTGCGGTTCATCGCCACCGGGGTGACCGATGGCGAGCTGCTTCAGGGGGTGCGCTTCTTCGCCCGCGGCGTCCGCACCCACTCCGTGCTGATGTCGCTGGCCTCCGGAAAGATGCGCTTTATCGACACCTTCCACTACGAGGACCCCGAAAACCCGCCTCTTATCAGGCTTTAGCAAAGGTTCCCGCCTCCGCAACTTCTTATTGACACCGGTGCGGGTGGCAGAGTATGGTTCCCCGCCATGGTGCGAACGAGGGTCAGAACACGTCGCCCGGCACCGGTGTCGGAGTTGCTCGAAGGTTTGGGCGAGCGCATGCGGAAGGCGCGACTCGCGGCGGGGCTGAGCCAGACTCAGGTCGGAACGCCGCACTTCACCCGCGCGTATGTGAGTGCGATCGAGCTCGGCAAGGTACGCCCGTCGATGAAGTCCCTCGAGTTCCTCGCCGCCAGGCTGGGCAAGCCGACCTCGTTCTTCGTCGCAGACGAAGCCGATGAACGGAGACGCAAGGAACGCGAAGCACGCCTTGCGCGAGTCGCTCAACTCGTTGCCGAAGGCCGGTCCCTTGAGGCTATTGATGATCTTGAGTCCCTCCGCTCAGACT
>SHYN01000007.1 GCA_009692785.1 Chloroflexota bacterium | reverse complement strand
CGAGGTCCGGCCGGGAGATGACCTCGTCGGCCTCGTGCTCAAGGCCGTTGCGGCGATCGGCGAGGAGCTGCGCGACGACGACGTGCTCTCGATCGCCCAGAAGGTCGTCTCGAAGGCAGAGGGAAGGATCCGCCGGCTCGCCGACGTCATGCCGGGACCCGAGGCGCTCCGGATGGTCAGAGACGCACCCGAGAAGGACGCGCGCGTGATCCAGGTGGTCCTCGACGAGTCCAAGCGCATCCTCCGCTGGGAGCGAGGGATCCTCATCACCGAGACCCATCACGGCTTTGTCTGCGCCAATGCGGGGGTCGATCGTTCGAACGCGGGGGCGGCGGACACCCTCATCCTGCTCCCGGTCGACCCCGACGCCTCGGCCGAGACACTGCGCCGGGCGTTCCGTGAGCGGACCGGCCGCACGGTCGCGGTGGTCATCACCGACACGTTCGGGCGCGCGTGGCGCGAGGGGCATGTGAACGTTGCGATCGGCATCGCGGGTCTTCCCGCGCTCGAGCGGTACATGGGCCAGGTGGACCCCGAGGGCTACGAGCTGCGGGTCACCGAGATGGCGATCGCTGACGAGGTCGCCGCGGCGAGCGAGCTCGTCCAGCGCAAACTCGACCGCTGTCCGGTGGCGATGGTGCGTGGCATGGAGCCGAGCCGGCTCAGCGAGCCCGCGACGGCTTACATCCGCCCGCCGGAGCGCGATCTCTTCCGCTGATGTCCTCGCGGGCTCCCGCCAGGAAGCCGCCAACCTTGGACATCGGCTCGGCTGTCGGTTTGCTCGAGCGGCCTTTGGTCGCTCTAGTAGCGGCCGCGACCCCCGCCGCCCGCGCCGCCTCCGCCCGACGGGCGGACCTGCTCGAAGCAGTTAGAGCAATAGACCGGCTTGTCGCCGCGGGGCTGGAACGGCACGCGGGCCTCGCCGCCGCAGTTGCTGCACACGGCGGTGAAGAATTCGCGGGGACCGCCCATGCTTCGGCCGCCGCCGGCGCCGCCGCCGGATCGTCGTGCCGCGCGGCACTGGGGGCAACGCCCCGGCTCGTTCGTCAGACCACGCGAGGCGTAGAACTCCTGCTCGCCAGAGGTCCAGATGAACTCCTGGCTGCAGTCCTTGCAGGTCAGCGTCTTGTCGGTGAAGCTCACGGCGGTTGCGTCCTCCCCTGAAGTGGTGCCGGCGAGAGATTAGCAGACGCGTGGAAGGGGCCCTCCCCGAGGCTCACTGGGGGTCGGGGTTCCGCGCTTCGCCAAGCCACTCGGTGACCCACTCCCCCGAGCGGAACCAGGCCTGCTCGAAGCGCCCGATCTCTGTATAGCCGGCGCGTTTGTTCGCCCGTCGGCTGCCGCGGTTGGCCAGGCCGATCCAGTTGTGGAGCCGGTGGAGCCGCAGCTCGCGCCAGGCAAAGGCCGTCCGCAGCCGGATCGCCTCGGTCGCGACGCCCTTGCCGTAGAGGTCGGGGCGTCCGATGAAGATCCCGGTCTCCGCGTCGCGGCGGATCCAATCGATGTGGAAGATGCCGGTGAAGCCGACCGCCTCCTGGTCCAGATGGATGCTCCAGTTGACCGAGCTCTCCCCGGATACAAGCCGCTTGAAGCGCTCCTCGACATGCGCAGCGGTGTACTCGCCGTAGCGTGGGCCCCAAAACCGCGTCGTCTCCGGCAGTGTCTGCATCCGCTGCAGGAGCTGCGCCTCCGCGAGCGTGGGCGGCCGGAGCGAAACGCCCGCGGTCCCGAGCAGGATCGGGCCGAGCATCAGAGCGCCGCCTCGGGCGCATGCCGCTGGTACTCGCGTTCGCTCGGGGCCCAGCGCTCGTCCCAGGTCGCCCGGTCGAAGCGAAGGCTGAGCTCGTCGACACGAGCGCCTTCCCGGTACCGCACGTTCGCGCCCCGCGCGTACCGGATGTAGCCCAGTCGCTCGAGAAGTCCGAGCGCGGCCGTCGCGTCGGCGGCGACCACCGCGTCGGCCACACGGGTGTGCAGGTAGTCGAAGAGATAGCGGTGGAGCGCAAGGACCGCATCGGCGCCGATCCCGCGTCGCTGCGCCGGCGGTGCGATGACGAGGCCATCAAACGACACGGCGTCGCTCTGCTCCGGGTCGCCCATCGTCACGACGCAGAGGCCGACGAGGGTCTCCTTCTCGTCGACCGACCACAGCACCTGCTGGCGATCCTTCGCGATCTCGGCGAGCCGCTCTTTCCAGGTGGCGAGCATCGCCGGTTCGTGCCAGACCCATCCACCACGTCGCACGCGCGGGTCCGCCATCCACCGGGAGTAGTCCGCAAGGTCCGCCTCGGTGGGCACGCGAAGCGTCGCGATCTTGCCGCGGATCACACCACCAAGCACCGCTGCGATGCTAGGGCACGACCTTCGACCAGATGGTGCAAGCATCGCGGCCTGTGAGCACGTCCTCACCGCGGAGGCTCTTGCCATGCTGCCGCGCATCTACCCGGAGTTCGAGACCTACATGCGGACCCTTGCCGTGCGGCCGGAGCGCTGGACGTTCGACCGACTTGGCGCGAGCATCGACGTCAGTCCGTATCTCGTGCGCAAGGTTCACGCTATGGAGGTTCACCTCACCCAGGCGCGTGACGTGGCCGCCTGGGAGCGAGGCCGTCAGCTCGACTCGGAATTTCTCTGAGATGAGGCGTTCATCCGCGCGTTCCCCGACCCTTCGGGGCCGGTCGAGCACGACCTCTTCGCGGCGCTGCGTCCTTCGCCTTCGCCGTAGCTCGGGCAGCGGGCGCGCCGCGGACCGGCGCGGTCGGCATCGCGGTCGGCATCGCGGTCGGCCGTTTGCTCTCAGCGGTCGCCACGGTGAACTCGATCGACAGTCGCCGACCGTACGCCGCGGCGACCCGCGCGAGCGAGCGGAGGGACGGAAGGTAGCGCGGGTCCTCCATGCGACGCAGCTGGGTCTGGGACGTCCTGAGTGCGCGCGCCGCGCCACGCTCTGAGAGTCCCGCCTCACGCCGCAGGCGCTGCACGGCACCGGCGACCTGCACGGCGAGGGGGTCGGGCGGGGTCTCCTCGCGGCGCGAGTTCAAGGGAGCCGCCGCAGCGGGAGGGACGGCCGGTGCCGCTACCGCCGTTGGTGTCGGATGCTCAGCCACGTTTCCATGCTAGCCCCGAACGAACAGCGCCCCGGCAGTCTGGTGTGCGCCGCACGGCGAGAGCGATCAGGGCGCGCTGATCGCCTCGTGCACCGCGACGCGGAGACGCCAGGTGGCCTCGTCGTTGTCGCGACCGTGATAGACGCGGTTCGTGAGGAGCACCACGGTCAGATCGACGTCGGGGTCGACCCAGAGCGAGGTTCCCGTGAAGCCTGCATGGCCCCACGCATCCTCGGAGAAGTGACGCCCGCACATCGCGTTCCGCGGCGCGCGCAGCGCGAGGCCCAGGCCCCGTCGCACGTTGTCTCCTCGCGCGCTCTCGACGCGGGCGCGCTCGGCGAGATCGTTGCCGATGAGCGCGCCGTCGCGGAAGACCCGCGCGAGCGCCGCGACATCGGCCGCGGAGCCGAAGAGCCCGGCATGGCCGGCAACGCCGCCGAGCCGGCTCGCGTTCTCGTCGTGCACCTCGCCGCGAAGGCGGCGCATCCGGTACGTGGTGTCATCCTCGGTGGCGGCGCACGCCGCGGACGGGCGCGGACCGAAGTCGAGCGTCGTCGCCTCGACCCCGGCGATCACGCGCTCGCGGAGCGCCTGCGCGAACGGCGCACCGGTCACGCGCTCGAGGCCCGCCGCGAGGAGCAGGTACCCCAGGTCGCTGTAACGGACCTCGCCGAGGTCCTGCGCGAGCGGCTCCTGCGCGGCGCGCCAGAGCGCCTCCTCGGCCGACCGGCATTCCGTCCAGAGCTGCAGGTGCCAGGCAAGTCCGCCGGTATGCGTGAGCACATGCCCGACCGTCACCTCGTCCTTGCGACCGCCGCGGAAATCCGGCACAAGCTCGCGCAGCGGCGTTGCGAGCGCGAGACTGCGATCTCTGACGAGCGCGAGGACGAGGGCGGTCGTCGCGACCTTCGTGAGCGACGCGAGGTCGAAGAGCGAGTCCGTCGTGCAGGGTGCGTCGGGTCCGCCGCGCGGGTCCGGGCAGAGCGTGCCGGCGGCGTGGGTCGAGCGCACACCCTTCTGCTCCACGAGCAGCGCGCACGCCGTGCCGATGACGCCGATCGCGGCATCGATGATCGGCGCCGCGCGCTGCGCGAGGTCCTTCATCAGCAGTACGGCCGCGCGAGGCGGACGGGCGAGCGTCCGCGCGGGATCAACGCGCCGGCGAGCGCGGTCGCGAGCGCGTCGAGCGAGGCGGGAACGTCGCAATAGGTGAGCAACGTGGGGAGGGGCCGGCCCAGGCCGGCGTCATACGGGCTCCGGAGCGCGCAGTGCACGGCCGCCTGATCGAGGAGCGCGGCCGCATGCCGGAGCCTCGCCGGGTCGAAGCGCGCCCCCCACGTGCACACCACGAGCGGGCCGGTGCCCTCCGGAGGAACGCCGCTGGCGAACGCAAGGCGCGTGCCGAGCCTCGCTCGGAGTGCCCGTTCGAGGCGACCGGCCGGATCGCGGAGCGCGCTGACCTCGGCCGCATCGTCCGGGGGCAGTGCGACCACGCGCACCGTGCTCGCCCGGGCGAGGTCCGGGAGGGCCGGGCCGACGAGGGTGAGCGATCGTTCGGCCGCTTCGATCGCGAGCGCCGGCGCGCCGGCGAGCGGTGCCTCAAGGTCCTGCTGGTCGCCGCGCGTCTCCGCTCCGGCTTCGATAGCGAATCTGGTGCGAAACCGCCGCGCTCGGGCGAGCGCTTCCATGACCCGCGGCGCGCGCACTCCCACTGCGATCCATTCCCAGGCCTGGTCGATGGGGCCGTGGGCCCCGAGCAGCACCGTGTCGACGCCCGCCGCGATCGCGCGTGGTACGAGCGCCTCCGGCATGCCTGCCGCCGTGATGCCACCCATCTCGAAGGCGTCCGAGAGGAGCAGCCCGGTGAAGCCGAGGTCGTCGCGCAGGAGTCGGGTGGCGATGGCAGGTGAGAGCGTAGCGATCGCTTCATCGAGCTCCGGGTAGCGGACGTGCGCCGTCATCGCCGCGGGCGCGCCGGCGGCGAAAGCGGCGCGAAAGGGAGCGAGGTCGCGGCGGTCGAGGAGCGCGCGGTCCGCCCGGACGTCGACCGTCGTGTGATGCGAGTCGTACGCCGCCGCACCGTGCCCGGGAAAGTGCTTCGCGCACGATGCGACACCCGCGGTAGCGCTGCCGCGCACCCACGCCGCCACGCACGTCGCGACCTGCGCGGGATCGTCGCCGAACGACCGCGTGCCGATCGCGGGGTTGGCCGCCTCGGAGTTCACATCGCAGACCGGCGCGAGGTCCACGCCGATCCCGTCCGCGCGCAGGCCGGCGGTGGTCGCCAGTGCGACACGTTCGATGAGGTCGGCATCGCCGGTCGCTCCAAGCGCCATCGCGCCGGGGAAGATCGTGCGGTGGCCAAAGCGCACGACGGCGCCACCCTCCTGGTCGGCCGCGATGGTCACCGGAGGCAGGCCGCCGCCGCGCGCCGCATCCAGCAGCGCGCTCGTCGCGGTGCGGACCGCAGCCTGGGATGGAGCATTGCGCGCGAAGAGCACGACACCGCCGACCTGACCGCCGCGGACGGCGGCGAGCAACCGTTCATCGGGGAACGCTCCCTCGTAGGCCCCCCAGACGAGCGCCCCGGTCCCAAGGGTCATCCGCGCTGGACGCTGACGTCCATCCGGTCGTAGCCAGTTGCGCCATCGGGAAAGGGCTCCCGTCTCACGGCGGTCTGCAGCTGTCCGGTCCCGTCGGTCGCGCGGGCGGCGAGGTTGTGGGTGCCCACGGACCGCGGGGTCCACGCGATCGCCCAGCGCCGCCAGGTGAGCGGACCGAGGGCAGGCTCGAAGGTCGCGACCTGCCAGGACGCGGCACCGTCGAACGAGACCTCCACCTGTGAGATCCCGCGGCTTCCCGCGAGCGCGATGCCGGCGATGGTCACCTCGCGACCGTCCCACTTGAGCGTGCGACCAGGGACATCGATGCGCACCGCGGTGTTCACGAGCGCGAGGTCCGACCAGCCACGCTCCATCCAGTAGCCCTTGAAGTCAAAGGTCACGACCTCGATCGCGCGCAGCCACTTCACGTTCTTCATGCCGTAGATGTTCGGCACGAGGACGCGCACCGGGTAGCCGTGATCCTGCGGGATCGTCCGTCCATTCATGAGGTAGGCCACCACCGTCTGTGGCTCCAGGGCTTTTGCGAGCAGGATCGAATCGGCGTAGCCATCGACCGAACGCAGCACCACGTCAAAGGCCCCCGCCTTCATGCCGGCGCGTGCCAGGAGGTCGCCGAGCGGCACGCCGGTCCAGAGTGACGTACCGCTGAGCGAGCCGCCGATCTGGTTGCTGATGCAGGCGAGGGTGTGAAGCTGCTCGACCGCGGCGAGGTCGAGCAGCTCGGCGTACGTGAGCGTGAACGGTCGCTCGACCGCACCCTTGACCTCGAGGGTCCACTGCGCGATGTCGACCGCTGGTTTGAGGAGCGCGCTGTCCACCGTGTAGTGGTCCGCCGTCGGCGTCAGGCGCGGTGTGAGGCCCGCGATCCGCGCGAAGGGCGGCTCTTCGGGGGTGGGGTCGACGCGGAGCTTGAGCGTTCGGGCGACGAACGCGACATCGCCGAGCCTGGTTCCGAGCGTGCGCAGCCCTGATCCGAAGAGCGCGCTGGCTCCGGCGATCGTCGCCGCGACGGCGGCCACCCTGACCAGCGCTCGTCGACGGCTCGCGGAGGACGGCGCGAGCTCCGCGGTGCTGCTCGAGAGCCAGGCGAGGGCGGCGACCTGGGCCAGCGCACCGAGCGACGCATTGAGCAGGGTGCCAGCGAGATCGACCTTGCCGCCCGCGAAGATGGACCCGAGCGCGACGGTGAGGGCCCAGGGTCCGGCCGCGAGCGCCGCGACCAGACCCGCGCCGCGCCGCGCGTCGACGGCCACGCGCCCGGCGAAGGCTCCGGCGGCCAGGAACAGGATGACGACCGCGATCTCCAGCAGCCGCTTCGCCCACTCGTGGAGCAGCTCGATCAGTGGAATGGCGATGAAGCCGGGGAGCAGCTCGATGAACGCCTGGCCGGCACTGGCCGGCGCGAAGGAGACGCCCTGCCAGCCGAGCACGAACGAGACGAGCAATCCGAACGAGCTCGCGAGAAGGCCCAGCAGGAGGCCGGTGCGAGCATCCCGAAGCGAAGCGTTCACCATGCGGACGATACGACGATGGCGTCGTGGCGGATCAGGTCCGCGGACCGATGCGCCCATCGGGCGCGGTGCGTTCATGATATGCGGGTGAAGCATCCGCGAGGCGCACCGTCCAGCGCGCTCCGCAATTTTCTCAACAGCGAGATCCCGTTCCCGCTCCGGCTTGTCGTCACCGCTCGGAACGCCGCCCTGCGCTTCACGCGCCGGAGCACATGCTGCGGCAACGACGGCGAGCCGGGATGCTGACTGCCCGAGAAGGACGGGCGGTCGCCCGGCCCGGTACCATCCGACAAATGAAAGAACTGCTTCAGGGTCGGCGTCTCGGCTTTGCGCTTCGTCCGGCGTTCGGTCAGGTCGCGTTCGGACTCGGTCTTGCAGCGGTCCTGGTTGACCTCGCCGCCTGGTTCGCCTGGGGGACCCGTGAGACCAACGCCTTCGTCTGGGCCGCCTACTGGCTCTTCGGTGGGGTCGCCATCCTCGGTCTGCTCGCCGTCCTCTGCTCGCTCGCCGAGCTCCGCGACGTCCCGGGAGATGAGCGGTCGCTGGCGAGGATCGACCTCGCCGTTTTGGCACTGGCCGCGGTGGCCGCCACGATCTCGATGGCACTTCGTTCGGGGGAGCTCGGCGCCGCCGGCGCCTCGCCCGCGCCGCTCCTCATCGGGATCCTCTCCCTCGTCACGGTCGGCGCCGCGCTCGTCACCGGCGGGGACCTCTACGCGGCCCGGGAGTGGGAGCTGATCGACGAGGGGCACGCCCGAGAACCGCACTCCCGAAAAGGAGCGCACACTCGCTGACGACATGATCGACGTCCGCGATCTCGTCAAGCGCTATCGCAAGAGCGAGCGCAACGCGGTCGATGGCGTTTCCTTCACCGTTGGCGCCGGCGAGTTCTTCGCCCTGCTCGGCCCCAATGGCGCGGGGAAGACCACGACGATCTCGATCCTCACGACGACGCTCACGCCCACGAGCGGCAGCGCGACAATCGACGGTCATGACCTTCGCACCGAAGCGAGCGCGGTCCGCCGTTCGGTCGGGATCATCTTCCAGCGCCCGAGCCTGGACCAGAATCTCACGGCGGAGGAGAACGTCCGCTTCCACGCGGTGCTGTACGGCCTCTACCCGTGGCGGCCGTCGTACGCGCTCATGCCAAGCGCGTATCGCCGCGAGCTTCAGGCCCTCGCGGACGTGCTCGGCATCGCGGACGATGTCCACAAGCCGATCCGCACGTTCTCGGGTGGGATGCGCCGGAAGCTCGAGATCGTGCGCAGCCTGATCCATCGTCCGCGGGTGCTCTTTCTGGACGAGCCGACGAGCGGTCTGGACGTCGCCAGCCGCCGGGGCCTTTGGGAGCATCTCAGCCGCGTCCGGTCCGAGAGCGGCACCACGATCTTCCTGACCACCCACTACATCGAGGAGGCCGAGCAGGCCGATCGCCTCTGCATCGTCGATCGCGGCAAGGTCGTCCTTAACGGGACGCCCGGGGCAGTAAAGGCGCGCCTGGTCCAGGAGTACGTTCTCGTCGACGCCCCGGATCGGAGCGCGCTTCGCGTCGAGCTCACGCGGCTTGGCCTCCGCTTTGAGGAGGGCGTTCACCTGCGCGTCCCGCTCGCCGGTCGAACGGTCCACGCGCTCCTGCAGGCGATCGCCACGCCGCTGACGTTCGTGGAGACCCACGCCCCATCGCTCGAAGACGCCTACCTTGCGACCATCGCTCCGGAGAGCGTCTCGTGAACGCGCTCTCCGCGATCCTCGTGATCGCTCAACGTGATTTCCTGAAGCTGCTTCGCGACCGGACCCGGATTCTGTCGACCTTCATCTTTCCCTTCGTGTTCATCGGCCTTCTCGGCGGAAGCCTTCAGGCGAGCCTCGGTTCGGTGATCGGCTACAGCTTCCTGACCTTCACCTTTGTCGGAGTTCTCGCGCAGACGATCTTTCAGTCCAGCGCGCTGGGCCTCATCTCCCTCATCGAGGACCGCGAGAACGACTTCAGCCAGGAGATCTTCATCTCCCCGGTGTCCCGCTACACGATCATCTTCGGCAAGATCCTTGGCGAGACGCTCGTCGCGTTGCCGCAGGGCCTTGGGATCATCCTCTTCGGCTTCGTCATCGGCGTGCCCTTCACGGTGGCGAGCCTCATCGGACTTCTCCTGGCGGCGGTCGTCGCCACGCTCTTCGGCGGTGCGTTCGGCGTCATCGTGCTCGCGAATCTCAAGAGCCAACGCGCGGCGAATCAGATCTTCCCGTTCATCCTGCTGCCGCAGTTCTTCCTGGCCGGCGTCTTCAATCCGATCGTCGGATTGCCCTGGTACCTCGACCTGGTCTCGCGCCTTTCGCCGCTGCGCTACGCGGTCGACCTTTTGCGCGGTGTGTACTACGCCGGGCGGCCCGAGTACGACAAGGTCGTCCTCGCCGACCCGCTCACGAACCTGGCGATCATGACTGTTGCCTTTGCGGCGTTCCTCATCGTCGGGACCACGCTCTTCGTGCGCTCGGAGCGCAACCGCTGAGACCGGAGGCCGCGGCCTAGATCGCGACTCCCTGCAGGAAGAAGATGACCCGCGCCGAGATCTCACCGGCGAGGACGGTCCCGATGCCGACGTAGAGCAGGCCGGTGGATGACTGGGTGTTCGTCTTCGCGGTCCACCAGGCGGCGAGCGCGACGCCCAGGCTCATGAGGAGCCCCACGCCAAGACGGATCCCCGCCGCGATGACGAGCGGTCCCTGGAGTTGCGCCTGAAGGTCGCCTCGGGCGAAGGCGATCCCCGCCAGAGCGAGCTGCAGCACGACCGCGGCGGCGACCACGAGTGCGGCGCGCTGCAGCGGAGTCGTGCTGAGCTTGGGGGTCACGAGATACCAGTGGCCGAGAAGCATCGCGGCGCTCGATCCGCCCAGCGCGAGAGCGGCGACCGGCAGTGCAAGGAGCGCAAAGATGTCGAATGCCGCATCCGGCGCCACCGGCCGGCTGATCGCCGCCGCGATGAGCGTGCCCGACCCGCCGACGAGCGCGAGAATGCCCACGATCGCGCGGAGGCCTCTTGACGGGATGATCGTCGTCAGAAGGTGCAGCGCCATCAGGACGGTCACGACGATCAGACCCTGGCCGAACGCCGCGAGCGGCCCAGGGGAAAGGTTCGCGAGCCGCGCCCCCTCGCCGGTCGGGAGGGTCGGGATCAGGAGCGCGGCGATGCCGGCTGCCGCGAGATCGACCGACGCTGTCAGCCGAAGGAAGCCCGTGGGTGCCTGACCGTTCCGGTCGAGAAGCCAGATGAGGAACACGCCGCCGACCGCAAGCTCCACAAAGATCACCGCGACGACGAGGGGCAGCGTGATGAGCGCGTTCACCTCGTGCCGTCCGGTCCGGCGAGGAGGTCGGCGGCAATGCCAAAGGACCCATCGTCGGGATGGGCATTGATGAAGAGGGCCGTGCTCATCGCATCAATGGTATGGGCGCTACCGTAATGTCGTGAAGGTGGATATCAGTGCCCACGAGCGGCGCATCGGCGCGATGTTCGACCGTGTTTCGCGACGCTACGACGGCTTGAATCGCATCCTCTCGTTCGGCGTCGACCAGCGGTGGCGCAGACGAGCGACCGATCTGGCGCGCCTCGGACCACACGAACGTGCGCTGGATGTCGGTGCGGGGACCGGCGACCTCGCCCTCGCGATCCTGAGGTCCTCCGCCGCCGACACGCGGGTTACCGCGGTGGACCTCTCGGCGTCGATGCTTCGGCTCTGCGGCCTGCGCGCGGCGGGCGCAGGACTCACGCGTCGCATCGACCGTGTTGTCGGCACCGCGAACGCCCTGCCGTTCCCCGACGCCTCCGTTGACAGGGTCATTGCCGGTTTCGCGGTGCGGAACTTCGCTGACCTCGCAGCCGGACTCCGTGAGTTCCGGCGGGTGCTTTGCCCGGGTGGCCGCGCTGTCGTCCTCGAGCTGTCCACACCGCCGAATCGCCTGTTCGGTGCAATCTACCGCTTCTATTTCGAGCAGCTCTCGCCGCGCGTCGCCACGTTCATCGGCGGCGACCCTGAGGCCTACCGCTACCTGCCCGCCTCGGTGGCACGCCACCCGTCGGCCGAGGCCGTCGCCGCTCTCATGCGGGTCGCGGGCTTCAGCGCCGTCCGATTCGAACGATTGACGTTCGGTGCCGCGACCATCCACGTTGGAGAGGCCTGAGCGTGTCGGTGAGGAGCGCACCCCTGACACGAGGCTGACATGGCCCGTGGATACGTTTGACCCGATGGCCACGACGATGCGGCGCGGCCGACCTACACCGCTGCCCACCTGGCGCTCGCTCGGGCGATCGCCGAGCGGTTCGCGTCGCTGCGACGGCTCATCGGCGGAACCCCACTCATCGAAGTGCGCTGTCGCTACGAGGGTCGCCGATTTGCGGTGTCGGTCCGGGTCTGACCGTCGGGACCAGCCATAGGCGAGACGGCCCACGCGTCACCTCGCGATACCGAACGTCCCAAGCAGCACACTCGCGGCGAGGATCATCCGGTACGGGACGAACCACACGAGCGACCGCGTCCGAAGGAAACGCATCAGGAGCGCGACCGTGGCGAGCCCGGAGACGAGTGATACGGCGAACCCGACCGCCGCGACGTCGGCGCGGCCCAGGAGGTCCGCGGCCTTCCGCGCGTCGAGCAGCGTCTTTGCCCCCGCGCCCAGGATGATCGGGGTCGCGAGCAGGAACGAGAGTCGCGCCGCGTCGGCCCGGGCGAGCCCTTGCGCGAGACCGGCAGAAATAGTGATGCCGGAGCGCGACACGCCGGGCATGAGCGCGAGGGCCTGCGCAACGCCCATGACGAGCGCATCGCGGAGCGTTGTTCTGTGGAGTCCCTCGCGCGAACGCGTGGCGACCCGTTCCGCGATGAGGATGGCGATCGATCCCAGGATCAGCCCCAGCGCGATCGGAATGGCGCCGCGAAGCTCGCGCTCCACCGCCGACTGGAACGCGGCGCCCGCCGCGGCCGCCGGAATGGTGCCCAGACCGATGAACGCCGGGACCTGCCAGCGTCCCGCCAGGAGGTCGCGGAGGAGACCGAGCCAGATCGACCGGAAGTAGAGCAGCACGGCGAGGGCGGTGCCGAGATGGAGCGCAACATCGAAGGCGAGACCGAAGCGGATCGGGTCGAGGCCGAACAGCTGCGTCGCGAGGATGAGGTGCGCGGTCGAGGAAACCGGCAGGAACTCCGTGAGACCCTGGACCAGACCGAGGATGGCCGCGGCGGCGAGGTCGTTCATCACCTCTGTCTAGCGGATATGAGCCCTCGCGTCCGCGATCGCCGCCAGGCCCGCGGACTCATGCTCGAGCGCCTTCTCGAGAAAGTTGGCAAGACCGCGCCGCCGACCGACGTCTTGGAAACGGACCGCGACCCCGGCATCGAACGGACCGAGCCCTCCGCGCGCGACGGCGTCAGCCGCATGCCCGTAGGACTCGGCGGCGACGATGAGATCCGCGCCCGGTGCGTCGGGGAAGACGGCACGCAGGCCCCGCAGGAATCGCGCCGCCGCGCGCCGCCGGTCGCAGAGCGTCGCGCGCATGGCGTGATCGGCAAAGGCCGATGAGCCCGCGTGCTTCGGGTCGGTCCAGCGCGCGTCGTCCCGGAGCCCGCCGATCCACGCGAGGATCGCGTCGCGGGATGCGGACGCTCCCTCCACCGCGTGGTCGAGCGCCTCGCGAGCGAGGAGCGCACGAGGATGTGGCTCGGCAAGGCGGTCGAGAAAGAGCAGCCCTCCGTGGTCCTCGTCGCGGAACGCGTCCCAGCCGACGCGGGTCGGCTTTGCGTCGCGGTCGAAGAACGTCTGACAGTCGATCGTCGTCCCGTCGCAGCCCACGATGAGCCCAAACTCCGGTGGACCGCTGATCCCTCGGACCACCGGAAGCAGCTTCTCATCGAGGGCCTCCTCGATCCGGGCGAGAACGAACGGGCGCAGGTCGTCGTCAAACGGCGGCGGCACGTTGTCGAGACGGACCCCAGCCGCACGCGCCGCCAGGGCAAGCGTTCCCGGGTCACGCGGTGTTGCGGCGAGCGGGTCCCAGCCCTCTCGATCGATGGTTGCGGTGAAGGCAGCACCAGAGCAGCCCATGAGCCAGTCGTAATCGACGCCGGTGGCCACCGCGAGGGAGGCCGGGAACGTGCATTCGCGACCATCGCCAAATCGCAGCGGCGGGGTCGGGACGAGTCGTCGCTTTGCCGTCATGCCTCCGGGAAGGCGTGCTTGAGCACGCCGAGAACCTGCAGCGTCACCCACTTGCTCGCATCCACCTTGGACGGCATGCGAGCCGCGTACGGCGCGCGGCCACCCCAGCGCCCTCGCTCATCCTGGCGGGCGAGCAGCCAGGCGATGAGCGGCAGCGCCCGCGGGTCGTCGATCGCTCCGGCGGCGTCGATCGCACGAAGCACAAAGAGAACGTCGGCCTGGTAGAAGAGCGGGAACGATACCTGCCGCCAGAGATGGCTCGGCGTGGTCTTGGCGGGGTACCCTCCGCGCGTGGTGGGAAAGGCCAGGAGGAACTCGACCCCGCGCCGTAGCGTTCGCTCGACCTCGCGCGAGCGCACGGCCTCGGGCAGCGCGGAAAGGCCCCAGACGAGCCGGGCGTAGCCCCAGGCGCAGGGCTTCTCGCCGTTCACGAAACACGCGGCGTCAAAGGTCTTTGAGTCGCGAACGAGTCGGGCCACGACCGGCTCGAGTCGCGGGTCCAGACCGTAGCCGGCGGCCGAAACGTACCGGACCACGCTGCCATAGAAGCAGGAGACGCCGTGATCCTTCGCTTCGGGCCACTCGACCCCGGAGGTGCCCGCTGCGATGTCGTCAAGGATCCTCCGCGCCGCGCGGCGCGCGCGTGGATCGGTCGCATCCGCGCCGTACTCAACGAGCAGCAGATTCGCCCAGTGCGCGCCGCCGTACTTCGGGGCGTAGGCGTTCGGCCCGGGCCAGCTGCCGTCCGGACGCTGCGTCCTGAGGATGCTCGAGATCGGCGGCGAGGCCATCGCTCGCGCCTGAGCCTCGCGGAGCTCGGCGTCGCGTGGTCCGCGGTCGAGCAGCAGGCGCAGCGTCAGGGCGCGGACCGCGGGATCACGCTTCTCAAGAAGCCAGGGGAGTGGGTCGTCGTGGAGCAGCGCGCGCCACGATCCCGTCACCTGTTGCGCACAGCATCGCTCTGATCGACCAACGCGGCTTCCTCCCCATGAAGTGCGCGCCGAACTGCGCGCTGAGTCTAGCCAGCCACCGAGAGTGCGCGCTGGAGCACCGCCGGCGTGAGGTTGCCGCCGGTCACGACGAGCACGCAGCGCGTCCCTCGAACGTTGACGCGACCAGAGCGGACCGCCGCGAGCGGCACGGCACCAGCCGGCTCCACCAGGAGCGCGTGCCGCACGACATACTCCCGGGTGGCAGCGAGGATCGCGTCCTCGTCCACGGTGACGCAGCCGGCCGCGTGCTCCCGGATGAGCGCGAGGTTGAGCTGCGCCGTGGTGCCGGAGACGAGCTTGTCGGCGATGCTCCACGGTCGCTCGAGCGCCACCGGCATCCCCGCGGCGAGCGAGCGCCCGACCGCATCAGAGCCGACCGGCTCGACGCCGATGACGCGCACCGACGACCTGGCGCCGTGGAGCGCGAGCGCCGCCCCCGCGAAGAGTCCGCCGCCGCCGACCGGAAGGACGACGAGCTCGACGTCGGGGAGGTCCTCAAGGATCTCGGCTCCGACCGTCCCCTGACCGGCGATGATCCTGGGATCGGCATAGGCCGAGATAAAGGTACGGTCCTCCTCGCGCTCGATCTCACGCGCGAGCGCCAGCGTTTCGTCGTAGATCGTTCCGCGGAGCACGACCCGCGCTCCAAGATCCCGGCAGCCGGCGACGATCTCCCCGGACACGGCCTCCGGCATCACGATGACCGCGGATGTGCCGAGAGTGGACGCCGCCCAGGCGACCCCAAGCCCGTGGCTCCCGCCCGATGCGGCGACGACGCCGCACCCTCGCGCGTCGGCGTCCAGCGACGCGATCGCATTCAGCGCGCCGCGCGCCTTGAACGTGCGGGTTGGCTTGAAGGTCTCGATCTTGAGCCAGACCTCGCCCCCCAGCTCGCGCGAGAGGAGCGGCGATCGCTCAAGGGGCGCGCGCGGCAGCCACCGCTCGACCACCCGGCGCGCCCGGGCGATGTCCTCGAGGGTGACGGTCTCCGCGGCCATTCCAGGACGATACTTGGCGGGTGGTCACTCGAGGCGATGCGCGACGTGCCGCGCTCGAGCGGATCGCGGCGCTCGATGCGGATGTGCTCATGGCCCATGCGCTGGGCATTCCAAAGGAGGCGCTCTACGCGCATCCCGAGGTCACCCTTTCCACCGCTGAGGCCCTAGGCGTTTCCGCGCTTGTGCTCCGGCGAGCCGCCGGCGAGCCGGTGGCGTACCTCCGGGGCAGCAAGGAGTTTCACGGTCACGAGCTCGCGGTCGACCCGCGGGTGCTGATCCCTCGACCTGAGACCGAGACCCTGGTGGACGCGGCACTCGCCTTTGTCCGGCGAAGCGGAGCCCGCACCGCGGCAGATGTCGGCAGCGGCTCGGGCGCGATCGCGATCGCCCTCGCGCTCGGTGCGCCGAGCCTGCGGGTCATCGCACTCGACGCTTCACCGGGCGCGCTCGAGGTTGCCCGCCTGAATATCGCGCGTCACGGGGTCGCGGACCGGATCGAGGTTCGTGAGGGGGACCTGCTGGCGCCGCTCGATGCACCGGTCGATCTCGTCGTCGCCAACCTGCCGTACCTTCGTGATCCGGAGCGGCTCGCATCGCTCGCCTTCGAGCCGGCGATCGCGCTCTACGCCGGCGCCGACGGTCTGAGCCTTGTGCGGCGCGCGATCGCCGATCTGCCCCGCGTGCTCGCCCCACGCGGCGCCGCGTTCTTCGAGATCGACCCTGCGCAGGCCGGAGAGGTGGCGCGATCGCTCGAGGTCGCCGTCGGCAGTGCGGCCCTCGTCCTGTATGACCTAGCCGGCGACGCACGAGTCGTCGCGGTGGAGCGAAGCTAGGTCGGGAGCGTGGACCCCACGGCCGTTAGCATCGCTCTGATGAAGACCCGTCTCCTCCCGGGCGATGCTCCAGGCGCGATCGAGGCGGCGGCGGCGGCTCTTGGCCGCGGCGAGCTCGTTGCGTTCCCGACGGACACCGTCTACGGCCTGGCCGCGGGCCACGATCACGTGCGGAAGCTCTACGTTGCAAAGGATCGATCGGCCGAGAAGCGCATCCCGGTGCTCCTCTCCGACGTGACCAATCTCGAGGCGAGCGCGATCGTGTCTCCTGCGGCCCGCGCCCTCGCACTTCGCTATTGGCCCGGTCCGCTCACGCTCGTCCTCGTCGCTCCGCGGCGCGGGACGCTGGCCTTTCGCGTGCCCGCGAATGATCTCGCTCGGCGCCTCATCGCGCTTTCCGGCGGCGGACTGCCCGTCACGAGCGCGAATCGCTCGGGAGAGCCGGAGACGCACACGGCGGCGGAGGTCCTTGAACAGCTCGACGGCTGCATCGCGCTCGTGCTCGACGGTGGCCCGGCGCTCGGTAGCGGTCTCGCGTCGACGATCGTCGATTGCACGAGCGAGCCGATCCGGATCCTTCGCCAGGGCGCGATCTCCGCGGCCGACATCGCCGCCACGATCGCGGGCACGGTCGCGGCGTGATGCGGATCGGTATCGCGGCCGACCACGCGGGGGTCCACCTCAAGGATGCCCTCGTCCGCCACCTTCGCTCGGCCGGCCACGCGGTCACCGACAGCTCGCCGATGCCGACGGATCCTGCCGATGACTACCCCCTGATCGTTGCGCCGCTCGCTCGTGCTCTTGCCGCCGGGGAGTTCGATCGGGCCTTGTTCTGCTGCGGCTCGGGCATCGGTCCGGCGGTCGCGGCGAACAAGATCGCCGGCGTGCGTGCCGCCGTTGTCAGCGATGAGTGGTCGGCGCGTGACGCGGTCCTTCACGTTGACGTGAACCTCCTGACCCTGGGCGAGAAGGTCGTCGGCGAGTCGCTCGCGCTGTGCATCGTCGACGCCTACCTCGGCGCGACCGCCCAGCTCGGAAGGCACGAGCGACGCAGGAGGCAGATCACCGAAATGGAGACTGGAAGATGACGATGCTCGAAGCGCAGGATCCCGACCTCTTCGCGGCCATCGCGGGCGAGCGGCGGCGCCAGGTGGAGAAGATCGAGCTCATCGCGTCGGAGAACTACACGAGCGAAGCGGTGCTCGAGGCCGTCGGCAGCGTTCTCACGAACAAGTACGCCGAGGGCTATCCGGGTCATCGCTACTACGGCGGTTGCGAGTGGGTCGATGTTGTCGAGAACATCGCGATCGAGCGCGCGAAAGCGCTGTTCGGCGCGCAGCACGCCAACGTGCAGCCGCACGCCGGCGCATCGGCGAACATGGCCGCCTACGCCGCTCTGCTCAAGCCGGGCGATACGGTGATGGGCATGGCGCTCGATCAGGGCGGCCATCTCACGCACGGCTCGCCCGTCAACTTCTCGGCGCAGCTGTACCGCTTTGTCGCGTACCACGTGCGCCGCGAGGACGAGCTGCTCGATTACGACGAGATCGCGCGCCTTGCCGAAGAGCATCGGCCCAAGCTGCTGGTGGCCGGCGCGACCGCCTACTCGCGATTCTGGGACTTTGCGCGGCTGCGCCGGGTCGCGGATGGAGTGGGGGCGCTTCTCATGGTGGACATGGCGCACTTTGCCGGGCTCGTCGCCGCCGGCGAGCACCCGAATCCGGTACCCCACGCGCAGGTCGTCACGACCACCACACACAAGACGCTGCGCGGCCCGCGCGGCGGGATGATCCTCTGCGAGGAGCCCTACGCCAAGGCGGTGGACAAGGCCGTCTTTCCGTACGCGCAGGGCGGTCCGCTCATGCACGTCATCGCGGGAAAGGCCGTCGCCCTCAAGGAGGCCGCGACGCCGGTCTTCGTCACCTACGCCAAGCAGATCCGCGCCAACGCGGTCGCCCTTGCCGCGGCGCTCGAGCGGGAGGGTCTGCGCATAGTGTCCGGTGGCACCGACAACCATCTCATGCTCGTTGATGTTCGTCCGCTCGAGACCACGGGCCGCACGGCGGAGCGCGCGCTCGACGCGGTCGGCGTGACCGTGAACAAGAACACGATCCCCTACGACCCGGCGAAGCCGATGATCACCTCGGGGATCCGAGTCGGTACGCCGGCCGTGACGACGCGAGGCATGGGGGTCGCCGAGATGACGCGCATCGGTTCGCTCATCGCGCGTACGCTCCGCGCGGTCGACGACGAGAGCGCATCGCGCGACATCCGCGCGGAGGTCATGGATCTCACGAGCCGGTTTCCCGTACCGGGCATCACCCGCGAGGTGGCGCGCACCTGACCGCCATGCTCAAGGTGTCGGGCCACCCGCTTCTCCGCGAGAAGCTCACTCGGCTGCGCGACGAGCGCACGCCACCCCGAGACTTCCGCGCGCTCGTGGCCGAGATCGCGACGCTCCTGCTGTACGAGGCCACGGCCGACCTCCCGCTCGCCGACCACGAGGTGCGCACGCCGCTCGCGCCATACCGCGGATCGCGGCTCGCGGAGCAGGTCGGACTCGTTCCCGTGCTGCGCGCCGGGATCGGCATGGTCGAGGCCGCGCTCGCGCTCATCCCCGAAGCCCAGGTCTGGCATATCGGCCTCTTCCGCGACGAGCGCACGCTCCGTCCCATCGAGTATTACAACCGGCTGCCGGCGGGGGCGACCGCCCAGGTCTGTCTCGTTCTCGACCCCATGCTCGCGACCGGCGGCTCCGCGGTCGCCACGATCGACATCCTCAAACGCTGGGGCGCCAAGCGTGTGAAATACGTCGGCATCATCGCCGCCCCGGAGGGTGTCGCCGCGCTCTCCGCCGCCCACCCGGCCGTCCCGATCCACATCGCGGCGCTCGACGAGCGGCTCAACGAGAAGGGCTACATCCTGCCCGGCCTGGGTGACGCGGGGGACCGCCAGTTCGGGACCGGCTGACGATCTCGCCTCAGCGCTCATGGGGCAACGGTGGCGCCGCGCGGCCGACCGGTTCGTCGCACCGCCTATCGTCGTGCTGTGAATCCGACCTGGCTCCTCCTTGGAGCCTCGACGCTCGTCGCGGCCCTCCTCGCGGTGGCGGTCGCGCCCGTCGTCGCGAACCTTGCGACCCGGCTCGGGATGGTCGATGTTCCAGGTGGGCGACGGCGTCATCCCCGGCCGATCCCCCGGCCCGGCGGCGTTGCGATCGCCGTCGCGTTCGGCCTGACCATCCTCGCTTTCTGGCTCGTCGACCGCCTCGCGGGGTTCCCGTTCCTCATCCCCGAGGAGGTGCGTTCGCCACGCTTCACCGTCACCGCGCTCGCCGCGCTCCTCGCGCTCGTCGTCGGGCTGCTCGACGATGTCTTCGAGCTCCGCGCGCGGTGGCAGTTCCTCGGCCACCTGCTCATCGCCGGTGTCATCGTCGCCGCGGGCATCCGCATCGACACCGTGAACGATCCCCTGAGCGGCGACAGCCTTATCGCGCTGGCACCGCCGCTCGCCGTGGCCTTCACGGTCTTTTGGATCGTCGGCATGAATGTGGCGCTCAACTTCATCGACGGACTCGACGGGCTTGCCGCCGGCGTGGCGGCGATCGCGGCATTCACGTTCGGCGCCATGGCGCTCCTCCCCCAGGTCAACGAGCCCTTCGTGGCCTGGATGTCGTTTGGGCTGGGGGGCGCCATCTGCGGCTTCCTCGTCTTCAACTTCCACCCCGCACGCTTGTTCCTCGGGACGACGGGCGTCACTTTCATCGGGACGCTCCTCGCTGTCCTGTCGATCTTTGGCACGTCCAAAGTTGCCGCGGCTCTTCTCGTGCTGGGGGTGCCGATCATCGACACCTTCTATGTCCTCGCGCGGCGCGCACTCCAGGGCCGCGCGCCGTTCGCGCCGGACCGCGGGCACTTCCACCACCGGCTGCTCGATGTGGGCTTCTCGCACCCTCAGGCGGTCCTCTTCATCTACAGCGTCACGCTTGCGCTCGGTGCGATCGCCTTTCTTTCGACCGGCATGGTGCAGCTCTACTCATTCGCGACGTTCGCGGTCCTTCTCGGCGGCGCGGTGATGGTGCTCGCCCAGCGATCGCCCAAGGCGGAGGAGCTCGATCCGGCGCTCTACCCGGAGGACGCTGACTGACCGCCATCGTCAAGACCGGGACCTGCTCCTAGGACCTGCTCCTGGACCGATCCGACCCTGGTCGGCGCCGGCTGGTACCCGGCGGACAGGTGCACCTTCTCATGAACAACTGCTACGGCGACAAGGCGGTGCGCAATGCCGCCGAGCTCTCTGCCATGCTGATCGCCGACATGGACGCCGGTCGATGAGCGAACGATGAGTGAGCGACGAGGGGTGCGGTCGGTCCGTGACTTCCAGCCGACGGAGTTCGTGCGGCACGAGAGCCGCACGATCAGGCGCTACGCGCTCGTGTCCGCGTTGGCGCTCTCACCCGACGGGCGCGTGCTCGCCTTCGTGTCCGATCGCGGCGGGACGTACGGGGTCTGGGGGATCGCTCTCGACAGAACCGGCGAGCCCGTTCCGCTCATCCAGCTCGACGGGCTTGCCGTTCGGGGCATCGCCTGGTCGTCACGCGGTGAGCTCGTGGCCTCGGCCGATCAGGGCGGCTCGGAGCGCTGGCAGCTGTGGCTACGCGATGCGAACGGGGTGGTGACCGGCCTCGCCGTGAGCGAGGGGCACCGCGTGCAGCATCACCTTTCGCGGCACGCCTGGTCTCCGGACGGGGCCACCCTCGCCTATTCGTCGAATGCCCGGGAGGTCGCCGACGTTGATCTCGTGATGCACGAGCGGGACGGTTCGCGGGCGGAGGTCGTTGTCGCGGGGCCGTCGTGGCATCTCGCCGGCGGCTGGTCGCCGGATAGCCGGCGCGTGGCCGTTCAGCGCGTCCGCGACAACCTGGACCAGGACGTGCTCGTCGTTGATGTGGCGACCGGCACGACCCGACTCGTGACGCCGGTCGCAGGCGGCGCCCAGCACGTGCCGGCGGGATGGCTCGCCGATGGCCGGCTCCTCATCACGAGCGACCTTGGTCGCGAGCACCTCTCGCTCGTCGCGCTCGACGCCGCGACCGGCGCCCGCGAGATCATCGATGCCCCGGACGCTGATGTCGAGTGTGCCGTCTCCTCTGCCGATGGTCGGGTGGTGATCTGGTCGGTGAACGAGGGTGGTTGGTCCACGCTGCGGTGGCGCGCCGCCGACGGAAGGCGCGGCGAGCGCGTGCTTTACGGCGTGTGCGAGGACCTTGTCGTCGCGGGCGATGGCGGATCAGCCGCCTATCTGCGCGCCTCTCCGACCGAGCCCGCGCAGCTCTGGACGCTCGACCCCGAGACTGGCACGACGAAGCTGGTCCACGCGACCGCCGCCGCGGTGTCGCGGCGCCAGCTCGCGGAACCGGAGTCGGTCCGGATACCGGGCCCGCGCGGTCCGATCCCCGCCTTTGTGTACCGCCCCCCCACGGTCGACCGAAAGGACTCGCAAGCGGTGGCTGCCGGGCGGGCGACGCCTGCTCTGCTCTACATCCACGGCGGACCCGAGACGCAGTCGCGCCCGGCGTATGACCATGTGCTCTCGCACCTGCAGGCGCTCGTGCAGCGCGGCGTGGCGGTGGTCATCCCGAATATCCACGGCTCGACCGGTTACGGGCGATCGTGGCAGGCGGCGATCCACCGCGACTGGGGCGGCGTGGACATGGCTGACCTTCGCGCCGTCGCGACCTGGATGGCGGCCGACCCCGGATTCCGGGCCGATCGCCTCGCCGTCTACGGCGGCTCGTACGGTGGCTTCGCGACACTCACCTGCGTCACGCGCCTCCCCGAGTTCTGGCGCTGCGCCGTGGACCTCTTCGGGGTCTCGAACCTCGTGACCATGATCGAGCACTCCGCGCCGAACTGGCGTCGCTTCCTTGCGCGGTGGATCGGCGAGCTCCCACGCGATCGCGAGGCCCTCATCGCGCGTTCACCGGTGACCCACCTCGAAGCCGTGCGCTGCCCGCTCCTCGTCATCCAGGCGGTCAACGATCCCCGCGTGCCGAAGGACGAGTCGGACCAGGTCGTCGGCCGGCTGCGCGCGCTGGGACGCCGGGTGGACTACGTCGTGATCGAAGACGAGGGCCACGGCTTCACGAAACGCAGCAACACCGAGCGGGTCTACACGAAGATCGTCGACTGGCTCGCCGCCGAGCTCCTCGCGCCATGACCTTCCGGCTGTTCGTCCCCGAGGAGGAGGAGGAGGAGGCCGTGTCGGAGCGGCAGCGAGGCTGGCTCTAGCCCGCCTTACAGGTCGCGGCTCAAGCGATGCGCGGTGCGCGTGAAGCCGGCGGCCTCGTAAAAGCCGTGCGCCGCCTGACGCTCGAGGCGGCTTGTGAGCTCGATGAGACCGCAGCCGCGTTCGCGTGCAAGGCCGATGGCATGTTGGACGAGGACGAGTCCCTGGTCGCGCCCGCGGCGCGCGTCCGTCACGACAAGCGCCGTGATGCGCGCGACGGGCAGGGCGCGATGGAGCTGCGGCCCGAGATGGAGCGCGATCAGGCCGATCGCCGTCCCCTCCTCATCGTCGAGCACGAACACCGGGTCGCGATGGTCGAGCCTTTTGAGTCGGTCGAGCACGGCCTCGCGCGACGCGGGATGGCCGAGCTCACCAAGCAGGCCGGCTATCGCTTCGGCGTCCCGCGGCTCGGCCGGTCATCTGGGCAGCGTACCGTCCGGTCGGCCTCGGATGGTCATCCAGATAACTATCGTCCGCGTCGCGTCCAGCGGTCGGCCCCCCCGGATGCCTGCTCGATGTGCCGGGTACACTCACGGAGGTTTGGCACTTCGCACACCGGGTGAAGCGCGATGAACGCGGCGATCCTGGGCCAGGTCGGACTCGTCATCGCAGTCCCTATCGCGCTCGGCGCCTGGCTCGGTCTGAAGCTCGATGGAGCGATCGGAACCTCGCCCTGGGGACTGCTGGGTCTGATCTTCGCGGGGATGGCCGTCGCCGGGGTCGGTGTCGGCCTGCTGATCAAGCGCTACGCGGAGGAGAACCCGGTGGAGGGTTCGTCGGAGCGAGCGCGCGAGGCGGGGCGACGCTGGCAGGCCGAGATCGACGAGCGCGAGCGACAAAAGAACGCGGAGTAGGGGGCCGAACGTGGACTTTCTCTTCCCAGGCGGATTCCACTATCCGGCCATCCACATCCCTTCGCTCAGCGGCGAGCCGCTCTTTGCCAGCATCCCCTGGTACACCAACACCCATTTCACCATGCTCATCGTCATCGTCGTCCTGGCCGGGCTCTCCTTCCTGGCGACGCGGGATCTGCGCGAGGTGCCGAGCGGGCTCCAGAACGGCGCGGAGACGGTCGTTGGGGGCCTTTCGGACTTCCTCCACAGCGTGGCCGGCGATGAGGGCGTCAAGCGGTTGCCGCTCCTGGGCACGCTGTTCCTCTTCATCCTGGCCAGCAACTGGACCACGATCTTTCCGTTCGTCGGCCAGGTCCCCTGGCTGCACAAGCCGACCGCCGACTATCACGTCAACTTCGGGATCGCGCTCTCGGTATTCGTTCTCTATCAGATCAGCGGCTTCCGGGCCAACGGCCTTGGCTACATGAAGCGCTGGTTCAACCTCAGCGGCTTCAAGGACGGACCCTTCCTCGGCGCGATCTTCATCCTGGTCGGCTTCATCGAGTTCTTCTCGGAGCTCTTCAGGGTCGTCACACTCACGCTTCGCCTCTGGGGCAACATGCTCGGTGGCGAGATCACGCTGGGCGTCATGAGCGCGCTGCTCATCATTCCCGGCCTCGCCTTCCCCTTCTATGGCCTCGAGGTGTTCGTGGGCCTCGTTCAGGCGCTCGTGTTCATGCTGCTGGTCCTCATGTACTTCGTGTCCGCTGTCGAATCGCACGGTGACCACGCCAAGGATCCTCACTCGGCCGCGCAACCCGCTCACTCGCTCGCACCCGCTGCCCACTAAATCGCGTAGGAGGTCACGCGCAATGGATACTGCTGCACTCGCGGCTGGTCTCGCTGTCGGCCTGGGCGTCATCGGACCTGGACTCGGGATCGGGATCCTGACCGCGAAGTCATCCGAGGCGATCGGGCGGAACCCAGATGCGGCCGGGGCGGTCCGCACGAACATGATCCTTGGCGCGGCGCTTGCCGAAGGCCTTGGGATCCTCTCGTTCGTGCTCGGGATCCTCCTCTGGACGAAGATCCGCTAAGCGATGTTGTTCTCCCCTCAGCTCGCCGAGGAGACCTCGCGACTCATCGTTGAGCCCTACTGGGTGCTGGTCACGATCGTCCAGTTCGCGATCCTCTATTTCCTCCTGAGGAAGTTCCTCTGGACGCCCGTCACGCGGATGCTCACCGACCGCTCGGCGAAGATCCGCGAAGGTCTGGATCTCGTCGCGTCGGCACAGCGCGATCGCGAGGAGATGAAGCGCGAGGTCGAAAGCCTCCTGACCGAGGCCCGCCGCGAGGCGGCTGCGCTCGCCGAGCGCTCTACCCAGGCGACCGAAGCCGCGGGTGCGCTGCTGCGGGCCGAGGCGAAGGCCGAAGCTGATCGCATCCGCGAACGAGGGCGGGCCGACGCCGCCGCGCTCCACGACCAGGCCCTTGCGCAGCTTCGCTCGGAGGTGGCCGGCCTGGTCATCGCCGCCGCGAGCCGCATCCTCGGCGCCGAGATCGACCCCGCGAGGCACCGGGCCCTCATCGAGCGATCGCTCGCCGAGGCCGGTGACGAGCTGGATCGCCCGAACTGATGGCACTCGACGGTTCGGCGCCACGGCGGTACGCGGAGGCGATGTTCGACCTCGCGCAGGCCGCGAAGTCCGTCGAGGCCTACCGCGCATCCCTGGATCGACTGGGCCCCGCCTTCGATGCCGCGACCATCCGCGCACTCCGGGACCCCGGTGTCCCGCTGGCCGCCCGACGCGCCGCCGCGGCGGCTGCGACCGCGTCGGAGCCCGAGGACGTTCGGTCGCTCATCCGGCTTCTCGTCGAGCGCGACCGCATCGCTCTGCTCGCCGGCATCGCGGAGGCCTACGGCAGATTGGTCGATCGTCGCGATGGGACGCGGGAAGCCCGTATCACCACGGCGGTCGCGATCGAGGCCGCGCATCGCGCCACGTACATCGCGGAGCTTGAGCGCAAGAGCGGCGGCCGCATCCGTGCCACCTTCCATGTCGATCCTGCGCTCCTCGGTGGCGCGACGGTGCAGATCGGCGACCGTCTGGTCGACGCGTCGCTCGCCGGACAGCTCAACGCGCTTCGCGTGCAGCTCGCTTCGTAAGGAGAAAGCGTCCATGGCCACGACTTCAGAGATCACCAACATCATCACCGCCCAGATCAAGGGGTTCCAGGGTCACGCCGGTTCGGCCGACGTGGGAACCGTCGTTGAGATCGGCGACGGCATCGCCCGCGTCCACGGCCTCGCCGGCTGCATGGCCTCGGAGCTTCTCGACTTTGGCGACGGGGTGTTCGGCCTCGCTTTCAACCTCGAAGAGGACACCGTGAGCGCGATCGTGCTCGGCGATTACACGGGCATCAAGGAAGGCGGCGTGGTCCGCACCACGGGGCGGATCGTCGAAACGCCGGTCGGGGATGCGCTCATCGGTCGAGTGGTCGACCCGCTCGGCCGACCGGTCGATGGCAAGGGGCCGATCGCCACGACCGCGTCGCGCCCGGCCGACGTCGTCGCGCCAGGCGTCATCATGCGGAAGAACGTCGACACCCCCCTCCAGACGGGCATCAAGGCGATCGACGCGATGATCCCGATCGGTCGCGGCCAGCGTGAGCTCATCATCGGCGACCGCCAGACCGGCAAGACGGCGGTCGCGATCGACGCGATCATCAACCAGAAGGGCACCGGCGTCATCTGCATCTACGTCGCGATCGGGCAGAAGGAGTCGTCGGTCGCGAAGATCGTCGCCACGCTCGAGGAGCACGGCGCGATGGAGCACACGATCGTCGTCATCGCCGGCTCATCCAGCCCCGCGACGCTCCAGTACCTGGCCCCGTTCTCCGGTTGCGCGATGGGCGAGTTCTTCCGCGACCGGGGCGGGAATGCGCTCGTCGTGTACGACGACCTATCCAAGCACGCCTGGGCCTACCGCCAGGTCTCACTCCTCACCCGACGCCCGCCTGGTCGCGAGGCCTACCCCGGTGACGTCTTCTACCTCCACAGCCGGCTCCTCGAGCGCGCCGCGCGCCTCAGCGAGGAGAACGGGGGCGGCTCGCTCACCGCACTGCCGATTATCGAGACGCAGGCGAACGACATCTCGGCCTACATCCCGACGAACGTCATCTCGATCACGGATGGGCAGATCTTCCTCGAGACCGATCTCTTCAACCAGGGCATCCGCCCGGCGATCAACGTTGGCATCTCCGTCTCCCGCGTCGGCGGCGACGCGCAGGTCAAGGCGATGAAGACGGTCTCCGGTCGGCTCAAGCTCGATATGGCGCAGTTTCGCGAGCTCGCGGCGTTCGCGCAGTTCGGCTCCGATCTGGACAAGGTGACGCAGGCCCAGCTCCGCCGCGGGGAGCGCCTCACCGAGATCCTGAAGCAGCACCAGTACGGCCCGGTGCCCGTCGAGAAGCAGGTCGCCATCATCTTTGCCGGAACGAACGGGTTCCTGGACGATGTGCCGGTCGCCCGGGTGCGTGACTTCGAGCGCGATCTCTATCGTTCGATGGACACGCAGGCGCAGGGCGTAGGCGCGGCCATCAAGAAGGAAGGCAAGCTCACACCAGAGATCGAGAAGTCCCTCCGCGCCATGCTCGACGAGTTCAAGAAGGCCCACTCATACGCGGCGGCGGCCTAGTGCCATCCGAGCGAGAGCTGCGCCAGCGTGCGCGCAGCATCAAGAACATCCAGCAGGTCACGCGAGCGATGCAGCTCGTCGCGGCCTCCAAGATGCGCCGTGCGCAGGCGGCGGTGCTCGCGTCTCGTCCCTACGAGGAGCGGCTCCGCACCGTCCTGAATGATCTGGCGCCCTTTGCGGAGCCGGATGATCACGCGCTCCTCGCGCATCGCGAGGTGAAGAACGTCCTCGTCATTCTCGTGACGACGGACCGCGGCCTGGTGGGACCGATGAATGTGAACCTCCTTCGTGCGGCGGTGAAGTTCGCCGATGAGCGTCCCGCCGTTTCCTACGTGGCCGTTGGGCGCAAGGGGATCAACGGGCTGCGCCGGCTTGGCGCGCGCGTCGTCGCCGAGTTCGCGGGACTCACGGACCGCCCGACCACCGTCGATACCAACCCGATCGCGCGGATCGCCCAGGAGGAGTTCCTCACGGAGCGGGTGGACGAGGTGCACGTCGCTTTCACCCGGTTTGTGAACACGCTTCGCCAGGTCCCGACGATCCGACGGGTCCTGCCCCTGGTCCCAGAGGACGAGGATCTCGACGCCCTCCCACCGCTCCAGTACCTCTTTGAGCCCGACGCCGTCGGCGTGCTCGAGCAGGTGCTTCCGCGGCTTGTGGAGCTCGCGGTGTTCCAGGCGTTGCTCGAGTCCAAGGCCTCGCAGTACTCGGCCCAGATGGTCGCGATGCGCAGTGCGACCGACGCCGCCCGCGACATCATCGCCGACCTCACGCTCGCCGCGAACAAGGCACGGCAGACCCGTATCACCAAGGAAATGCTCGAGATCGCATCCGGCGCCGAAGCCCTGGCCAAGGGTTAGGTCCCCAACGTATGAGGAGAAGCTGACATGGCAGTGACAATGCAGGCGAACGTTGGCGAGATCGTCCAGATCATCGGTCCTGTACTCGACGTCCAGTTCGAGGAGGGAAAGCTTCCCAAGATCTACGACGCCGTCTCGGTGAAGCGAGATGACGGGACCGAGGTGATCGCCGAGGTCCAGCAGCATCTCGGCAACAACTGGATCCGCGCGGTCGCGATGTCAGCCACCGACGGCCTCCGCCGCGGGATGAAGGTGACCGCGGAGGGCGGTCCGATCACGGTTCCCGTGGGCCCGCTCACGCTCGGCCGGCTCTTCAACGTCACCGGCGATCCGATCGACGGCAAGGGGCCGGTCGTCGGGGCACAGCGGATGCCGATCCATCGCGCGCCGCCCACCTTTGCCGAGCAGTCCACCCAGGCTGAGATCTTTGAGACCGGCATGAAGGTCGTCGATCTGATCTGTCCGTTCCTCAAGGGTGGCAAGGCCGCGGTGTTCGGAGGCGCGGGCGTCGGGAAGACCGTCGTCATCCAGGAGCTCATTCGCAACATCGCCGCCGAGCACGGCGGCTATTCGGTCTTCTGTGGTGTCGGCGAGCGCTCGCGTGAGGGCACACAGCTTCTCGGTGAGATGCGCGAATCGGGGGTCATCGACAAGATGTCGATGGTCTTCGGTCAGATGAACGAGCCGCCTGGGGCGCGCCTCCGCGTTGCGCTTACGGGTCTCACGATCGCGGAGTACTTCCGCGATGTCGAGGGTCGCGACCTCCTGATCTTCATCGACAACATCTTCCGTTTCACCCAGGCGGGGTCCGAGGTGTCCGCGCTCCTCGGCCGGATGCCGAGCGCCGTGGGTTACCAACCGACCCTCGCGACCGAGATGGGTCAGCTCCAGGAGCGGATCACCTCGACCAAGAAGGGCTCCATCACATCACTTCAGGCCGTCTACGTCCCCGCCGACGACTACACCGACCCCGCGCCTGCGACCACCTTCGCGCATCTTGACTCTGCGATCCGGCTCGAACGAGCGCTCACCGAGCTCGGTCTCTACCCCGCCGTTGATCCGCTGACCTCGACCTCGCGCGCCCTCGACCCGCTCATCGTGGGGCAGGAGCACTACGACACCGCCCGCGAGGTGCAGCGCGTGCTCCAGCGCTACAAGGATCTGCAGGACATCATCGCCATCCTCGGCGTGGATGAGCTGTCCGACGACGACAAGTTGCTCGTGGGCCGTGCGCGCAAGGTCCAGCGACTGCTCTCTCAGCCGATGTTCGTCGGCGAGCAGTTCACCGGCATCGCCGGCCAGTACGTGCCGGTCAAGGAAACGGTCCGCTCGTTCCGTGAGGTCCTTGACGGCAAGCACGACGACCTTCCCGAGCAGGCCTTCTACATGATCGGACCGATCGAGATGGCACGCGAGAAGGCCGCGCAACTCTCGAGGGAATCATGAGCGAGGAGCGGCTTCGCCGCGCCGAACGAATCCAACCAGCCCTGAGCAGTGCGAGCGGCGCAGCCGCGAGCCAAATGGACTCGTAGGAAGGATCCAAAGAAGGTGCCGCTCAAGCTCGAGATCATCACGCCCGAGCGCACGGTCTACGACGAGGTCGTGGAGGAGGTGATCGCGCCCGGCAGCGAGGGGATGCTCGGCATCCTGCCGCACCACGCACCACTCTTCACACTGCTCGGCAGCGGTGAGCTTCGCATCAAGCGCGGGGGGATGGAGCAGGCGATCGCGGTCTTCGGTGGCTTCATGGACGTCCGCGCCGACCGCGTGACCGTGCTCACCGACGCCGCCGAGAACGCCGAGGAGATCGACGATCAGCGCGCGCAGGCGGCGCGCGAGGCCGCGCAGAAGGCGCTTGAGCTCGCCGCAGGTTCGGCGAATGCCACCGAGGGGGCCCGCGCAAAGGCCTCCCTCTTTCGAGCTCTCGTTCGGATCCGCGTGAGCGAGAGGCGCCGACGGCCGCGCTGACCGCCCTCCGAGATGGTCGCCACGCCGGCAGCGTGGTGTTCTTGGCGGCCCTGCTGGTCATCTCGAGCGCCGCTGCCGGCGTGGCGATGGACCGAAATACGCCCAAGGCACTCGACCTCGCGCCGATGGAGCACGGCTCCGCGACCGTGGGCGCAGGGGAGGACAAGCCGCTTCCGCCGGCCCCACCCGCCGCCGCCGCGCTCCCCGCGGAGACCGCGGCCCCTGTTGCCCCCGTGAAGCCGCTCTTCACAAAGCTGCGCGTCTTCGTCGCGTCCGAGTCGACCGAGCAGGTCTGGGTCCTCGAGGGCGTGAAGGAGCTCGCGGTCGTCGCGAAGATCCCGGTCGGCAGGCTGCCGCACCAGATGGCCGTGTCGCCGGACGGGAAGTGGGTCGTGGTGAACAATCGGCTGTCCGATTCCACCTCGATCATCGACAGCGCGACCATGAAGGAGGTCGCGCGCGTGAAGGTTGGCAAGCAGCCCCATGGCGTGACGTGGTCCGTGGACTCGCAGACGCTCTTCATCGCGCACGAACGCGACACCTACATCCAGCCGATCGCCGCCGGCACCTGGATGCCCTTGACGCCGATCGTCGTCGGCGTGCCGCAGCACGTGCTCCTCATCGGCTCGAAGCGTCCGAACGAGCTCTACTTCTCCCTGACGAACACGAGCCAGGTGGACGTCCTCAGGATGTACGACCTGGAATCGAAGAAGACCGTGAACATCAGGGTCGAGGATGTCCACGACGTGTACTTCACCCCGGATCAGAGCGAGATCTGGTCGTCCTCATCGGGTTTCATCGACAAGCCATCGAGCCGCATGGTCATCTACGACCCGACCACGCGTGCCGTGAAGGGGCAGATCCAGCTCACCGGCCATTACCCGTTCCACACGCTCAAGGAGAACCAGGACGGCATGTACTTCCCGGCCGACAAGTCGATCATGGTCCTTTCGGACCACCTGCTCCCCGGCCTGCTGTGGCTCGACTGGCGCGAACGGAAGATCGTCGCAGAGACGAAGCTCGGGCAGCAGCCATTTCACTCGACGTACGACCCGTTGAACGACCGCATGCTCGTCACGACGAATGTGGACGGCATGGTCAATGTCATCGACGCCAAGACCCACCTCGTCGTTCAGAAGATCGCCGTCCCCAAGGCGCATGGCATCGTTTCCGTCGGGATCCCCTGACCGGGAACGCGTTGCCTCGGCTTCCGCTCCGCCCGCTCGCGGCCCTCTACAATCTGCTTCCGGTCGATCTCCAGCGGCTCACCCTGACCGTCACGCACCAGCGCTTCCTCGTCGGCGTCGTTGGGATCGGCGTCGACGGCGACGGCCGGATCCTGCTTGCACGGCACCGCTTTGGCGCTTCGGCGTGGCGGTTCCTGGGCGGGTTGATGGAGCGCGGTGAGTCGGGCCCCGTGGCGCTCGCACGGGAGATCCAGGAGGAGACGGGGCTCATTGTGGAGGTGGGACCGCTCCTCGGCTTCTCCTCCACCGAGGGCTGGGCGCATCTCGAGGTGCTCTATCCCTACCGCGTGCGCGAGCCGATCCCGACGGCATTCGGTGGCGAGCTGGCGGCGCTCGGGGTCTTCGCGCCGCACGCGCTGCCACCGATGCGCCGCGATCACCGTCAGCTCCTCGAGCTCCACGCCGGTGCTGCGGTGGCGTGGGCGCTCGGTCCATCCGCAGGCTGACCCAGCTTCATGGCTGGCGTCAGGCCCGGACCCACACCTTGTGGCCGCAGTCGCGGCGGACTTCGCGGATCGTGCCGTCGATCTCCAGACGGAGTGGGCCGTTCGGCGGCACCGCGATGACCTTCACGGTGAGCCCGGGCCGCAGCCCCTGGCTCGCGACGTAGGCGAGGAAGCCGGGCTCGTGCTCGAACTGATCCGGGATCCGCTCGATCGTGGCGAGCGACCCAGGCGCGACCTGCTCGAGCGGCCGCGTGGGAACCGCGATCGCTCCGGGCATCGGATTTCCGTGCGGGCAGGTCTGCGGGTTGCCAAGGGTTTCGATGAGGCGTGCCTCGAGGGCCGGCGACATCGCGTGCTCGAGCCGCTCCGCCTCCTCGTGCGTCTCCCACCATTCGAACCCGAGAAGGTCGGTCAGCATCCGCTCGGCGAGGCGGTGGCGCCGCATGATCGTCGCCGCGACCGACCGTCCCTCGCCCGACAGGTGGATCTCTTTGTGCTCGTCAAAGGTCACATAGCCCTCACGCTTCATCCGGTGCGCCATCTCCGAAACCGCGGCGGCCGAAACAGCGAGGTAGTCGGCCAGCCGTGCGCTGATGACGCCCCTTGGGCCGTCGGTGAGCGTGTAGATCGCCTGCAGGTACTCGTCGATCGCGGGGGTGCTGCCCATGTCGTATCCGATTCTTGACTCGCCGGGTTGGTTTTTGTTAGGCTATCCTAACCTTGTTAGGGTCGCCTAACAAAACCCAGCGGCCTACCGGGAGTATCGCATGGACACAAGGAGCATGAGTATGTCGGCCGGAGACATCAGCGCGCTTCTCTTGGCGCTGCGCGAGGGCGTTGAGATGAGCCTCGTGGTGGGCATCGTCCTGGCCTATCTTTCGCGTGTCGGGGCGCGCGGCGCCCGTCGCTGGGTCTGGGCCGGGGTCGTCGCGGCCGCGCTCGCGAGTCTCGGTGCGCTTGGCCTCCTGAACGCCCTCAACGCGGAGTTCACCGGTACCGCCGAGCAGCTCTTTGAAGGCTCGACCATGATCCTCGCCGGCGGATTCCTCACCTGGATGATCTTTTGGATGCTTCGCCAGGCGCGTTACCTTCGTGGTGCGCTCCAGAGCGGCGTCCAGGGTGTGCTCCGCGGAGGCGGCGCCCAGTGGGGGATCTTCTTCCTCGTCTTCTTTGCGGTCGTGCGCGAAGGCGTTGAGCTCGCGCTCCTGCTCTTCGCCGCCCCGGGCGAGGGCAAGCTGGTGGGCTCCGTCGTCGGGCTCGCCGGCGCGATCGCCATCGGGATCGCGATGTACGTCTTCGGCCGCACCGTGCCACTCACCGCCTTCTTCCGCGTGACCGGCGGGCTGCTCGTCCTCTTCGCGGCGGGGCTCTTCGCGCGTGCCGCGCACGAGCTCGCGGAGGCCGGCCTGCTCGCTGCCATCGAGGGCCCGAGGCTCTGGAGCACGCTGAGCTTCCTACCCGACGATCGGGCACCCGGCTCGGTGCTTCGAGCGGTCTTCGGCTAC
>SHYN01000070.1 GCA_009692785.1 Chloroflexota bacterium | reverse complement strand
ATCGTCACCGGCATGACCCGCGACGGCGTCTTCGCGATCGAGGACGGCGAGATCGCCTACCCGGTGAAGAACTTCCGCTTCACCCAGTCGTATCACGAGGCCCTCGCCTCGGTCCAGGGCGTGGGGAAGGACCTCTCGCTCCTCGTCGGTGCCGAGCAGTTCGGCCTCAACGCCTCGTGGAACCGCGTCCCCGCCCTCCACCTCGGGACCTTCGCCTTCACCGGCGCGACGCAGTACTGACGATGGCAAGTCGAACGACGAGCGGCGTGCCGCGAGCAGAGGGTCAACCGGCCTCGAGCGCGGCACATGGCGCCGCCGTGGGCTTGAGCAGAGAGGTGGTCGCGATCCTCGACTATGGCTCGCAGTACACCCAGGTGATCGCGCGCCGTGTGCGCGAGGCCGGCGTCTACTGCGAGGTCTTCCCGCACGACGTGAGCGCGACCGTGCTTCGCGAGCGCGGCGTCCGCGGCGTCATCCTCTCCGGCGGCCCGGCCAGCGTGCACGAGACCGGTGCGCCGTCGATCGATCCGGCGATCCTCGATGGATCACTCCCGGTCCTCGGCATCTGCTACGGGATGCACCTCATGGCGCAGGTGCTCGGCGGCGAGGTCGCCGCGGAGGGGAAGCGCGAGTACGGCCCGGCGGAGCTCGAGTCGCTCGCGTCCACGCCGCTCTTCGCCGGACTCGCGCCGCGCGAGCGCGCGTGGATGAGTCACGGCGACTCGGTCAAACGCCTCCCCGCCGGATTCCAGGCGATCGCGCGCACCGACCGTCTCGCCGCAGCGGCGATGAGCGACGGCGCGCTGCGCTTCGGTGTGCAGTTCCACCCGGAGGTCGCGCACACGCCGAACGGCCGCGTCGTCATCAGGAACTTCCTCTTCACGATCTGCGGACTCACCGGCGACTGGACCTCCGCGGCGTTCGTCGAGGAGGCGATCGCCGAGGTCCGCGCGGCCGTCGGGGACCGCCACGCCGTCTGCGGCCTCTCGGGCGGGGTGGACTCGGCCGTTGCCGCCGCGCTCGTCGCACGGGCCATCGGCGACCGGCTCACCTGCGTGTTCATCGACACCGGGATGCTCCGGAAGGACGAGGGCCGCGAGGTCGTCATGGCGGCGTTCGGCGAGCGCGTGCGGCTGATCACGGTCGACGCGTCGGCGCGCTTCCTCGCGCGGCTCGCCGGGGTCGAGGACCCGGAGCGCAAGCGCGCCATCATCGGCGAGGAGTTCGTCCGCTGCTTCGAGGAGGAGGCCGAGAAGCTGGGCACCGCGGCGGAGCTTCTCGTCCAGGGCACGATCTACCCCGACGTCATCGAGTCCAAGTCGCGCGACTCCACAACCGCGGCGCGGATCAAGACCCATCACAACGTCGGCGGTCTCCCCGAGGACATGAAGCTCGGCGTGGTCGAGCCGCTCCGCCGCCTCTTCAAGGATGAGGTGCGGCGCGTCGGCGCCGAGCTCGGCCTCCCCGAGGACCTCCTCTGGCGCCACCCGTTCCCCGGCCCCGGGCTCGCGGTGCGCGTGATCGGTCCGATCGATCGCGCGTCGCTCGACACGCTCCGCGAGGCCGACGCGATCTTCCTCGAGGAGCTCCGCGCGGCCGGGCTCTACCGCGACGTCGCGCAGGCCTTTGCCGTCCTCACCTCCACCCGCAGCGTCGGTGTGCAGGGCGACTACCGCACCTACGGTCGCACGGTCGCGCTCCGCGCCGTCACCACGGACGACTTCATGACCGCGGACTGGGCGCGCCTGCCCTACGACCTGCTGGCCAAGGTCTCGGCCCGCATCGTGAACGAGGTCCCCGGCGTGAACCGCGTCGTCTACGACATCTCGTCGAAGCCGCCGGCGACGATCGAGTGGGAGTAACTTCACAATGTTATTGACGTAACCTTGTGTTTGTGCCATCGTAGGGCAAGGTTGCGATGGCCATGACGAACCGCACGTTGAAGCGCGTTTGGACGCCCGCCGACGCCGCGTTCGGGGGCCGCCGGAGCGTGCGCACGTTCACGTATGAGGCGTTCCTTCCCGACCGGATCGCCGCGCTGGAGCCGACGCTGCCCTCCGACGTTGCGAATGTCGTCACCGAAGCCGAAGTGGCGGTCCGCGCGATGAACGCGGCCCCGCCGCGCCTCGCCACGCTGGAGGCACTTTCCCAGCAGCTCCTCCGGAGCGAGTCGGTCGCCTCGTCCCGCATCGAGGGGCTCGTGGTATCCCATCGCCGCGTCGCGCGTGCAGCGTTCGATCCGGCGGCGGCCGACGCCACCGCACGCACGGTCCTCGGCAACATCCGAGCGATGGAGCAGGCGATCGCGCTCGGCGCTGCGGCGCCTGAGCTCAGGTCCAAGGACCTCGCCGCGATCCACGACACCCTGTTCCGTGACACGCCGCTCGCGTCGATCGCCGGAAAGATCCGGACCTCGCAGAACTGGATCGGCGGCTCCGACGACTCGCCGCGAAGGGCGCAGTTCATCCCACCGCCTGAGGATCGCGTCGCCGGACTCCTCGACGACCTCTGCGCGTTCGTCGGGCGTGACGACGTGCCGGCCATCGCGCAGGCCGCCATCGCGCACGCGCAGTTCGAGACGATCCATCCCTTCGCCGACGGCAATGGACGGGTCGGACGATGCCTCGTCCACGCCATCCTCCGCCGGCGCGGGGTCGCGCTCGTCTGCGTTCCGCCGATCAGCCTCGTGCTCGCGACGGACCAGCCGGCGTATGTCCGCGGTCTCACGACGTTCCGCTCCTACACCCCGGACATGATCGCGTCGTGGGTCGCAACGTTTGCGCAGGCGACGCGCACCGCGGCGTTGGGTGCGACCGACCTCGCTGACCGTATCGCGGCGCTCCTCGCGCGGCTGCGGGAGAAGGCGGGCTTGCGCCGGAGCGGCTCCGCTGCCGAGCAGCTGATCAATGCTCTGCCGTCGGAGCCCGTCCTCACCGTCGCGCGCGGCGGAGATCGCGGGTGTCTCCTATGAGGCGGCGCGCCTCGCGGTGGAGCAGCTCGTGACGAAGGGCGTGCTGGCCGAGGTCTCCGCGCGCACCTGGGGTCGGCTCTACGAGGCGCGCGCACTGTTCGACCTCGTCGATGAGTTCGAGCGCAGCATCGGCCGGCGATGAAGCGACGCGAAACCCCGCACGACGATCGAGTTGGAGTGGGCGACGCGCTCCGCCCCGACCCGCAGGCCGCGCTCGCCGCCTGGGCGGCGCGCGTCCGCGCGAACCGCGAGCAGGTCGACCGCGTGCGCGAAGTGGGCGACGGTGATTTCTACGCACCGGTCGCGACGTCGTTCCGCTTTGGGCCCGCCCGCGCGGACGACCCGCTCGTCGGCGCGCTCGCCGCGCTCGTGCGGTCCGAGGACGTCGTCCTCGACATCGGCGCCGGCGGCGGCCGTTACGCGGTGCCGCTGGCGCGTGTCGCGCGACAGGTCATCGCGCTCGATCCGTCGCCGGCGATGCTCGCGCTGCTCCGCGCGGGGATCGCAGAGACCGGCCTCGAGAACATCGAGGTCGTCGAAGCGCGCTGGCCAGTGCCCGGGCCGAGCCCCAAGGCGGACGTCGCTCTCATCGTGAGCGTCGCCCATGACGTCGAGGACATCGGGGGCTTCCTCGAGGCGATGGAGCGCGCGGCGCGCCGCCTGTGTATCGCGGTGCTCCTCGAGGTGCCGCCGCCCTACGAGATCGATGCCCTCTGGTCGCGCGTCCACGGTGAGCCGCGGGCGACGCTCCCCGCACTCCCCGAGCTTCTCGCGCTCCAGCTCGCGCGCGGGAGGCTCTGCGAGGTGCGCCTCATGGAACGCTCGAGCACCGCTCCCGCGGAGCCCGCTGCGTTCCTCGCGCGCGCTCGCCGCATGCTCTGGGTGCGCGAGGGAAGCGCGAAGGACCAGGCGCTGCAGGAGCTGCTGGCGGAGCCTCGGAGCCCGGCGCGGGCGGTGCGCCTGGGCGTAGTTAGCTGGAGCGCGCCCTCCTAAGAGGCCAGACGTCGCGTCGACCGGACGGCGCGACGCGGCCGTTCCGCGATCGCCAGGCGATCGATCGCTGGACGGAGCTTCGCCGGCACACGCGAGCGAAGCTTCGCGAACGCGAGCGCCGCATTGATCGCAGCAACATCGTCCGCATGGTCTTCGATCACCGGCGATCGTTTCTCGTAGGCCGCAAGCCAGCGCTCCACGTCGGACCAGTGCCAGAGTTGCATGATCTCGCGGTGGTCTGGGTACACGGTGGCGGGGAAATTGCCTGGACCTCGGCGTCCTGCGATGAGCAGACGCACACTTTCGCGTGTCCGCTTCGTCTTCTTGGCGATCCCAGGCAGATCCACAATGTCGGTGCTCTGGATGCAGACGGCACGGCAGCCACCCGCCGCGAGATCGGCGATCGCGCTCCCTGCGGCGTCCATGAACGTGCGGGCCTTCCGGTCGAAGCCGATGCTCACGATCCCGTCAGACTCTCCGAAGCACGCGTCCGCGCAGCTTGAGTAGAGCCGCTCGGCGATCTCCCCAGAGCCACCGTGGTCGTCAGTGACGATCGTGAACGAGAACGTCTTCAACGGAGCAACCGATGAGCGCACTGTCCGGCCCAGTCCTCGAGATTCCGCGCGTGGTCGGCCGGGTTTCTGGGCGTCCCCCAAACGGACCGCATGCATCCGAGGCGATTGTGTCCGCACTTCAACACGCCCCATCTGTGGCCGGTCTTTCGTGGTTGTTCGAGTCGCCACCATGGATCTTCGAGGATGGCCGCGAGGGCATCCTCCACCTCCTTCTTCGGATGTCGCCGTCGCATCATCCAACCCCCTGTTGGCGTTTGTCAACACCCCTTTGGCGGACCTGATGCGGCTCCGGAGCGTGTGTCATCACCAAGAGAAGATCGGCTCCGGATTGCGTGGACCCTCATGCGGCGCCGGATGATCAGCCTTGACGCACCCTCAGCGCCGCGTGCGGCGACGACCAGTCCGGTACCACTCGAAGAAGTCGTCGCGTGGAACGTCCAGGTCGCGGAGCACTCGGGCGAGCGCCTCGGGCCAGAACACGCCACCCGGATGGCAGTGGGCGCCGGCGCGCTTGCCGGCGCGATTGGTCACGAGCAACGCGGGCGATCCCTCGCCGCGAAGGTCCGTCCCGAAGTGGTGGAGCAGGTTGACGAGCTCCCGGTAGCGGAGCTCGGGCAGCCGCGGCGTCTAGAGCGCCACCAGCTCCACGCGTCGCGACTCCGCCTGCCGCACGTCGGCGAGCAGGTCGGGATGGGTCCGGACGAGCGACAGGAGATTCGCCATCGCCTCGTCCTGCGTCAACCCCTGCGCCGTCGCCCGGATCACCGGCGCGAACGCCAGCCAGCCGGCGCTCGCGCGCTCGACCGTCACGGCGATCTTGACGGGATCCCTCTTCCGATCGCTCACCTGCAGCATGGTACTGAGTCGGTTCCTGCGCCTTTCCTGATCTCCGCGAAGCCCTCAGAGAAGACATCGGCCGCCACTTGCGCGACGGATGCCGCAACCCGCCGCCTCCCGTAGGCTTTCACTTAGGCGATGAAGCTCTTTGGGCGCAACCTCGAGAAGGTCATCGCCGAGCAGCGCGCGCAGCGGAGCCCGGGTCGCTCGGGCGGCGCGCCGGGGCTCAACTGCATCGTCCTCGGCTCGGGTGGCCGCGAGTACGCGATCGCCTGGCGCCTCGCGCGCGACCGGAGCGTCGCGACGATCGACGTCGTGCCGGGGAGCGCCGCGATGTCACTCTTCGCGCGCACGCTCGACTTCCCGCCGACCGACGTCGCCCGCCTCCAGCAGCACCTCGCGGCGGCGCAGATCGACCTCGGCATCGTCGGACCCGACGACCTCATCGCGCGCGGGCTCGGCGACGACCTCCGCCGCTTCGGTGTCGCCTCGGTTGGGCCGTCGCGCGAGGCCGCGCGCCTCGAATGGAGCAAGTCGTTCGCCAAGGAGGTCATGGACGAGGCCGGCGTCCCCACCGCGCCGTGGCGCGCCTACCCCAGCGTCGCGGCCGCACGCGCGGCCCTGGAGGAGCGCGACGGCCCGGTCGTCGTGAAGGCCGACGGCCTCGCGGCGGGCAAGGGCGTCGTCGTCGCGCGCGACCGCGCGCAGGCGCTCGCGGCGCTCGACCTTTCAGTGATGCGCGACGGTCCGATCATCCTCGAGGAGCTTCTCCAGGGGCCCGAGGCCTCGCTCCAGGCGCTCGTCGACGGTGAGACGGTCGTGCCGCTCCCCCCCGCGCGCGACCACAAGCCCGTTGGCGACGGCGAT
>SHYN01000069.1 GCA_009692785.1 Chloroflexota bacterium | reverse complement strand
GGCGACCAAAGTGAATCCGCCCCTCCGGACCCCGAACGACGTGCGCGCCTGCTGGCGGGACTGGCCGACGGAACGATCGACGCGATCGCCACCGACCACGCCCCCCACGCCTCGGTGAAGAAGGACGTGGAGTATCAGGAGGCTGCGTTCGGCATCTCCGGCTTCGAGACCGCGCTCCCGCTGGTTCTCGGCGGCGTTCGCGCGGGGTGGGCGAGTCTCCCGACCGTCATCGCCGCGCTCACCAGCGGTCCGTCTCGGGTGCTCGGGCGGGCGCTCCTCGTCGACGATCTGGTCGTGCTCGATCCTGAGCTGGAGTGGATCCTCGACACCTTCATCTCGAAGGGGACGAATACTCCGGTCGCCGGGCGGCGGCTCCGCGGGAAGGTCCTCGTCGCGACAGTGGGCGGCGAGATCCGGTATGACGCGCGCGCCGGGCGGGGAGAGAAGTGAGCGGTCGTGGGTCGTCGTCGGCGTACTGAACCTGATCAACAGGTCCGCGAGCGGCAATTGCATCTTTATTCATCTGAACTGTATAGTTATGCAGCGATGAGCAGGGCTGCGGTCCTCGGGCTCGAGGACGGATCCACCTGGTGGGGCGAGGCGTTCGGCGATGCGTCGCCGGCGGCGGGCGAGGTCGTCTTCAACACGGCGATGACCGGCTACCAGGAGATCGCCTCCGACGCCTCGTACAACGGGCAGCTGGTGGTCCTGACCTATCCGCTCATCGGCAACTACGGTGTGTTCGCGCGCGCCGCCGAGTCCCGCCGACCCTGGGTCGAAGCGCTCGTCGTGCGCGAGCTCAACCCGACCTGCCGCGAGGGCACCCTGGATCTCGACGCGTATCTCCGCTCGAACGGCGTGCCCGGACTTGCCGGGATCGACACCCGCGCGCTCGTCCGGCGGCTCCGGACCTCCACGGGGACGATGCGGGGCGTGCTGCTCCAGGTCGCTCCGCACCTGGCGCAGGATCCGGAGATCGGGCGAGAGGCGGTCACCAAGGCGCGCGCGACCGCCGCGCTCTCGACCCGGCCGCTCGTCAGCGAGGTCGTCGGCGTCACGCGTGAGGTGGGGAGCGGGCCAAAGGTCGCACTCCTGGACACGGGTGTGAAGGAGAACCAGGTCCGCGAGCTCGTGCGCCGTGGCGCGACCGTGAAGGTCTTCCCCTCGACCGTCTCGGCGCGCGAGATCCTCGGCTGGTCGCCCGACGGGATCGTCATCACGAACGGTCCCGGCGATCCTGCTTCACTGCCGCAGGTGACCGCGACCGTGCGGACGCTGCTGGACGCCGCGCTCCAGCGCGGCGCGGCGCGCCCTCTCCCCCTGCTCGGGATCTGCCTGGGCCATCAGCTCATCGCGCGCTGCGTCGGTGGTACGACCTCGCGGCTCCAGTTCGGCCATCACGGTGGCAACCACCCGGTGCGTGATACCCGCACCGGTCGCGTCGTCATCACCAGCCAGAACCACGAGTTTCAGGTGGACGAAGGCTCGATCCGCCCGGAAACCGGCTTCGTGGTGAGCGCCCGCAATCTCAATGACGGCTCGGTCGAGGGCCTCGCGCACCGGACGCTTCCGATCCAGACCTACCAGTACCACCCCGAGGGCGCGCCCGGCCCGCGCGACAACGAGCCGGTCTTCGAGGCGTTCCTCGACGAGGTCCGCGCCGCCGTGCTCCTCGCTCCATGAAAGTCCCGCTCAATCATTTCGGCGAGCCGAAATGACCGCTCAAGGCTGGTGGGTCTCGCTCGTCGCGGGGAACCCGCTCCTCGCTCCATGAAGGTGCTCATTATCGGCTCCGGCCCCATCCTCATCGGGCAGGCCGCCGAGTTCGACTACGCCGGGACGCAGGCCTGCCGCAGCCTTCGCGAGGAGGGCATCGAGACCGTTCTCGTGAACTCGAACCCGGCCACGATCATGACCGACAAGGGCGTGGCCGACGTCACGTACCTCGAGCCGCTCACGGTGGAGGTGCTCGAGCGGATCATCGCCCGCGAACGGCCGAGCGGACTCCTGCCAACGCTCGGCGGTCAGACCGGCCTCAACCTCGCGGTGGCGCTGGCCAAGGCGGGCATCCTCGACCGCTACGGCGTCCGACTCCTCGGCACGCCGCTCCGTGCGATCGAGCAGGCCGAGGATCGCGAAGCCTTCAAACAGCTGCTCCTCTCCATCGACGAGCCGGTGCCGGATTCGGCGATGGCGACCTCGGTGGCTGATGCGCTCGCCTTCGCCGACCGCATCGGCTACCCACTCGTTGTGCGTCCCGCATACACGCTTGGCGGCACCGGCGGCGGCTTCGCGCACGACCGGGCGGAGCTCGTCGTCCGCACGAGTGCCGGGATCGCCGCCTCGCCGATCGGCCAGGTGCTCGTTGAGCGGTCGCTCGTCGGCTGGAAGGAGATCGAGTACGAGGTCATGCGCGACGGGTCGGACACCTGCATCACCGTCTGCAACATGGAGAATCTCGACGCGATGGGTATCCACACCGGCGACTCGATCGTCGTTGCGCCGTCGCAAACGCTGACCGACAAGGAATACCAGATGCTCCGGTCGTCGGCGTTCAAGATCATCCGTGCCCTCGGGATCGAGGGCGGCTGCAACGTCCAGTTCGCGCTCCATCCCGACCGCTCGCCATCAGCCGCCCCCGATGGAACGGTCCCCTACAACGTCATCGAGGTGAATCCGCGAGTGTCACGCTCCTCGGCGCTCGCGTCGAAGGCGACCGGCTACCCGATCGCGCGGGTCGCGGCGAAGATCGCGATCGGCAAGCGGCTCGACGAGATCCCGAACGCGGTCACCCGGAAGACGACCGCCGCGTTCGAGCCGGCGCTCGACTACGTCGTGGTGAAGATCCCCCGCTGGCCCTTCGACAAGTTCCCCACCGCCGACCGCACCCTCGGCACGCAGATGAAGGCGACCGGTGAGGTCATGGCGATCGACCGCACCTTCGAGGCCGCCTTCCAGAAGGCGATCCGCTCGCTCGAGATCAAGGGCCGGGGGGCCCTGTGGGAATCGCCGGACTGGAACGCGCTGCAGGACGGCGTGACCTTCGTGCAGGATGTCCTCGCCGCTCCGGCGACCGACGAACGGCTGTGGGCGATCTTCGCGGCCTTCCGGCGCGGCGCGACGGTCGATGCCGTGCATGACGCGACCCACATGGACCGCTGGTTCCTGCGCAAGCTCGAGGGCCTCGTGCGATTTGGCGAGCAGGAGCTGCGCGGGAAGACGCCCACCCCTGGGCTGCTGCGCCGCGCGAAGCGACTCGGGTTCCCCGACGTCGACATCGCCGCCCTGTTCACCGGGATGGGCGGCGAGGACGTCCGCGAGCTCCGCGCGCAGTGGGGGATCACCCCGGTCTACAAGATGGTGGATACCTGCGCGGCGGAGTTTGATGCCGCGACGCCCTACTTCTACTCGACGTACGAGCAGGAGAACGAGGCGCTGCCGCTCGACGGTCCCAAGGCGCTCATCCTTGGCTCGGGGCCGATCCGCATCGGCCAGGGCATCGAGTTCGATTGCTGCTCGGTGCAGGCCGCGGCGAGCCTCCGGGCTCGCGGCGTCGCGCCGATCATGGTGAACAGCAACCCCGAGACGGTCTCGACCGACTTCGACGCCTCCGCTCGCCTCTACTTCGAGCCACTGGATGAGGAATCGGTGGCTTCGATCCTTGCGAACGAAGGCACGCACTCCACAAAGGTGCAGGTGCTCGCGCAGTTCGGCGGGCAGACCGCGCTCAACCTTGCGGACCGTATCGCGTCGCTCGGCGGCCAGGTCGTCGGGACGGCGGCCGACGCGATCGGACTCGCCGAGGACCGCCGCCGCTGGAGCGACCTTGCGGAGATGCTCGGTATCCCGCAGCCGCCCGGGGGGACCGCGGACTCGCTCGCGGAGGCGGCGAGCATCGCCCTGCGGATCGGCTACCCCGTGCTCGTGCGGCCCTCGTTCGTGCTCGGCGGGCGCGCGATGATGATCGTCGCGTCACCCGAGGACCTCGAACGTTCCTTCGGTGCCGCGCTCGCGGCGGGGTCGGGACGCGTGCTCGTTGACAAGTACCTCCACGGCCGTGAGGTCGAGGTCGACGCGGTGAGCGATGGGCGGGACACGCTCGTCGCCGGGATCATGGAGCACATCGAGCGCGCCGGCGTCCACTCCGGCGACTCGTACGCGGTCTATCCGCCGCGGAACATCCTGCCGCGCGAGCGGGAGGAGATCGTCCATCTCACCGCGCGGATCGCGCGGGCACTCCCGGTGAAGGGGCTCCTCAACATCCAGTTCATCATCGACGGCGCGGGAAAGGTCTGGGTGCTCGAGGTGAATCCGCGTTCAAGCCGGACCGTCCCCTTCCTCTCCAAGGTCACCGGCGTGCCGCTCGTGCCGCTCGCGGTCGCGGTCTCGCTCGGCTCGACCCTCGCGGCGGAGGGCTGGTCGCGTGCGGACGGGATCTGGCCGGAGCCACTGTCCATGGTCGCGGTGAAGGCGCCGGTGTTCTCGATGAGCAAGATCCTCAACGTGGATACCCACCTTGGGCCGGAGATGAAGAGCACCGGCGAGGTCATGGGCGTGGACCGCGAGTTCCAACCCGCGCTGTGGAAGGCCATCGTCGCCGCGGGTCTCGCTCCGGCGCCACACGGCGCGGTGCTGATCACCGTCGCCGACGCCGACAAGGCCGAGGCCTCCCGGATCATCGAGGGCTTCCACTGGCTGGGGTACGAGCTCGTGGCGACGCGCGGCACCGCGGCGCGCATTCGCACCTTGGGCCTGGACGTGACCGAGATCCCCAAGATCGCCGACGGCTCGAGCGCGATCCTCGATCTCATCCGCTCGGGTCGCTGCGCCGCGGTCCTGAACACGCCCACGTTGGGTACCGATGTCGACCGTGACGGTTTCCTCATCCGTCGCGCGGCGGTGGAGGCGCGCGTTCCGTGCTTCACCTCGCTCGACACCGCGCTCGCCGTGGTCACCGCTCTGCGCGCGAGCGCGAACGCGCACGGCGTCGCACCCCTGGAGGAGTACCGCCAGTCGCCCGCCGCCACGGCGATGACGACGACGACGACCGCGCGGTGAGGGCCGGCCGGCCCGCCCTCGCCGTGGCGCTCACGACCGCCGCCTCGCTCTTTGGCGACACGCTCCTCTACACCGCGCTCCCCGTGAATGCCGCGCGTCTCGGACTTGACGGCCTCGCGGTAGGACTCATCCTGTCCCTGAATCGCTGGGTCCGCCTCGTGACGAACAGCGTCGCGGCGCAGCTCTACGAACGCCTCCCCGCAGGCCTCCTGGTCGTGGCGGCCCTCGCGCTCGCTGTGGTGACGAGCGCGGTCTACGCGCTGCCGAGCCTCCTCCTGCTCTTCTTCGGTGCCCGTCTCCTCTGGGGCTTCTGCTGGTCGCTCCTTCGGCATGGCTCGTACCTCGCCGCGATCGACGATACGCCGCAGCACTGCGGACGCCACCTCGGCGAGATGCGCGCCGTATTCGGCATCGGGTACCTTGCCGGCGCCGCCTACGCGCCGTTCGCGGTGGAAGCCTTCGGCTGGCCCGTGGCGTGCCTCGGGGCGGCACTCCTCACCCTGGTCGGCGGTGCGGGACCCGCGCTCATCGCCGCACCGTGGCGCCGCGCGATCCGGTCCGTGGCGCCCGACGCGGAGCGCCTCTCGGTGTGGAGTGCTGAGCTGGTGGCCCTCTTCCTCATCGGCGCGTTGCAGCTCTCGCTGTCGGCGGGCTTCGTCATCGTCGCAGGTGGATTCCGGATCGCCGGCCTCTTCCCCGGCGGCGCGCCGGTCCTCGGCGCGCTCGTGCCCGCGTCGTTCATCGCAGGCGTGTTCGTCCTCTCGCAGCGCGTCGCGCAGATCGGCTGGTCCACGTTCGCCGGCCGTATCGCGGAGCGTGCGGCCGGTCGCACCTTCCTCGTCGCGGCCGTCGTCGCCGTTTTCGGGAGCGTGACGCTCGCGAGTGCGACCGAGGCCTCGCTGTTCGTCGGTGCCGGGGCGATCGTGTTCGCCGCGACGGTCACGGCGATCATCGCGGTCGAGGTCGTCATCGCGCGGCGCGCGCCGGCGCACGACCGCGCCCGCATCCTCGCCGCGTACAACACCTGGGCCGACCTCGGGGCCGCCTGCGGCGCGCTTGCCGGAGGTGCGCTGCAGGTGGTCGGGCCGGAGGCGGCCCTCTGGATATGCGCGTTCCTCATGTCGCTGACCGTGCCGCTCTGGCTCTTCGCTGCGCGTGTGGGACGATGGAACGCGATGGTGGGATCGTGACCACGCGCCGCAGCCAAGTGGCCCGGCGGTGATCCTC
>SHYN01000068.1 GCA_009692785.1 Chloroflexota bacterium | reverse complement strand
AGCCACCACTCGTCGCGGTACCACTCCACGAGCGTGAGCTCATGTCCGGTCTGGTACGAGGACGAGCGCGACTTGTCGGGCCGGTACTGCGCCGTGCGCGGGTCCAGATCACCGCGCTGCGGATCGACCACGATGACGCCGGCGATCCGCGTCGCGGGGTCGTTGACGCCCGATCCGAACACACCCGTGAAGCCGGTGATGAGCGGTGCGTGCTGCCCGCCGAGCGTGATCGCCACCACGGGCTTTCCGCTTCGGACGATCCACGCCGCGGCCGCCCGGGTGGCCTCCTCCCGCGTGGCGTAGATGTAGTAGTGGTAGGTGTTGCGCGCATCGAGGCGATGGAGCACCTCCGCGATGGCCGCCGGGTCGAGGCCCGGGTCACGGCTTCGGTTCAGCTGCCGGCCCAGCGCGAGGATCCCGTAGGCCGAGAGCTTGTCCTGGCCGGTCGTGAAGTTCTGGATGATCCGGCAGGACGCCGCAGCACACGCGATCGGGTCCTGGGTCGGGTCCTCGAATTCGGTGTACCAGCGGACCCCCTGGAGCTGGGTGAGTTGCTCCTGGGTGCGGAACTCGTAGAGGGCGGCGGATGCACCGCCAAAGACCGCGGCGCCCGTGATCCGCACCGCGAACTCCCTGCCACCGGCGAGGACGCCGAGGCAGCGCACGCGCCCGGCATTCGGCGTGTCGAGGATCGCTTCACACGGCACGCCCGGGTCGGGGGTCACGACCGCCGTCGCCTGCGCGAGGGGCAGATCGCTCGTGAAGGGGAGGTCGAGGAAACGAGGCGCGTTCCGCTGGCCGGATTCCCGCCCGAGCGAGATGACGGGGGCGCGCGCGACGCCGCCGCCGTTCTTCCCATTCGCGCTTCCGCTCGACTGCAGCGAGGGTCCGCGCTGCGTCTCGTTCACCGCGAAGATCCCGATCGGCACCGCGAGTCCGGCGAACAGGACGAGCGGAAGGGCCACGTTGAGGACGACACGAAGAGCGTCCACCCGCGGCCTCTCCGGCACCAGCTTCCGCCAACGCCGGTGCACGACCTGCGCTCCCGCCGGGCGCAGCGATTCAGGATGGAGGCCATGTGCATCGCGCGTCATGAAGTAGATGCGCCTGGTCCGATCGACCTCGCGGGCGGCCGCGTACTCGCCGATCCGGTCCGGCGCGGCGCGCGCATTCTCGTACTTCCCGAGAGCGTCCTCGTAGGCGGCGCGCGCGCGGGAGAGGTCATGGTCAGCGCTCATTCGGTCTCCCCACGGCATCGAGGATAGACCGGCCGCGGGCGCTCCCCCTTCATCGCCGGTATCGGGAATGCCTACGCCGACGAGATCCTCTGGGAGGCGCTGCTCCATCCGCGACGGACGACCGGCTCCCTGAGCCTGACCGAGCTCGGTGCGCTCCAGACTGCGATCGGCGCCGTCATGGCCTGGGCGCGCGCGAGGTCGAGGGCGCGAAGATGAACTTTTGTCCCACCTGCCAGCCGAATGCGGGAAGCGGACCGTATGGCGCACCATACTGAGAGCGATCATCGATAGGGGGGCCGTCCGATGGCTGACATCGTCCTCGTGGTACGCGAAGAGCCGATCGCCGTGGTCCAGCTGAACCGCCCCGAGGTCCTGAATGCGCTCAACGCCGAAGTCTTGGAAATGGTCGCGACGCGACTCGAGGAACTGGACGCCGACGACCGGATCCGCTGCATCGTGCTGACCGGCAACGAGAAGGCCTTCGCCGCAGGAGCGGATATCAAGAAGCAGTTCATCGACGCCTCCGCTATCTCGATGCTCGAGGATTCCCTCCCCGGGCTGTGGCAGCGGGTCGCGCGGATCAAGACCCCGATCGTGGCGGCCGTGTCCGGCTTCGCGTTGGGAGGCGGGTGCGAGCTCGCGATGATCTGCGATCTCATCGTCTGCTCGGAGACCGCGCAGTTCGGACAGCCCGAAGTGAATCTCGGGATCATCCCGGGCGCCGGCGGCACGCAGCGTCTTCCTCGCGCGGTCGGGAAGTACGTCGCGAATGACCTCATTCTGACAGGGCGCTTCATCAAAGCCGAGGAGGCACGGGCGATCGGTCTGGTCTCAAGGATCTTCCCCGCCGCCACCTGGCTCGAGGACGCAAAGGCAGTGGCGCGGACCATTGCCGCAAAGGCACCGATCGCGGTCCGGCTCGCCAAGGAGCTCGTGAACGCCGCACAGAGCCAGCCGCTCGAATCAGGGCTGCTCCACGAACGCAAGTCGTTCGCGCTCCTCTTTGCCACCGACGACAAACGCGAGGGGGTGGATGCCTTCGTGAACAAGCGAAAGCCCACCTTCACCGGACGATGACGCCGCTGCGCGTCGAGCACGACGGCGCGCTCGCGATCCTGACGCTCGACCGCCCCGACGTGCTGAACGCATTTGACGAAGCGCTGACGGCGGCGCTCGGCGACGCGGTGAGCGCCGCAGCGCAGGATCCGCAGGTGCGCGCGATCGTGATCACCGGTGCCGGTCGCGCGTTCTCGGCGGGGCAGGACCTTCACGATCGAGCGACGATGCTCGCCGCCGAGGGCGATCTCCGCCTCGGTGCGGAGCTGCGTCGCCGGTATCACCCGATCGTGTCCGCGATCCGCGCGGCGCGAAAACCGGTCATCGCCGCTTGCAACGGCGTCGTCGCCGGTGCGGGGTTCGGCCTCGCCCTGGCCTGCGACGTCCGGGTCGCGAGCGCGACGGCGACCTTCCGCGCGGCCTGGTCGCGGGTGGGCCTCGCGCCGGATGCCGGCGCTGCATTCTTCCTGCCGCGCCTGGTGGGCCTGGGGCGCGCCGCCGATCTCTTCCTCTCCGCCGAGCCCGTCGAAGCGCCGGAAGCGCTGCGGATCGGGCTCGTCACGAGGGTCTGGCCTGATGCCGAGTTCGCGGCGCGGTGGCGCGCGTATGCCGCCGCACTCGCCGCGGGCCCGACCGAGGCCCTCGCCCTCACGAAGGAGGCGCTCGCCGTCGCCTTGGAGCTGGACCTGAGGTCGTTCCTCGAAGTCGAGGCCTCGCTTCAGGATCGTGCGGGCCGGTCGCCCGATTACCGTGAAGGCGTGACCGCTTTTCTCGACAAGCGCCCGGCACGGTTCGGCGGGAAGTGATGCGTGACCCGCGTGATGCGGTCATCCTCGCCTACGTCCGCACGCCGATCGGTCGCTACGGCGGGGCGCTCGCGGGCCTGCGCCCCGACGACCTCGCGGCGCTCGTCATCCGCGCGGTCCTCGAGCGGAGCGGCGTGCGCGACGACCAGGTTGACGAGGTGGTCTTCGGCGCGTCGAACCAGGCCGGTGAAGACAATCGCAACCTCGGTCGCATGGCGGCCCTCGTTGCTGGGCTGCCCAAGGAGGTCGGCGGCGTGACGGTCAACCGGCTCTGTGGCAGCGGCCTAGAGGCGGTGAACGACGCGGCCCGTCGGATCCGTGCGGGCGAGGCAGACCTCGTCGTGGCCGGAGGGGCGGAGAGCATGAGCCGCGCACCGCTGGTCATGCTCAAGCCGTCCGAGGCATTTCCTCGAGGGGAGCGGACCCTCGTCGACAGCACGCTCGGCTGGCGCTTTGCGAATCCTCGCCTGATGGACCAGGGCTATCCCCCGATCAGCATGGGGGAGACCGCCGAGAACGTGTGCGAGCAATGGAACGTATCTCGTGAGGATCAGGACGCCTTCGCGGCGCGGAGCCAGGAGCGCACCGCGGCCGCGATCGCCGCGGGCTTCTTCGCGGGAGAGATCGCCCCGGTCGATACGGGTCCCAGCGCCCTGAGCGCCGACGAGCATCCACGACCCGGCACCACTATCGCGCAGCTCGCCAAGCTCCGGCCCGCGTTCCGAAAGGGCGGCATGGTGACGGCGGGCAACTCCTCGGGGATCAACGACGGCGCCGCCGCGCTCATCGTCGCCAGCCGTGAAAAGGCGATGACGCTCGGGATCAAGCCGCTGGCGCGCCTCGTTGCGAGCGCGTCGGCGGGCGTGCATCCCGACGTCATGGGCGTGGGTCCCATCGCGGCGGTCCGGAAGCTCACCCTGCGCACCGGGATCTCGACGGACGCGTTCGACGTGATCGAGCTCAACGAGGCTTTTGCCGCGCAGGTGATCCCCTGCATGCGGGACCTCGGACTCCCCGGGGACCGAACGAATCCCAACGGCGGTGCGATCGCGCTCGGTCACCCAATCGCGATGTCCGGTGCGCGTCTCGCTGGTACGGTGATCCGCGAGCTCGACCGCCGCCGTGGCCGCTACGCGCTCGCGACGATGTGCATCGGCGTGGGGCAGGGCCTCGCGACGCTCTTCGAACGAGAGGACTGAGTGATCGTTCTCGGCACGGGCCTCACGATCTAAGCGCGTGGGAACGGCGGCACTTCCGTCGGTCGCCGACGATGACGGCCACATGGCAGTTGCGCTCGACGAAGCGCGAGCGGCGCCCGGCCACGCGGACGTGCCGGTCGGTGCGGTGGCTGTGCGAGCGGGTGCCATCGTGGGGCGCGGTCACAACCGCCGTGAGGTCGATGGCGATCCCACGGCGCACGCCGAGATCGTCGCCCTGCGCGAGGCAGCGCGGGTCCTGGGCCGCTGGCGCCTCGACGACTGCGCGTTGTACGTGACGCTCGAGCCCTGCGCGATGTGCGCCGGCGCGATAGTCCTGGCGCGGATCCCGCTCGTGGTCTTCGCCGCGCCTGACGAGAAGGCCGGCGCGGTCCGGTCGGTAATCGAGCTGTTCGACGAGCCCCGCTTCAATCATCACCCGCGCTGGCGTCTCGGCGCGCGCCGCACTGAGGCGGAGACGCTTCTCGCCGAGTTCTTTGCCGACCGTCGCGCCGACGCACGAGGCCCGGCGCCGGCCGGCTGAGCACGAACCCAGCGTCGCTATCCGCCGTACACGGGTGCGGCCTCGGGTCCGGCTGCCGCCTCGCGCGGCCGCACGTCGATCCGTGACACGAGCCCGATTGCCACAACACCCATGAGCGTTGCCGAGATGAAGATGAGGTGATAGTCGCCGAGCAGATCGTGGAACAGCCCGCCCGCATACGCGGCGATGGAGGCGCCGAGCATGTGACCGAAGAAGATCACGCCGTAGATCGTGCCGAGCGAGGCGCGGCCGAAGATCGAGGAGACGAGGCTCGCGGTGGGGGGCACCGTCGCGATCCAGTCGAGTCCGTAGAGGATCGCGAAGAGGTAGAGCGAACGAACATCGAAGATGAGTGGCAGCGCGGCCAGAGAGAGCGCGCGCAGGCCGTAATAGGTCGCGAGGAGTCGCCGCGGGTCGAAGCGGTCGGTAAGCCAGCCGGAGGCGAGCGAGCCAACGAGGTTCATGCCGCCCATGAGCGCCATCGCGCCGGCGGCCGTCACCTCCGTGAAGCCGTGGTCCACGGCATGGGGAATGAGGTGCGTACCGATGAGCCCGTTGGACGTGTACCCGCAGATGAAGAAGGAGCCGGCCAGCAGCCAGAAGTCGCGGCTTCGGATCGCGAGCCGCAGCGGAGTGCTCCGGCCGTCCGCCGCGTGCTCGGCGGCGCTCACCACCGCGGCCTCGCCGAAGCGGGTCTCGCCGACATCCTCGGGCCGGTCCCGTAGGAAGACGAGCACCGGGAGGAGGACGGCCGCCGATAGCGCGATGAGGACGACGAGGGCGCCGCGCCAGCCGACGGCCACCGTGACCGCGGCCATCGTCGGGATGAGGATGAGCTGTCCCATGGACGTGGCGCCGCCGAGGATGCCGACGACGAGCCCGCGGTGGGTGCGGAACCAGCGGTGTGCGATGGTCGCCCCGATGACGCTGCCAGCCGCTCCGGTCCCGATGCCCGTCACGACGCCCCAGTAGAGGTACAGCTGCCACAGGGTGGTGGCGGTGAGCGTGGCCGCGAGCCCCGCCGCAACGAAGAGCACGCCGAACGAGGTCACCGCTCGCGGACCGAAGCGCTCGACGGCGCCCCCGGCAAAGATCCCACCGAGGCCGAAGGTGAGGATCGAGACCGCCACCGCGAGCGAGATGCTCGCCCGATCCCAGCCGAACTCCAACTCAAGCGGACGGATGATGACGCCCGGCGCACCGCGCACGCTCGAGGTGGCAAAGACCGCAAGGAAGGTGACAGCCACGACCACGTAGGCGTAGGGTAGGCGGCGCATTCCTCTAAACTATCGTGCGGAGAGGTGTCCGAGTGGTTGATGGTGCCGCTCTCGAAAAGCGGTCTGCGAAAGCAGCGCGGGTTCGAATCCCGCCCTCTCCGCCGCGCAAGCCCAACCGAGTAGGGAGAGGTCGCATAGTTGGTCTAGTGCGCTCGCCTGGAAAGCGGGTAGCCGAAAGGCTCGCGGGTTCGAATCCCGCCCTCTCCGCCG